>JBAUZG010000239.1:0-29273 GCA_049585195.1 Bryobacteraceae bacterium | reverse complement strand
GCGAGTTGCGCGTGCCTGGCAAGCTGCCGGTACTCTCCATGGATCGGGAGGAAATAGCGGGGCCGAACCAGGTTCAGAATCAGTTTTAACTCCTCTTCGCTCGCGTGGCCCGAGACGTGGATGGGCGGATTCATCGACCCGTACACAACATCCACGCCCCGCCGCGCAATATGATTCAGCATGCGGAAAATCGGTTTTTCGTTCCCTGGTATGATGCGCGCACTCAAGGCAACCGTGTCGCCCGGTTCCAGATACAGATTCTTATGGTTATCCACAGCGACACGCGACATGGCAGACATTGGCTCGCCCTGGGTTCCCGATACGATGACAGCGACCTTGTCCCGAGCCATCTGCATGATGTCCTGAGGCCGTAGCAACGTCGAATCGGGAATGGTCAACAAGCCCAAACTGTGCGCAATCTCCGTGACGCTCAGCATGCTGCGCCCGAGAAAGGCAACTTTCCGTTCGTACTCCGCCGCAAGGTCAAGAATCTGTTGCAGGCGATGAATGGACGAGCTGAAACACGAAATGACGATCCGCTGCTCGCACCTCGCGAACAATTCTTCCAGGCGAGGACGAACTGCCCGCTCGCTTTCCGTGTAGCCCGGCCGATCGACATTGGTCGAATCCGACATCAACAGCAAAACGCCGCGTTTGCCGTAGTCGGCCAGAGTGTGGAGATCGAACAACTCGTTATCCGTCGGGGTCGGATCGACTTTAAAATCGCCTGTGTGGATGACTACGCCCAGCGGGGTAGTGATCGCCAGCGCCACGGCACTCACGATCGAGTGCGTCACGCGAATGAATTCGATCCCAAACGGGCCGATTTGAATACGGTCACCAGGCTTCACGACATTGAGCTTGGCGCTAGTGAGCAGCTCGTGCTCCTCGAGCCGGCGCTCCACCAGAGCCAACGTAAACTCAGTGCCGTAAATGGGCAGGTTCAGGCTGCCTAAAAGAAACGGAACGCCCCCAATGTGATCTTCATGCCCGTGAGTCAGTAGCAATGCCCGTACATGCTGCGCGTTTTGCTCCAGATATGTGAAATCCGGAGTCACAATGTCGACACCCAGCAGTTCGGCGTCAGGAAACATCATTCCCGCGTCGATAACGATAATGTCGTCTCCATAGCGCAGCGCCATGGAGTTCATGCCGAACTCGCCAAGCCCTCCCAGCGGCACGACCTGAAGCTTCCTATCAGACATAAGAAACGACAAGCGTAGCATGCAGGAACAGCAACCCCGCCCCGCTATTGATTGCGTCCGGCGCTCAGCCGAGATCTCTGCACTTCACTTTTGCTTAGCAATAATCTTGTCTTTGATCTTGCTATAAGTCGACGACGGGATAATCTTCTTCTGAACAAGCTCGGTCTTGGTCTTATACGGCCTGTTCGCGATGATCTTTTGCGAATAAGCTTTGCCGATGCCGGGTAGGGCATCGAGTTCCTCCGCCGTGGCAGAGTTTATGTCGACAAGATTTACCTTGTCCGAGCTGGCAGTCTTATTCTGCGTCGGAGTGTTCGCCGCAGGGCTTGTCGATTTGCTGCTCGTAGCTTGAGGCGAAGGCGCCGCAAGCAATGAAAGAGACGCAACCGCAGCCAGGATGAAAAGCCGAATCAGACGCATTGATATGTTCCCCCTTGGTCCGATGTCCAATCAGAGAAATATCATAGTACGTCCGGCGCTATTGCAGCGGCAGCTCAGGCCCCTTTTCTTCCTCTTCTGCCGCTTCAGGAACGATACACGCTGCAGCCACCTTGTCGTCTTCCGCCATTTTGACGATGCGTACACCTTGCGCCGACCGGCCAGTTTCACGGATGTGATCGGAATCCACCCGAATGATCTGCCCGTTGCACGTGATGACCATCAGATCGGTATTTTCTTTGATTGGCAGGACTTCCACCACTTTACCGATCTTGGGCGTAATCTTCATGTTGATGACACCCTTTGCGCCGCGGGCGGTCAACCGGTAATCCTTCAAAGGCGTACGCTTTCCGAATCCATTCTCGGAGATGCTCAGTATGAACCAGTCGTCCTCTACAGCGGCTACTCCAACCAGGTAATCGCCCTCCCGCAGATCCATGGCTCTAACGCCACGCGCCGGCCGTCCCATAGCCCGCACTTCGTCTTCTTTAAAGCGGCTTGCCATACCTTCGTGCGAGCCAAGGAAAACGTAATTGTTGCCGTTTGTGATCTTAGCTCCAAGCAGCTCGTCGCCGTCGTCGAGCGCCACTGCGATAATGCCCGCCGACCTGGGATTATCAAATTCGGTCAGCTCGCATTTCTTGATGACGGCGTTCTTGGTCACCATGATTATGTATTGGCCCTGCACAAAATCTTTGACCGCAAGAAACGCCTTCACCTCTTCATCCGGCTGCAGGTTGATCAGACCTGAAATGTGCTTGCCTTTGCTGGCAGTACTGGCGTCGGGAATCTCGTAGATCTTCAACCAGTAGACCCGTCCCTTATTAGTGAACAGCAACAGATAGGCGTGCGTCGAGGCGATCAGCAGGTGCTCGACCATATCCTCGGATCGCGTACCCATCCCAATTCGGCCTTTGCCTCCGCGCGATTGGCGCCTGTAGGTATCGACCGCAGTGCGTTTCAAGTAGCCGCCGCGCGAAACCGTGACGGCTACGTCTTCCACCTGTACCAGATCCTCCAGCCGGATTTCGCCCGTGTCCTCGATAATCTCCGTGCGGCGCTTGTCGCCGAAATCCTTCTGGACCTCCTTCAGTTCTTTGACAATCAGATTGCGCAGCACCTTTTCCGATCCGAGAATCTCCAGATATTCGCCGATCATCCGTTGAATTTCGGCGAGCTCATCGATAATTTTCTGCTGTTCCATACCGGTGAGGCGCTGGAGTTGCAGCTCAATGATGGCCTGCGCTTGCTTCTCGGTGAATTCAAACCGTCCGATCAGGCTTTCGCGAGCCTCTTTGGGAGTCTTTGCGGCGCGAATCATTTGGATCACTTCGTCGAGATGATCGAGCGCCCGCTTAAACCCAAGCAGAAGATGCTCGCGATCGCGCGCCTTGCGCAGCAGGTAGTCAGTGCGGCGGCGAACCACATCTTGGCGGTGGTCGATGAACCGCTTTATGACGTCTATTAAGCCAAGCTCGCGCGGTTGTCCGTTTACGATGCTGAGCATGATGACGCCGAAATTGATCTGCATCTGCGTATGCTTGTGCAGGTTGTTCAAGACGATTTCGGCCTGCTCACCACGCTTCAGCTCGATTACGATCCGCATTCCGTCGCGATCGCTTTCATCGCGGACATCCGAAATGCCTTCGATTTTCTTGTCGGCCACCAGCGCGGCGATTTGCTCAATAAGCCGCGACTTATTCACCTGAAATGGGATCTCCGTGACGATGATCGCTTCCCGATCCTTGCCGATTTTTTCCGTCGCTGCGCGAGCGCGAAGCTTCAAACTCCCCCGCCCTTTGCTGTAGTAATCGACAATTCCCTGACGTCCTAGAATGAAGCCGCCAGTCGGGAAGTCCGGTCCTGGAACCATTTCGAGGACCTTCGCCAAAGATGTTTTAGAGTCGTAGACCAAAGCGATGGTCGCGTCGACAATCTCCTTCAGATTATGCGGTGGAATGTTCGTGGCCATGCCAACTGCAATGCCCGAGCCGCCGTTGATCAACAGATTGGGCGCGCGAGTGGGAAGAACCTCCGGCTCAACCTCGCTGTCGTCGTAATTGGGCCGGAAATCGACAGTTTCTTTGTCGATGTCTTCGAGCAGAGTATCCGAAATGCGCGACAACCGCGCTTCGGTGTAACGCATTGCCGCGGGAGGATCACCATCCACCGATCCAAAGTTTCCCTGCCCGTCGATGAGTGGGTAGCGCATCGAAAACGTCTGCGCCATACGCACCAGCGAGTCGTACACCGGGGCATCGCCATGCGGGTGGAACTTTCCCAGTACTTCCCCCACAATCTTGGCGCACTTGCGCGTGGGCCGGTTAAAGTGCAGCCCCATTTCGTGGAGGCCATAGAGAATCCGGCGATGAACGGGTTTTAGGCCATCCCGCACGTCCGGCAGCGCCCGGCCAATGATGACGCTCATCGCGTAATCGAGGTACGAGCGCTTCATCTCGTCTTCGATGTTGATGGGAATCAGCTTCTGGTTATCGCCGGGCGGGAAAAGCGGTGCTCCACCGCTTCCGTTCTTGGGCGGTTGCTGGGGTGGGGTCGGTTCGTCTTGGTCAGCCAAATGAAACTCCTATACTTCTGTGACACGGCCATCCAGACCGGGCGTGCTGCTTGCTAAAAAGGCGAACGGTCCAGATGCCGCTAAGACGCTGGCGCCGTGGAGTCATTTCGCTCGCAAGTTATTACAAAAGATGGATCTTTCCGGGGTGTCCGTACCCCTCTATTTTAGCAGGAAATGGCTGCTTCGGGCGCCTCTTTAGAACGCTCCATCCACTCGAAACGCGTCCTGTCCGTGCGAAACTATTCGGATGGCCGAACGTCCCGGAAGCGTGAGCAGCGCAATCGTTTGGATGTTTGTGTTATCGATTCTGTTGTTCTGGCTGCCCATCGTCGGACCCTTGATCGCCGGCTTTGTTGGCGGCCGCAAAGCAGGCACCGTATCGAACGCTCTCCTGGCCGTTTTCCTGCCCGCGATTCTATTTGGTGTTGCGCTCTTTTTCCTGGCATCGCTCCTGACGGGTCTCCCAATCATCGGTTTCGTTGCAGGCGCCGGAGGCGTAGCCTTAGCCACCGCTCACATTGGCCCACTCTTGTTCGGCGCAATTATCGGTGCGCTTCTCTAATCGAGACGTTCGTTACGATGTGTAATTGCATAACGTCCTCCGTGTGTTGCTCGTTCCGTGCCTGCTCTGCAGCATCCGTGAAGCGGCTCCTGCATATTCCGTTTTCACTCACGAGCAACTAATCGATCTCACCTGGAAAGACCTGCTCGAACCGCTCCTGAAAAAGAGGTTTCCCCAAACAACAGCCGCGAACCTGCAGGAAGCACATGCCTACGCTTATGGTGGCTGTGCAATTCAGGACCTGGGTTACTATCCCTTTGGCAATCGTTTTTTTAGCAACCTGACCCACTACGTCCGCTCGGGCGATTTCATCACCAACCTTCTCCGAGATGCACAAAATGTCAATGAGTATGCGTTCGCCCTGGGAGCCTTGTCCCACTACATTGGCGATAACGTGGGGCATCACGACGCCATTAATCCAGCCACCGCCATCGCCTTCCCCAAACTCGAAAAAAAGTACGGTTCCTCCGTTACGTACGACGAGAATCCTCATGCTCATGTCCGCACTGAATTTGCGTTTGACATCGATCAGTTGAGCCACGACCGCTTCGCGCCAGGCGCGTACCTGCGGTTTATAGGTCTCCGGGTGCCCAGACGTCTGCTCGCTCAAGCCTTCGTGGAAACCTATTCGATCCCCTTGCACAATCTCCTGGGCCCCGGACGCCCGGCAATCCGCTCTTATCGAAGCTCTGTGAGAAGCTTCCTGCCGCGCATCGCCCACGCCGAAACCGTCATTCACAGGAACGACTTTCCGCCGGATATTCCCGACGCCCAATTTCAAGCGTTCCTCGACTACATCGCGCGGGCAGATTTCCAGACCGTCTGGAATAGTTATCGCCATAAGCCCAGCGTCACGACGCATCTAACCGCTCTGCTGATTCGCATTCTGCCTAAGGTTGGACCGCTCTCGGATCTCGCCATCAAGATCCCGACAAAGGATACTCAAGATCTCTACGTGAAAAGCCTGAATCGCGCTATCGAGATGTACAGAGGCATGCTCCAGCAATTGGCGACAACATCTCAGCTGGCGCAGCCAATCCCAAACCGCGATTTGGACACGGGCGAGAAGAGCCGCCCCGGTGCTTATGCGCTGACGGACGAAACCTACGCCAGGCTCCTCCATACGATCGCTGCCGATCCGGGTCAGCCGGTGACCCCTGGCCTAAAGCAGGACATCCTCGACTTCTACACCGATCCGAACGCTCCCATCACAACTAAGAAGCATCATAAAGCGTGGACACAAGTCACGAAGGACCTCGCCGTCCTGAGAGACATGCACACATCCGCTCCCTGATGGTCGCGGTTCAGAACCGCGCGCGCCAGCAAGCGGCCCCCTGACAACTTCGACTCACACGGTACAATCGCGGAGTCGGACATGGATAAGGCGGCACGGCTTCTTCGCGTCGGTGTCATCGGCGCGGGACCAATCGCGCAGTTTGCCCACCTTGAGGCCTGCCGGCGCGCGCGAAACACCGAATTGTACGCCTTATGCGACGTGGCGCAGGACCTGCTCGATCGAATGGCTGCAGTACACCAGCCACGCGTCACATATACAGCATACGAGCGGATGTTGGCGGATCCGAATGTAGAAGCCATCATTATTGGTACCGCGGACGTCTTTCATGTGCCTCTTGCGCTCGAGGCTGTAGCCGCCGGCAAACATGTCCTCGTGGAGAAACCGCTTGGTCTCGACGTCGATCAATGTGAACGATTGAAACAAGCAGCCGCAAAAACTTCTCTCGTACTCCAGATTGGGTTCAATTGCCGATTTGACCCGGCTCTGGCATTCGCAAGAGACTTTATCGAGGCGGAACTTGGCGCAATATCTGTGTTTCATGGCTGGTATTGCGATTCCGTTGCGCGATACACCATGACCGACAATCTGCAGCCGATTCCCGTCCGAAGCGCGCAACGGCGCCAGCCAAGCCAAGACCCCAAAGCCGACAAACGCAGGTATTTTCTGCTCACTCACGGCAGCCACGCGTTCGACACGGTTCGATTTCTTGCCGGTCCTATTTCGTCTCTTCAGGCCCGTTGGAAAGAATCGGCCGGAGCGCATCATTGGGCCATTAGCCTTGAATTTTCGAGCGGATGCCTCGGCACCCTCGCCATCATTATTCCGGCGAGAGCCGACTTCCAGCAGGGCGTTCACGTGTTTGGAGAAGGCGGCAGCGTTCAGGGCCGTTTGCATCTGCCCTGGTATCGCAAGGCGGGAGAAATTGAATGTTTTTCGGCCAAGGATGCAAGCTACCGGCGCGTGCTCGGTGCCGACGCCGATTCCTATCGGCTTCAACTCGAGGCCTTTGCCGGCGTAATTTTGGACGGACTGCCTCAAAAGGGAGCTTCAATCATCGACGGAGTGGAAAACATGCGGGCGCTCGCCGCAACTGCGCGATCAGTCGAGACAGGACGTTGGATCCGGCTTGATGAAGTGACCGGTCCAGTATGATTCCCCTCGGTATCTTCGCCAAAACGTTTCCCCGTCCTACGTTCGAAGTAGTCCTCGACGAAGTGGCGGCGCTGCAGCTTCGGTGTGTGCAGTTCAATTTCACATGCCTAGGTCTTCCGACGCTGCCCGAAACAATCGAATCCTCACTTTTAGAGCGGCTCCATGCTGCCGCAACCCGGCTTGGCATCGAAATCGCGGCGGTCTCTGGAACGTTTAACCTGATCGATCCCGATCGCGAAAACAGAGATGCTCATCTCCGTCGTCTTGGCATTTTAGCGAGTGCGTGTAAGACACTCGAGGCATCCATCATCACGCTCTCCACTGGTACGCGAGACCCAACCAACATGTGGCGCGAGCATCCCGATAACTCGACTCCCGCCGCGTGGGACGAAATGCTGGAAAGCATCGCCCTCGCTCTATGGATCACCGAACCGTTTGAAATAACTCTCGCGGTCGAACCGGAGCCAGGGAATGTGATGTCAGACGCGAGAAAGGCCCGGAAGCTGTTGGACGAAATCCGTTCGCCTCGCCTGCGCGTGCTGTTCGATGCCGCCAATATACTGGCCGGCAAGTCCGATCTGCCGCAACGCGATGTGTTGGCCGAGGCCTTCGATCTTGTCGGTCCCGATATCGCTTTGGCGCATGGCAAGGAATTTGTTCGGGAGGAACGAACAAGCCGCATTCCGGGGCACGGAGAATTGGATTGGGATCTTTATCTTGAATTGCTCCTGCGCTCAGGGTACGCGGCCCCGTTGGTGCTCCATGGGTTTGAAGAGGCACACGCGCGCGAAGCCGTCGAATTCGTGCGTAGAAAATTCGAACAAGCGGCTCTTGCGCGATGAAACGCTCCACATTTCGGCGTGATGAGCTGCAACTCGCTTATGCAGAGTCCGGTTACGGAACTCCGTTTCTTTTCCAACATGGCCTGGGAGCCGATCTTCAACAAACATTCGACCTTCTCGGCCCGATTCCCGGCGTACGGCTGATCGCGATGGATACCCGCGCTCATGGCGCAAGCCCAGTAGGTGACGAAGAGCATCTCTTGTTCTCTAGCTTTGCCGGCGATTTGCTCGCCTTGCTGGAACATCTTCAACTTTCCCGACTCATCCTCGGCGGTTTGTCGATGGGTGCGGGAATTGCCCTTAATTTTGCGCTTTCTCATCCACAGTTTGTCCGGGCATTGGTCTTAACACGCCCCGCGTGGAGCGACGGTCCCATGCAAGCCGCCGCGCTTTACTTCGAGGTTGCGAGAGCCATTCGAGATTACGGCGCCAAGAGCGGACGAGAACAATTTGCAAGGTCCGAAACCTACAGCTCGCTTTCTCGTCAATTTCCGGACACAGCCCGATCGTTGCTGAGTCAATTCGACAGCTCGCGCGCCGATGATGGAGTCGCCCGCCTCGAGCGTGTTCCAGCCGATGCCCCGAGCCGTGATCGATCTACCTGGAAAACCATGGAGAAGCCGACGCTCGTGCTGGCTCACGCGGAAGATCCCATTCATCCACTAGCTTGCGGTCAGCAGATCGCGGAGGCGATCCCACGAGCGCAATTCGTAGAGATCACTCCCAAGGCCGCAAACCGCGAGCGGCACGAAGCCGAAATCCGCGCGGCTATCACCCGTTTCATCGAACTGACAGCGTAACCGAGCCGCGACCGCAAGAAGCCGTGAAAAAATGCCCGCTCTGAACACGGCGTGCCCAAACGATTGATATTCCTAACCGAGCCGCGACCGCGAGGGGGCGGTCTTCGCAGCACGTCGCCTTTACACCGGTTTCATCAGCCTAGGCGCCTGCAGTTCGCTTGAACCGACCTGCGGTTCAAGTTTTGCCACGACGCCCACAGGAAAGCTCAAGCAGACGGAAAGGCCGCCTTTCGGACGGTTCAGCGCTTCCATGCTGCCGCCGTGGAGTTTAACCGTGCGTTCTGCGATCGTGAGACCGAGTCCAGTTCCACCGCTTTGCCGGTCGCGTGCCTCCGCAACCCGGTAGAACGGCTCGAAAAGATGCGGCAAATCTTTCTCTGGAGCACCCGGCCCATGGTCGTTCACCGTCACCGAGATCAGCTTCGAATTGCATTCCAGTTCCACCACAACCGCGGTGCTTTCAGCCGTGTAACGGATCGCGTTGCGCAGCACGTTTTCAAAGGCACTCCGCAGCAATTCGCCGGCGCCCTGCAACACGCATTTACTCGAAGCGACGAACTCAATCTGCACATTGCGCGCTACGGCCTCAAATGCGGCGTCGTTGACGATCTCCTCAAGCAGCGCGTTCAAATCTACCGGCTCAAGCGCGTCAGGCTTCGGAATGGCGTCCAGCCGCGCCAGCGTCAGCAATTGGCCTATTAAAACGTTTAGTCTTTCCGATTCGCGATCGATGCGGCTTAGAAGCGGTTTCGCGTCTTCGCCGACCTTGCGCTGCAGTAATCCAGACGCCAGCGCCAAACGTGTCAATGGGGACCGTAGTTCATGCGAAATATCGCCCAAAAGGCGGCGCTGCGACTCGAGCATTTGTTCTTGACGCGATACGAGCAGGTCGATTCGTTGAGCCATCTGATCGAATTCCTTGCCCAGTTCCGCCAGTTCATCGCGGCGTTTGAGCAATGGATCCTTCCCCAAACGTGCCTTCAAATCGCCGGCCGCGAACCGGCGGGCGACGGCTCGAAGACGGCGAACAGGACTGGCAAAATGATGCGCCAAACCATAGCACACGATGCCTGCCGTCAGTAATAGCGCGAGAGCTCGCAAAACCCACGTGCTCGCCGGGACCGCGAATCGAGGCGGCCGCAGACGCGGCAGCTCGAACAAAAGAACATATGATTTACCCGACGGTCCCGCCGCATGAGTGGCCGTCACGAGCGTTCTGTCGCGCCGCAGAAGCGGGCCTGAAACGGCGGCCCTGTGGCGCGATGCCTCGGCCAGTGCTGGGTCAACTTCCGCGCCGCACAGCCCATGCCCGCTTGCATCGGTCACAATCCGCCTAAGATCAGAATCCGGAAACGGATCTTCCCGTGCAATAAAGCTATTCATGGCCCCGCACCCGCCCTGTTCATAGGCGGCGACGGCGTTCTTGGCGTAAAGGGCGAGAAAGCTCCGGGCCAAGCTTCTAAAGTGCGGAGGCTGTATCTCGGGTTCGGTGACGTAAACAGTGCCGATCAGGACAGCGTCCAGCAAAACCGTTGCGGCCCAGAACCAGAGAAAGATCCGAATGAAAAGACTACGCACCCGAGCGCCCTAGACCGAGTCTGTCACAATCGCGTACTGATACCCGACGTTTCGAACCGATTTGATGCGGTCCACGCCATTGACGCGCGCACCCAACTTACGCCGCAGACTGCTTACGTGATTGTCGATGCTGCGATCGAAAACTGCAAATTCGCGCCCCAGCACGTCCTGAAATAGCTGCTCGCGCGGAACCACCCGGCCAGCCTGCTGCAGCAAGACACGCAAGAGATCGAATTCCGCTGTGGTCAGCTCGATAATTTCACCGGACCGGCGCACCATTCTGGCTCTTGCGTCCAGCTCAACATCGCCTACCACCAGTGAGTCGCCTCCTTGAGACGCGTTCTCTGGTTTTAACGGCATGCGTCTCAAGACAGCATGCACGCGCGCCACCAGTTCCCTCGGATTAAAGGGTTTCGGCAAGTAATCATCGGCGCCAATCTCCAATCCGACAATCCGGTCGACATCATCGCCACGGGCGGTCAACATGAGCACGGGAACGGAGGACTGCGTACGAAGCTGCCGTAACACTTCAAATCCGTTCAGTCCCGGGAGCATTACATCCAATACGACAAGAGAGTAACCGCCCGCTAGCGCTCTTCGCAGACCAGTGTTTCCATCTTGCGCGAATTCGAGAGTAAAACCCTCATTCGCCAGATATTCGCCGAGGAGCTCTCCGAGTTCCGCATCGTCATCCACAATCAATACACGCCGCACAGAAGTTCCGTCCTCTGTTTTAGCGCAGCTATCATCCGCAGCCGAAGGGTCATTCTTAATGGCAACGTTATTGTAATCAGCCATGTTAACTCTTGTTGTATCGAGACCTTTCGTAAAGACTTGCCAACTGCCGTCATCTGCCTCACAGGGCAAGTCTGCCTCCAGGAAGTGAACCGGACTCGAGGCCTGGCTCACCTCCTGGAGGTGCTCTCCGGCGGGGTTTGGGGATAGTGGGGATAGGCCGCCGAAAAACTTCGTTGAACGAATAGTTCTCTCTTCTACGGAAGACTCCGGGCTTCGACCGCCACCGGCGATCACTCACACTCTAGAATCTCCGCAAAGGTTCAGCGCAACAGTCAGCAAATGTAGCACGGGTGTAAAGGTTTGTCTCAAAGGCCACCGGCAATTGGGTGATCGGCTCGTTCGCAGCGTCTACTGATAAACTCGATCGTTGATGTTCACAGGGATAGAACACTTCGCGATCGCTTCACCTGATCCCAAAGCGCTTGCCGAGTGGTACGTCGCAACGTTGGGCTTTCACCACACGTACGAGTATCAAGGAAATTATTTTGTCCGCGCGGAAAGCGGCGGCCTCGTTGAGATAATTCCCTCCGAAGGGCCTACTCCCGAAGCGACTTCAAGAACACCTGGTCTCCGGCACATCGCGATTTCTGTCGAGGATTTCAATGCGGCGTTCGATGACCTCCGCGGCAAAGGCGTTGAGTTCACGGGAGCGCCGTACGAGAACCAGGGGAATCGGCTGGTGTTTTTCAAAGATCGTGATGGCAACCTCGTTCATCTTATAGAACGCCGGGTTCCGATTCCTTGAGGCCTAAGCCGCCGACTCCAACCGAATGCTCGAAGAAAGAAAGTATTAGGCTTGTTCCAGCGCGTCTTTCGTGCATTCGGGTACCGCGACTTCCGTCTGATGTGGATGGGGGCGTGCACCTCGAGCATCGGGACGTGGATGCAGCTGGTTGCACAGGCATGGCTGGTCTACCAGCTCTCCAACTCTGCTGTCTACCTTGGGCTAGACACGTTCTGCGGACAAATACCTATCTTTCTGTTCTCGCTGTTCGGGGGCGTCATCGCCGACCGAAAGAACCGCCGCGACATTCTCCTCGCCTCTCAGTTTGTGCAAATGTCCAGCGCCTTCACGCTCGCCGCGCTCGTTGCGATCGGCAAAGTGCATGTCTGGCAGATTCTCTGCCTGTCGTTTGTCAGCGGGACAGCGCAGTCGTTTGGCGGACCCGCTTATCTGGCGCTGGTGCCAAGCCTGGTGGAAGCGACGAATCTTCAGAATGCCATTGCGCTCAATTCCATTCAATTCAATGTTGCTCGCGTGCTGGGTCCTGTGCTCGGCGGCGTCGCGCTCGAGAAACTGGGCGCGGCCTGGTGTTTCGGATTGAATGGGCTTTCATTCCTGGCAGTTATCGCCTCGCTGCTCGCGATCCATGTAAAATTTGTTCCGCAAAAGGTGCATCCGTCCGTTTTGGCCAGCATGCGCGAGGGCATCAGCGCCATCCGCCATCGCGCTGGAATGACTGGCATGATTGCGCTCGCCTTCTGGATGACTCTGCTTGTCTATCCGCTCTCTACCTTTCTTCCCGTCTTCGCGAGAGACGTGTTCCACGGCAATGCAACCACCTTCACCGTTCTGCTGTCAATATACGGCGCGGGCTCGGTTTTAGGAGCGCTTCTGATTGCGGCCGCCCGAAGCGAAACCGGAATGGCGCGCCGGTCGTTGCGGGGAATGATTGTTTTGGGCATCTGCATCTCGGCCTTTGCGCTCTCGAGACGTCTGCCTTGGAGTCTCGTCGCCTTATTCGGCGCGGGCATTGCACTGATGATCGTGTTTGCGCTAAATTCTTCAATCGTCCAAACCTATGTAAGCGACGCTCTCCGCGGACGCGTGATGAGTGTCTACAATGTTGCGTTCCGCGGCGGCATGCCCATCGGAAGTGTGCTGTGCGGAATTCTCATCAAGGAAACGTCCGCTCCGTCGATTATTGCAGCGACGGGCGTTCTGGTCTGCGTGTTGGCGCTTTACTTTCTGTTTGTGGATAGGGAGGTAGCGAGGCTATGAGCGCAGGCGCTGGCTATCAGCTGTCAGCTTCAGATGATAATTGGAGTTGATCGATGAAACTGCATAAGCTTTACTTCTTCTTCGCGCCAGGCGCCATGGCCGTACTGCTGGCGACCAGCTCCCTGGTTTCGGAGCTACAGAGTGCTCGCGACCGGCAGGACCGCACCGCGCTTGACCAGGTTATTAATCGTTTGAAGATGCACGCAACGCCGGCCGGCACACCGGATATGCAATACCAGTTGGCGCTCGCCTATTCTTACGCCGCCGAACTTTCAATGGAACAACGTGACAAGAAGAAGGCCGAGGACTACGCCGAAGCGGGCATGGATGCGGCCAAGAAAGCTGTTGATTCGAGGCCTGACGATGCCGAATATCACAGGCTGCTCGGCGACTTGTGCGGGCAGGTCATTCCTGCAAACCCGATTTTCGGGGGCATGAAGTACGGGCAATGCGCACGCGACGAGGTGAACAAAGCGCTTCAACTCGATCCCAATCTCGCGCTTGCCTATGTGAGCCGTGGGGTCGGTAATTACTATCTGCCCGAAAGCTTTGGGGGCGGTGTCGATCTCGCGCTCAAAGACTTCGACAAGGCGATTGCGCTCAATCCGAAGTTGAGCGACGCTTATGTGTGGAAGGGGATTGCGCTCCGAAAGGTGAAGAAGAATTCGGAAGCTCGCCAGGCGCTTGCCCAGGCCGTGCAGTTGAGCCCCGATTGGGAATGGGCCAAAGAGCAATTACAAAAGACGCCGGCGCAATAAATGTGGCTTGCGCGTGCAATCCTGATAGGCTTCGGCATCGCCGCTTTCACTTGGCTCGGATTCCGTTATTTTCCAGGACACACCTATCTTCAATCGGACACGCAGATTTATCTTCCAATGCTCGAACGCCTGGACGATCCAGGCTTTCTAGCCCGAGACATCGTTGCCACACGCCCACACATCGCGTTCACCATCTACGACGAGGTGACACTTGCGCTCCACAAAACAGCGCATCTAGACTTCGAACAGGCGCTTGTGGGACAACAGCTTCTGTTTCGCGCGGCCGCGATGCTCGGAGCTTACCTGATTGCGACCTCAGTTGGTATTCCACCAGCATTCGCCCTGCTCATCGCCGCACTGCTTAATCTCGGCGCTTCTTTGCTCGGGCCGGCCGTGCTGGTAGTCGAGTACGAACCGGTTCCCCGCGGATTCGCTTTCGGCCTCATTCTACTCGCGATAGGGTTGCTTGCGCACCGGCAGATTTTGCTCGCGGGATTGGCCGGCGGTTTGGCTTTTCTTTATCATCCGCCTACGTCCGCTCCGTTCTGGGGCATCGTATTTCTCGCATTTATTTGCGATCGCGAGGCGCGTAGGCGATGGAAGCCGCTGCTGCTCGTATTCTGCATCGCCTGTCTCTTGCTGGCCAACCTTGCCCAACTGCAGCCCGACATGGTCGAGACGCAAAACTTCTTCGGACGCTTGAGCGAACACATGATCGAGCTTCAACATTTCCGCACAAGGTACTCTTGGGTTTCGCTCTGGGCTCCTGTCGACATTTGGCATTACACGGGCTTATGTTTGTGCGCGCTTTGGGCGACGAGCCGCATCTGGCGCGATTTGCGGCGTGAGATGCGCTGGTTTTTCCTCTGCTTGCCGATCGGGGGCGTTCTGTGTGTGCCGCTCTCGTACCTGATGCTGGAACGCCTTCACTTAGCGATCACGCCGCAATTCCAGCCCGCGCGCGCGCTTCTTTATACGGTCGTCATGGCATCGGTGGCGTGCGGCATGGCCGCCGTGAAGGCCGCCAGAGAGCGCCGCCTGTTCGAAGCCATTGGTTGGTTTCTCGTGGTTATAGCGCTGCCTATCAAGGTCCGCCTCTTCGATCTGTTTGTAATCCGCGATCGGCTTGCTCTTCAAGCATTCGGTGTCTGGGTTTTGCTCGCCGCTTTGGCTGGACTCTTTGTCGTGTTTTTCGACCGCAAATTGCTGCGCGCGCTTACACTCGTTGTGCCAGTTGCAGCGACCTTTGCGATTCCCGCGTGGGCGGGTGTCTCAAATTATCCAACAATCGACAAACGCTCTATCACAGAGGTTGCGCTCTGGGCAAAAAAAAACACCTGGGGTAGTTCCATGTTTCTGTTTCCGGATGCCGGTCATGAACCTTTTCCGGGCATCTTTCGCGCTCTTTCGGAACGCGCTCTCTACGCGGATTGGAAAAGTGGCGGCCAAGTGAATTATTTCGAATCCTTCGCTGACGAGTGGTATCCGCGGTTCGAACAAACTATGGACGGTAAATTCACAGCGGCGCGACTGGAAGACATGCTCTCGCTGCCGATCGACTACTATGCCCTGAAACGGAAACACGCGATCAAAGGAATAAAGCCTGTATTTGCAAATCGCGACTATGTCGTTTACGATGCGCAGGACTTGAGAAACGCATCTACTTCCCTGCGAATCGGAACCGACGATTGAGCGCCTCGCCTTGTCGTGGAAAGGGCTGCGGCGCCGTTGGCGAAGCGAAGCGCGGCTGGAACCCCACGCCCTTCGGCCAGCGCTACCGCGAGCGCCCCGTTGAAGACGTCTCCCGCCGCGGTCGAATCGACTGCGTCGACTGGAAATCCGGGCACGTGGTACTCAACTTGCCGGTCAGCGTAGCAGCAACCGAGAGCGCCAAGCTTCAAAACGACTGCCTGACACCCCCTCGCGAGCAGTTGCTTCGCCATTTCCGACGCGCTCTCGAGGTCGATTCGTAAGTCGTCGCCGCCAAGCAGTAAAGAAGCCTCCGTTTCATTCGGCGTGAGGATATCTATGGAAGCAACCAATTCCTCTGAGAGTTGCCTCGCAGGCGCTGGGTCGAGAATTGTCTTCACACCGAGCCGCTTCGCCAATTGCACCGCCGATTCCACGACCGGTAAAGGCGTTTCGAGCTGAAACAGCGCAAATCGAGCGCCCGCAAATACGTTGCCGAATGACTCGACTTCCGCCGGATTCATCGAAAAATTTGCACCCGAAGCCACCACAATCGAATTCTGGCCTGCTGCGTCAACCCAGATCAACGCAATACCTGTTGGAGCCGATTTCGTTGCATGCACCGCGCCAACATCTACACCCGCTCCTGATAAGCTGGCTTTGAGATGGTCGGCGAAGAGGTCGTATCCAACCCGCCCCACCATGCAGGCCGCCACAGTGCCTTGGCCGACTCGCCCCACCGCGCAGGCCTGGTTTGCTCCCTTGCCCCCAGGAACCATTTGGAAGTTCGAGCCGAGCGCAGTTTCGCCCGGCGCTGGCAGCCGCTGAACTTGAACCACAAAATCCATGTTCAAGCTGCCGAAGATCACGATTTTCGGGAGCATGAATTTTGTCAGGCGGCGCTGCGATTTAGCAGTCTATGTGATTCGCGAAAAAGCGGTCAAGGCTCACTTTATGCGCGGCGGACAACTCGCTCGCCATCGCACTCATTTCATCAGTTGAAAGCGGCCTGAAGTTCTTCGCGATTTGAACATTCTCGGCGATGAAATCGAGCTTCGGCATGCCAATTACCGCCGCGCTGACAGGCAGCGAAAGAGAGTAACGGATCAATTTTTCCGCTGGCGCTTTTCCTGACAGGCCCTCCTGCGCGAAGACTTTCATCGCAATCACTCCCAGGTTCTTCTTCTTGGCAACCGGCAGAGCCAATGTTTCGAAGCTCTGTTCCATTAGGTGCATACCAAATCCGTTTGGCGTATTAGCCATGCCGGCTCTCGCCGCATTCAGCGCCATCTGCGTGCAATCGAAATCGTTATGCTCGAGCGCCGCGCGCAGCACAACGGGATCAGTATGACTCGTGATGCCTATAGCTCGCGTTACCTTCTGCTCGCGCAATTTGACCAGCGTGTTGAACACTCCGTCTTTCGCTTCTATTTTGGCCAGATCGTCCGCGGTAGTCAGGCTGTGGATGTGAATAAGGTCCAAGTGATCGGTTTGAAGGCGTTTCAAACTGCCTTCAATCCGCCGCATCGCATCGTCCCCGTTTCTGTCGGGAACTTTTGTCGCAAGCCAAACCTGGTTGCGGCGCGTTTTCATAACTCGGCCCACGCGAGTTTCGCTAACGCCGTCGCCATATGCGTAAGCCGTATCTACGTAGGTGATCCCGAGATCCAGTGCGTGGTTCAAAGCCTCAATCGCCTGGTCGTCGTTATACATCAAAAATCGGCTGCCGCATCCAAAAGCAAGGATCGAAACCTTCGCGCCCGTTCGGCCCAATGTGCGTTTAGGCAACTGAGCGTGGTTAGTTTCCGCGCCGAACGCCGAACTCAAACTGCCCAGAGCCGCCGATTTCATAAACGTGCGCCGCGATGTTCCCATAAATCCGTCCTCGATCCTAAATCATATCTCGTTACACGCGGCACTCTACCCGGAGATGAAGCTAATCAATTTCTGCCGCAGCTTCTGCGCCGACTCGTTATCGGGCGTGATGATCAATACCGTGTCGTCTCCCGCGAGTGTGCCAACCACTTCTTCCAATTGCTCGCGATCCAGAACCACCGCCAGAGCGTTCGCGCTTCCCGGCGAAGTCTTGAGTACGACCTGATTTTGAGCAATCCGAATATCCTGGAGCAGCTCGTTCACGCGGTCTTCGAGCGTTGGCCCCGACGATTCCGCCGGCATCGGCCGATAGCCATTAGCGGTTTTCGCAAGACCCAGCTCGCGAATATCCCGCGAGAGCGTGACTTGAGTGGCGCTTATGCCGACGGCTTGCAGCTCGTGGGCTAAATCCTCTTGCGTGTAGACATCCTTCGACCGGATAATCTTCAGAATCTGACCCTGCCGAAAGCTCTTGTTCATTACTCCGACTGAGATGTTATTTCATTTCGCGCGTTGGCGCATCCCCGCGAGCCGCGTTTCAGCTTCGTTGAGAGCCGCCTCGACCGCCTGAGGAGCAGTTCCTCCAGGCAGGCCGCGCGCCTTCATCCCTTCCATCGGCTTGAGCAAACGGGCCATCGAGGGCGTGAACTCCGGGGCGAAACGTTCTAGTGCCTCTCCGGTCCAATCCGCCGGCTTCTTTCCGGTTCTAACGCTTTCAAGGACCAGCTTCCCAACAAGCTGGTGAGCCCGATGAAACGGAATTCCGGCGCGCGATAGTTCTTCCGCCAAGTCGGTGGCCACTACCCAGCTTTCTTCCGCGGCCCGCGCGGGCACCGTGGGAGCGAGCACCACAGATTCCGCCACTACCTTGGCCATCGCGAGCGAGCCCGAGGTCTGATGAAACGCATCGAACAACGGTTCCTTGTCTTCCTGCATGTCGCGGTTGTACGTCATAGGCAGGCCCTTCATCGTCACGAAGAGCGATGTCAGGTCTCCAAAGACTCGCCCGCTTTTACCGCGTATCAGCTCGAGCGAATCAGGGTTCTTCTTTTGCGGCATTAGGCTCGACCCGCTCGTCACGCCATCGCCCAAAGTCAGCCAGGCGAACTCGTCGCTCGAGTACAGTATCCAATCTTCTGCCATACGGCTGAGGTGCAGCATGACAAGGCTCGAAGCGTACAAAAAATCGAGAGCGAAGTCGCGGTCTGCTGAGACATCCATGCTGTTACGGGTGATTGAATCGAACCCGAGATCTCTAGCCATCTGGGCGCGATCGAACGGAAATCCACTGCCTGCTAATGCCCCCGAGCCGAGCGGCAAGACGTTGATCCGGGCTCGCGCCTGCTCGAACCGCTCGAAATCCCGCGCAAACATCTCGAAGTAGGCGAGCAGATAGTGCGGCCAGAGCACGGCTTGCGCGCGGCGCATATGCGTGTACCCGGCAATGATCGCGTTCGGATACTTGTTGGCGAGCCTGAGCAATTCATCGAGCAAAGATGCGGTTTGCTCGAGAAGCGTGGATGTGGAAGTGCGCAGCCACAGTCGCGTGTCAAGCGAAACCTGCTCGTTGCGGCTACGGCCGGTGTGTATCTTATCCGCCAGCGCCCCTACCTTTTCCTTCAGTTTGCGAATGACAAAAGTGTGGACGTCTTCGTCCGCGGCTCCATCGAAATAACGAGGATCGAGCGCTTCTTCTCCGATAGTCTGAAACGCGGCAATGAGAGTGGCGGCTTCGTCTGGTGTAAGAATGCCCGTTCGCGACAAGGCAAGCGCAAAGGCCTGCGAGCCTTCCACATCGGCAGCGACAAGTTTCTTGTCGAAATGAAGTGAGCCCGAGAACTGCTCAAACACTTCCGACGAACCGGCCTCAAACCGACCACCCCAGAGTTTCATAGAATTCTAAAGCCCACAGAGTCACCCACCACCAGGAATGAAGCAGGATGGCATCCTGAGTCTCCGTAAGCTAAAACTCATTATCACTTGCTAGCCAATCTGCCCAAGATCTAGCTGCGACCGGAAGTCGCGCCGCTTCCATAATTTGAGGGAAAGCGATCTTCAGCCTTGACGCGAGCGATTCGCATCGGCTAGATTCGGTGCTGGAGCATTTCAGGGTGCCGCCAGCTCGCGGAAAGGGCCAAGCCCACCTGAACCGATAACCGATTTTTCTGGACGCACGACTGTCCTTTCAGTCCGGCGATGCGAGCCATCGGGTGCTACGGGCCTAGACCCATGAAAGGAGTCGTCATGACGAAATCGCTACGCGCAAACGCATCCCTGGAAAATCTAAAGAAACAAGCCAAAACACTGCAAAAGGGTTGGCTCGCCGGCAGTGCCGATGCAATCGCACGAATTCGTGCCGCCCACCCGCGATACGCCGAGGTTGCCGACGAGGAACTCCGCACCGTCAAGCCGCGGCTCGCGGACTGCCAGCTCGTGCTGGCTCGCGAAGCGGGGTTCAATAGCTGGCCGCAGCTTAAGGTCGCGATTGAGGCTGCCAACTGGGAACTGCCGGATCAGTTTGTAGAACTTGCATGCCTCTGCTATGACGATCCGCATTACGACCATCGCTCGTTTCATGTCCGTGCACATGAAATGCTGCGTCGTAAACCGTGGCTATCGGAGGCCAACATCTGGTGCGCGGCCGCCGCGGGAAATGCTGACGCGGTCAGAACATTTCTTAATAGACAGCCGGACCTGTTGAATTGTCATGGCCCGCATGGATGGGTACCCCTGATTTGTGCTTGCTATTCGCGTGTGAAACCGTTGAGCCCCACCGACTCTACATTCGATGCAGCCAAACTCCTGCTGGACCGCGGCGCCGACCCGAACTCTTACACGATGAAAAGGAACGCCGATGACAGATTGGACCAGACCGCGCGCCGCTTCACCGCGCTGACCGGTCTGTTCGGAGGCGGCTCAACCGGCTTGGCAAATCAACCGCCGCATCCACATTGGAGCGAGCTGGCCGAGCTACTGCTCAGTCGCGGCGCGAATCCCGCCGACGAGCAGGCGCTTTCAATCAATCAAGATGCGTGCCTCGAAATGCTGGTGCGATACGGATTGAACCCCGATGTCACGGGCTCGGATGGAATCACCCTCATGGGACGCGCACTTTCGCAAGCGGCTCGCCGCGGTGATGTGGAACAAGCGCGTCTGCTGCTGGCTCATCACGCCCGAACTGACGAGAAATTTAACAGCAAGCTGCCATGGGAGCATGCGATGCGGCTCGGCCGCCTGGAAGTCGCGCGGCTGCTCGAAGAAGCCGGTGCGCCGGTTACGGAAATGGACGACGTCGGACAATTCATTTCGCTGTGCATGGCCGGCGATGAGCGCGGCGCCCGCGCAATGCTCGAGCAGGCTCCAGACCTTACGATGCGTGCTCCGAAAGACCTGATCCATCGCGCCGTCTGGACGAAACGAAAAGAAGCTGTCAAACTCGCGATAGATTTGGGCTTCGATCCCAATGCTGTTGAAGATAACGCTGCTATCCACCATGCCGGGGTCCTTGCTGAAAGCGATGAGATCCTTCGCATTCTGCTGGACCATGGAGCATCTCTGACGTTGCGTGACCCTTGGTATGACAGCACGGGGATTGGATGGGCCGATTTCTTCAACTACACCGATCTGCGTGACAGGCTGCTTGCCGAACCAGGGATCTGCCTCTTCGATGCCCTCGACTACAACCGGCTCGATCGCGTTGCCGACATTCTCGCGCGCGATCCCGCAGCGCTCGAGCGTCCTTTCGCCGAATGTCTTTCACGGCCCCCGAAACCCGAGGATTGGCAAACGCCGCTAGTTCGAATGGTCGTGCATGGCAAAAAGGAAGCGGTCCGGGTGTTGCTCGATCAAGGCGCAAATATCTCCTCCCGCCATCCAGACGGCCGCTCGCTTTTTGAGATCGCACGCGATCAACACTTAGACGAAATGGCCGCAGTGCTTGCAGCCCGAGGCACACTAGCTTGAGATTGACACCTCACTGGCCATGGAAAAGCCTCAGGCCGAGCACGTCGGGTAATCCGGCCGATCGGATCTTTTCCAACGTCAACTCAATCGGGTAGGCAACGCGCCGGAATTGCACCCAACGGGCGCTAACGTCGTAAAGGGCATAAGCTGCGCGCGGATCGCCGTCTCGGGGTTGCCCCACTGATCCCGGATTGATCAGGTAGAGAGTATCGTGCTCGAGTTCGATCGTCAGCTCGCTTTCCTCGAGCCGCATCCGGCTGATTTGCCCAAGGTGCCGCCGCTTTTCGAAATATCCACCTTGCAGGTGAGAATGGCCGAAGAATGCAATGGGGCAGTCAAGGGTCGAGAAGCTTTCGGCTGCGGCATCAGGTGAGACAACATACTCGTCCTCGTCAAACGGAGCGCCGTGAACGATCTCAAAGCCATCCACCGCCATCGGGCCCTTTGGCAGTTCATGCAGATACTGAATTTGTCCGGCAGTGAGTTGTTTTTGTGTCCACCGGGCCGAAGCCTGTGCCGCGGGGTTGAACCAGTCAAGATCGTCTATGCCAGCGATCGCCTTGTCGTGATTGCCCCGAATCACCGCGTTGCAAGACGCCCCCGTCCATTCCACCACCGCGGCTGGATCGGGATTGTAGCCGACCAGGTCGCCGCAGCAGACAATTCGATCGTATTTTCCATCTGCGTCCGCCAGCACTGCCTGCAAGGCCTCGAGGTTGGCGTGCAAATCGCTTAGAATCAGGAAGCGCACAGTTTAATGAGCGTAATTTCGGGCGGAGCTCCCAGCCGGATCGGAATTCCAATCGTTCCGATGCCAGAATTCACGTAAATCGCCGACGTTGTTCCCCTGTAGAGCCCCTTCGTGTAGGGAGTGAGAAAGTCGGCGATATTTAAATTTTTATCGAATATTTCAAAATTGATCTGGCCACCGTGCGTATGTCCTGCAAGCACGAGGTCAAAGCCCTTCTCGACCGCTACCGGAAACACATCCGGATTGTGGGACAGCAGAAGGTTGAACTGTCCCGGCTCGACCAGTTCTTCAGCGCCAACCAAATAAGGCGAATGCATTGATTGGTGATCGACACCCACAATATTCAAAGAACTATGGCCAAACTTCAAATTTCTGGCCTGCCAGCGAAGGAAGTTAACGCCGCATTTGGCTCCGAGTTCGGCAGCGGCGCTTTCGAGGCCGGCGAAGTGCTCATGATTGCCATTGCAAGCCCAGATACCGGACGTGTTCTTCAGCCTGGCTATCTGGCGAATTCCTGCCAGAAGGGGATCGCCCTTCGCGGTGATCAAATCGCCAGTCATAATGGCGAGATCCGCGTTCAGCTCGTTCGCGGCATCTATTACGCTGATCAGGTCCTTCTCCGAATAAAATGCGCCCAAGTGGATATCGCTGAGCTGTACTAGCCGCAAATTATTCAAGTCTTTCGGTAGGCCAGGCAGTTTAAGATCGAGTTCCCGAATGACTGTGTTCTTCCGTGAAAGAATGCCGAAGGCAAACATGGCCGCGGGCGCCGCACAGGCGGCAGCCGTGCCCGAGCGGAACAAGGCGCGGCGGTCGGGATTGAATGCCGGGATGCGGCTGCGGGCCTCGATTACGACCCACGCCGCGCAGACCGACAGAAACCATACCTCGATCAATGCCGTCACCCACTGCGCCGACCACTCTCCGACACCCCGTATGACCCAGTGCGGCCATTCCTCGGTAAGGGTTTCGAAAATTAGGAGAAAGAATAGCGCAAAAACCGCGCTCAACCCTAAAAACCACCTATTTTTCCGGGTTAACCAGAGCTGAGCCGAAAATCCGGCCAGGCAAATGGCAAAGCCAATCGGATCGCTAAGGCCCAGAAATCCGCGAAGATCCACACTTCATCATAATCGGCCCAGGGCGCGGGTTGCGACGTTCAGTGCGTTTTAGAGCTGCTCGCCCAAAAGCTTGTTAGTACTGTTAATTTGGATGCTTGACGACGAAACACTGGCGCGCCTGAGGGAAAAGGCTCGCGAAATTCGCGCGAGTATCGTTGGAATGGTGACGGGCGCGCAATCGGGCCACGTCGGGGGCAGCCTTAGCGCAACGGATTTAGTGGTGGCCTTGCATTACCGCATCACGGTGGTGATGAGTCCCGAAAGTTCTACGAGTCCATGAACGCCGCCCCGGCCAAAATTCGCTGCGGCATCGTCGGGTTTGGCTTCATTGGACCTCATCACGCCGATGCGATCCGGCGGCTCGGAAACATAGAGATCGTCGCGGTGGCGTCGCCGGACATCGAGCGAACGCGTGCCAAGGTTGAGCGCTTCGGCATTGCTAAAGTGTACGGGCGTTACGAGGAGCTGTTGGACGACCCCGATATCGAGGTGGTCGATATAGCGGCTCCGACATATCTTCACCGGCCCGTGGCTCTAGCGGCGATATCGCGCGGCAAGCACGTCATTGTAGATAAGCCGCTTGCTTTGTCCGTTGCGGAATCGGCGGAGCTTGTCCAGGCCGCAAAGCGAGCCGGAATTATCAACGCCATCACATTCAATTACCGCTACAATCCCATGGTTCAGCAGGCGCGCGTACTCATTGAGCAGGAACGCCTCGGAAAAATTCATCTGATTCACGGATACTACTTGCAGGATTGGCTGCTCGAGGAATCCGACTTCTCGTGGCGCCTCGAGCCGGAAAAGAGCGGTGACGCCGGAATGATCGCCGACGCCGGTTCGCATTGGTTCGATCTTGTGGAACACGTGACGGGGCTCCGTATCCGGAGTGTGCTGGCAGAGCTCTCTATTGTCATCAAGACCCGGCGAAAGCCGGTAAAGGCTCGTGAAGCATTTGAATCGCCGGGTAGTGACATAACGGAGGCGCACGAGGTTCGCGTTCCGGATGTCGGAACCGCGCTTCTGCGGTTCTCAAATGGCGCGACCGGCACGTTTCTCGTCAGTTCGCTCTGCGCGGGCCACAAAAACGACTTAGGATTTGAGGTACACGGTTCGCGAGCAAGCCTGAAATGGCTGCAGGAAAAACCCAACCGGCTGTGGATGGGAAAGCGGGGAGAGCCCGATCAGGTCTGGGCGAGAGATCCAGCCATGCTCGACCCGTCTATCCGGCACTATGCCGCGTTGCCTGGAGGTCACAATGAAGCCTGGGCTGACGCATTCCGAAACACCATGGCAAGTATCTTCGACTTCATCGCCTCGCGGCGTGCCGGAAAAGAAGCGCGTGCAATCCCATTTCCCACGTTCGAAAGCGGCCTCAGAACGGCTCGAATCGCGGAGGCGATCATGGCGAGCGGGAAAGGGGGCGGAGTGTGGACCGAGATAGTCGAGTAAGGCGCAGGTTTCTATTTGCTGCCAGTTGTGTCGCGCTGGCCGCGACGGCGATGACGTTCGGCATCCGTGCGGACATCATGGACTCGCTCGCCGCTCAGTTCCACCTCACTAACGAGCAGATCGGGTGGATTGCGGGAACGGCATTTTGGGGCTTTACCGTTTCGATGCTGATTGGAGGGCAAATCTGCGACTTACTGGGAATGAAGCGGCTGATCCAGCTTGCCTTCATTGCCCATCTTACAGGGATTGGCCTCACGATAGCAGCAACGGGCTTCGCGATGCTCTACATGGGCACGCTATCGATCGGGCTGGCGAATGGATTTGTCGAGGCAGCGCTGAATCCGTTGGTCCCCACGCTCTATCCGAATTCAAAAACAGAGCGGTTGAACCGGCTGCACGTCTGGTTCCCCGGAGGAATCGTGATTGGAGGCCTATGCTCGGCGCTTCTGACACAGATCGGATCCGGCTGGCGAATTAAGATGCTTATTCTTGTCGCCCCCACGCTTGCCTATGGATGCCTGTTCTTCCCAGCTAGGCTGCCGCGGAGCGAGCGCGCTCAGAACAATATTCCCGCTCGCGTGATGTACGCCCAGGCTTTGCGGCCTGGTTTTCTGATTCTCTTATTCTCGATTTTGCTCACGGCGGCTACCGAGCTAGGCCCAAATCAGTGGATACCGAGTATTCTCACGAAAACAACTGCTCTTTCAGGGATGATGGTGCTGGTGTGGATCACGTCATTAGAGGCGATTGGACGGCGGTTCGCAGGTGCAATCGTCAGCGTGATCCCTCCGACGGGTCTGCTTTGTTTTTCGGCGGCGCTATCGGCCGTTGGCTTGTGGGCATTGGGCACCGCTCAGGCGAAGTTGCCAGTCATAGCGGCAGCCACGATTTACGCGCTCGGCATCTGTTTTTGCTGGCCCACAATGTATGGGATTACCGCCGAGCGCTTTCCCGCCGGCGGCCCTTTTCTTCTGGCGGTGATTGGAAGTGCAGGCATGTTGAGCGATGCGCTTATGGTTCCGCTGATGGGGCGCATTTACGACATTTACGGTCCTGGCGTCGCTTTGCGTTATGCGGCTATTTTGCCGTGCATTGTCACCGCGATCTTTGCCGCCATCTGGTTGCACGATCGGGCGCATGGAGGGTATCGCATTGTGCATCTTGCGGAGGCCGAGCTGTCCAAAGGCGGTGAAACAACGCTATGAAAAGCAAACTCATTTTGATTGTGATCGGTCTGGCGCTGATGGTGTGGGCACAATCGCACGAAGGGGTCGAGTGGAAGCATCTCTCCACCAAAAACGGCGATCTTCCGGCGCCTAACGGTGGAACGCAACAAACGTCAGCCACGGTCTTCGATATCGACAAAGACGGCGTGAACGATTTTGTGATTACGGAGCGTACGGCCGCGCCCTCAGTGGTCTGGTATCGAAGAAGCGCGAATGGTTGGACGCGCTATGTGATCGAACCGGAGCCGCTGCACATCGAAGCAGGATCGACGTTTCTGGATGTGGATGGAGACGGCGATCTGGATTTCATAGCCGGAGGCGATTGGAAATCAAATGAGGTCTGGTGGTGGGAAAATCCATATCCCAATTTCGATCCGAATGTAGGGTGGAAGCGTCACTTAATCAAAAAGAGCGGAGGCGCCAAACATCACGACTCGGCGACCGGCGATTTTTTTGGCGACGGCAAGAAAGAGCTTGTGTTCTGGAACCAGGATTCGCATAAGCTCTTCATGGCTCAGATTCCGGTCGATCCGAGGAACGCGGGCCTGTGGCCTTTGACAGAAATTTATAGTTACAGCGTGAGCAGCCAGCCGGAGCAGCGGGGCAAGGCAGCTGCATTCAAAGGAATCAACGAACACGAGGGTTTGGCGGTGGGAGATGTTGATGGCGACGGCAAACTCGATATTGTTGCCGGCGGCACCTGGTTCCGGAATCTTGGCGACGGAAAATTCGAAGCGAATCCAATTGACGTGGGCTATGCATTTTCACGAGCCGCCGTGGGTCATCTTCTAACAGGCGAGAAGCGCGAGCAGGTTGTGCTGGTGATCGGAGACGGGGAGGGCCCTTTGATGTGGTACGACCTTGTGAAAGGCACATGGGAAGCTCACAAGATTGCCGACATCAGATACGGCCACAATCTTCAGCTTGTCGACTTCAATCACGACGGCAATCTCGACATTTTTACGGCGGAACAGCGTCTGAATTGTCAGAACCCCGATTCCAAGATCTATTTATTCCTCGGCGATGGGAAAGGTAATTTCGAGCCAACGGTAGTGGCCACCGGATTAGATAGCCATGAATCGAGAGTGGCCGATCTCAACGGCGATGGAAGGCTGGATATATTGAGCAAGCCTTACAACTGCGGTACACCCGGTCTTGATATCTTGCTGAACGAGGGCGAACGGAAGTGAATTTGTCGCGGCGTTCGCTTATTTTCGCGATGGGCATTTCCGCTCTCGCCGATTCCGGTGTTCCTGGCCCGCTTGGGCTGGAGCTATACAGCTTGCGCCGGGAAATCGCCAAAGACCTTCCGGGAACACTGGCGTTTACCAGAAGGCTGGGTTTCACCGACGTCGAAGTGCCGCAGCTTTATGGGTTGCCAGCCAATAAATTCCGCTCGGAATTGGACAAAGCAGAGTTGGAGTGCTCGGCAATGGTAGCTCCGGAAGCGCGCATACGAACAGGACTCGCAAGCGTAGCCGATGATGCCCGCACGCTCGGCGCCGGATATGTGATCTACCCGTGGATTGCACACTCAGCGTCAGGTTTTCAGAGAGACGATTGCTTGCGCGCGGCCGAAGATTTCAACCGGTGGGGTGAGCAGCTGAAAACGGCGAAACTGCAATTTTGCTATCACCCGCATGGCTACGAGTTCGCACCCAGCCCCCAAGGGACTCTGCTCGATACGCTGATCCAGCAGACTCATCCCGAAACGGTTCAGTATCAAATGGATGTCTTCTGGATCGCTTGGCCGGGACAAGATCCCGTTCAGTATTTGCGCAAATATCAAGATCGATTTCCTCTGATGCATTTGAAGGACCTTCGGAAAGGTATAAAGGGGAATCAGACCGGTCAAGCGCCGGAGGACGCGAGCGTGCCGGTAGGAACCGGCAGCATCGACTTCCGTGCTGTTTTAGAGACCGCTCGCACAGTTGGCGTGAAGCGATTCTATATCGAAGACGAAAGCTCCGAAGCACCGAAGCAGATCCCCCAGAGCCTTCAGTATCTTCGCTCGTTATTGCTGACGTGAGCGCCGCTCGTTAGCCTTTGTTGTAGTAAAAGCGCTCGTTGGCGATCTGTCCATTCTTCCAACGGCGAACCGCCACTTGCGCAAGATTAACCCGGACACCTCCCTTATACGTGGCGTCAAATTCCCATTCGCTGAACGAGACATCGCCATTGGCAGCGGAGCTTAGGACCTTTGCTCCGTGAACTTGTTCCACGGAAGCCAGGAATTCTTCTTCGCGTTTGCGGTTCGCTGCCTTACCGGCGGTAGGCTTCTCGGAGTTCTCTTGCATGACGACGTTTTCGGCATAGAAGCGGTCGAACGCACCCAGCAGGTCGCCTGCCAATATCTGGTCATTCAATTGCTTATCTAACGTGGCCACATCGACGGTGGCTTGTGCTCTCGTACTCATGACTCCAAAGATGACAACGTTGGCTACGCCGTTGCAAGAACGATTGGGAATTCTTCATTGCGCTCGAAACCAGCATTGGACTCCTGCGATAGGAGTAAAGTATGCCGTTAGAAGGACCGATTTGTGAAACTGCTTCTGGTAGAGGACGAAGAGGACGTTGCCCGGATGATTGCAAAGGCGCTTCGTCAGGAGCTGTATGAGGTCGACATTGCGGCTGACGGGCAGGCGGGTGTCGAAAGAGCGCTTTCGCACGTATATGGCTTAATCATTCTGGATGTGCGGCTTCCGCTAAAGGACGGCTGGAGCGTATGCCGGGAGGTGCGAGAGCAAGGATTGCAAGTCCCGCTTTTGATGCTAACGGCGAGCGGAGCGACAGGCGACCGGATTAAGGGGCTCGACCTCGGAGCCGACGACTACCTGGTCAAACCGTTCGACGTCGGTGAACTTCTGGCGCGAGTTCGGGCGCTCCTTCGACGTAAGCCTCTGATTCAAGAGCCGGTTATCGCGATCGACACGCTCGAGATCGAAACCCGGTCGAAGACCGTTAAGCGAGGCGGCCAATTTGTGCGGTTGACAGCCAAGGAGTACGCATTGCTCGAATGCCTGGCCCGAGATGCAGGGGCACTTCTTAATCGCGAGACCATATCCGAGCGGGTCTGGAACGAATCTTACGACCCGTTCTCGAACCTCATTGAGGAATACATCAAGCGGCTCCGAAAAAAAATCGATGTTGATGGAGAACGCCCTCTGATTCATTCCCGCCGCGGAGAAGGTT
>JBAUZG010000238.1:0-17886 GCA_049585195.1 Bryobacteraceae bacterium | reverse complement strand
GGCGAGCAGTAAGTGCGAGATGTTGATACAGGCAATGAGGAGCAGGAGGCCGACTCCTGCCATAAGAACCACGAGCGATACCCCAAATTTTTGGCGCAATGGCGATATCCCTTTCGCGCCGGGGACGAGTTCAATGCGAACGAGCTTTCGGCCGGCGACTTCATCGGGACGCAAGGGAACTTCAGAAAGATATTGCTGCAACACCACATTGAAATTCGCCTGCGCTTGCGCCAGCGGCGCGCGCGCCTTGATTCTTCCGATAACAAGAAGCCACCACGCATCTCTCGAGAGCAGGGATTCGCGCCGCATAAGCTGCTCTTGCATGGTGACAGGAACCCAGAAGTCAGTTGCGCTGCCAACTTTGGTTCCGACGAAATTGGGAGGCGTAATGCCAATCACTGTGAAGGGCGTCCCATTCACGATGAGCCGGCTGCCGACCACTGCTGGATTTCCTCCAAATCGGCGCTGCCAATAGCCATAATTCATGACGAGCACCGGATTGGCGCCGGGCGCGGTCTGGTCTTCAGCACGAAACGTGCGGCCGCGGAATGCCGATACGCCGAGGACGTCGAAATAGTTGGCAGTTACCGAGCGGCCGCTGGCCTCGTTTGCTGGCGCGTCAGCTTCCGAGCCTGCGGCTTGTACGTTGGCGCCGCTGGTGTTGCTTTGCTGAGCGGCGATGCCATCGAAGAGTTGCGCGTGATCGCGTAGGCGCTCATAGAGCGGATAGGAGTATAAAGGAAGCGGCCCAGGATCGGGTATGTTGGTTCTGAAACTGCCCTCATCGTTGCCGCTGCTGAACAGGACGAGGGCCTCGGGCGAGCGCACTCCAGGCAAGGCGCGGAATAGAACGCCATTGAGCAAGCTGAAGATAGCCGTGTTCGCTCCAATGCCGAGCGCAAGCGTCATTACAGCGATGAACGCAAAGCCAGGGCTTTGGCGCAATTGACGGGCCGCGTAACGTAGATCCTGCCAAACGATTTCAAGCGAATTCCAACGCCACATTTCGCGCGTTACCTCCTTAATCGATGTTTTGTTGCCGAGTTTTCGTCTGGCGAAGAGGCTTGCTTCTGCTGGTTGTGCGCCCTCTTCAACGCGTTCCTTGGCGAGCATGGCTAGGTGGTAATCGATTTCAGCTTCGATCTCTTTGTCGAGCGGCCGCTTGCGTTTGAACCGGCGAAACATATGGATATTCACTAAACCGCTCCCTCTGGTCGCGGCTCTGTAAGTCGTTGCGAACGTTCCGCTCGGTTTCCGAGCCGCGCCCGAAGGAAGCGGTTCTTTGGATTTCGAACTTGAAAACTGTTACTCATATCTCAAGGCGACCATGGGGTCGACACGGGTTGCCCGACGGGCAGGAATGTAGCCTGCGAGGAGACTGATCGCGAGCATCCCGAGAATGGCCACCACGATTGTGATGGGATCGGCAGTTTTTACATTGAACAGCATACTGGCAATGAAGCGGGTTGCCGCCACAGCTACTGGCACTCCAATGGCGACGCCAATCGCAACCAGTGTGATGGTTTCGCCCAGCACCATCCAAAGCATGTCTTTCTTCTCGGCGCCAAGCGCCATGCGAATGCCGATTTCCTTGGTTCGCCGTTCGACTGTGTACGACATTGTGCCGTAGAGGCCGATGGAGGCGAGAAGCAATGCCAACGCTCCAAAGAAACTGAGGAGAGTCGCGAGCGAACGTTGTCCACCGAGATTGTCATCGATTTCCTGCTCCTGTGTCTGAGCGTTAATGAGCGGCAGATCTTTGGCCAGGCTTTGCACACAGTTGCGGACAGACGCCAGGATGCTGGTTGGTTTCGCGCGTGTCCGGACGACCAGGTTCATTTGCCCCAAGTCGTCGGCAGGCGCTTGCGCAAGTGGAATGTAGACAGCCGCGGTCGAGCCCTGTTCCCAAGGATGCCGTCGGATATCTTTGACAACTCCGACAATCTGCATGTCTACGTTTGCCTGAGTTTCTTCGACAGCGAGGTGCTTGCCAATCGCATTTTTGTTTGGAAAATAAGCCCGAGCCATGCTTTCACTGATGACGGCGACTTTCGGAGCGTTTTCCGTATCGGCTGGTGAGAAATCGCGGCCCATTAGTAGATGGATTCCCATGGTTTTGAAGAACTGCGGCGCGACTGGGCCGCAGAAAACGCGATGAACATCGTTCGACACTCCGGGCGCATCTTCCAGCCGTACGTTGCGATAGGGAAGGCTCGTCACAAGACGATAGCGCATCAGGCTGGCCGATTCGACACCGGGAATCTCGTTCAACTTCTCGTGCAACTCGCGGTACAGAGTCATTTCTCTCGCACGATCGTAACCGGCAGGCGCGGGAAAGATCCACGCTATAAGAACTTTGTCGCGTTCGAACCCTGTGTCGACGGCATAGATTTGCTGGAGCGTTCGCAGCAGCAGCCCGGCGCCGATCAGCAGGACGAGCGACAACGCGACTTGCGAAACGATAAACGACTTCGCCAGGCGCCGGCGTAATGGACCGGCATCTGTGCTTCGCTCGGTGCCTTTTAAAACGGGGTTCAGGTCGATTTGCATCGCGGTGAGAGCGGGAGCGAAGCCGAAAAGAATCCCGGTCAATATAGAGACCGCGCCGGTGAATGCGAGGATTTTCAAATCGGGGCTGAGGTCGAACGGAATTTCACTCTGCCCGTAAGCAAGCACCGCCAGGATGAGGCCGACGCCCCATTTCGCAAATAAGAGTCCTACTGCGCCTCCAACGGTAGCAAGCAGAATACTCTCGGTCAGCAGTTGGCGGATCACCCGCCTGCGACTTGCGCCGATTGCAAGACGTACGGCGATTTCCCGTTGGCGGGCGGCTGCGCGGGCGAGCAATAGGTTTGCCACGTTGACGGAAGCGATCAGCAAGGTTATTGCGACGATAGCGAGCAAGATGCGAAGTTCGAGGGCGAAACGGTCGTTCGTATCCGACGTTCCGCGGAGGCCAGGTTTAAGTTCGATTCGCTGAGCGCGAATGTCGAGCTTCGTTTGCGCGGAAAGGCGGGAGCCGGCAGCTTCGAGGAGAGCATGATGATAGATGACATCCAGATCGGCGCGGGCTTGTTCGATGGTGATGCCGGGTTTCAAGCGCGCCATAACTTCGAAAGTGTCGTGGTCTTTCAAAGCGAGCCAACGGCGCACAAACATCGGCAGAACAACGTCGGCCGATCTTCCGGCCACATGTGTGCCGAAGAAGTGGGGCGAGGTCACTCCAATGATGGTGAACGGAGTTCCTGCCAGGCTGATTGTTTTGCCAACGACCGATGGATCTTTCCCGAAGCGGCGGTTCCAGTACTTGTAGCTGATTACTGCCACCGGAGTCTTGCCCGGCCGATCGTCCTGTGCCGTGAATGTCCGTCCGAGAATCGCTTTTACGCCCAACACGTCGAAGTAGCTGCCTGAAACGAAGTCGCCGGTGGCGACCTCCGGTTGGCCGAGAATGTTAACAACGACAGTGCTGCCGTCCCACGCGAAAATGCCCGAGAGCGAGTGGTTGTGGTCGCGAAATTTTTCAAAGTCCGGATAGGCGAAATCGTCGCCGCCGCCTTTGGGCAGCACGCGCTGTACGAGGACGAGTTGCTCGCGATGCTTCACCGGCAGGGGTCGTAAGAGGAAAGCGTCAACGAGGCTGAAGATAGCGGTATTCGCGCCAATTCCGAGAGCGAGGGTAATCACGGCAATGGCCGCAAAACCGGGACTGCGGAGCATCATGCGCCAGGCGTAGCGCAGATCTTGCGCAATTCGTTCGAGCCAACCCCATGTCCACATTTCGCGTGTGATCTCGGTTATTAAGGTTTTGTTGCCGAGTTTTCGGCGAGCTGAAAATGCGGCATCGCTGCGATTGTCGCCGTCTTCCATACGTTCGCGCGCGACCATTGCAAGGTGATAGTCGAGTTCGTCTTCGATTTCCCGTTCGCGCGAACTCTTACGTTTCAACCAACCGAACATGCTGAAACCTTCACTCGTATCTCAACGCCACCATCGGATCGACACACATGGCTCGGCGAGCCGGCAGATAGCACGCAGCAAGCGAGACGATTAACAATCCAAATCCCACTGCCAGGAAAGTAAGCGGATCGGCCGGATTGACGCCGATCAACATACTGCTCATCAGGTTGGTTGCATACAAAGAACCGGCAACGCCTACGATCGCACCTAAACTGACCATTCTGAGCCCGTCTAACAGCACTCCTCGGAACACGTCCTGCCGCCGCGCGCCAAGTGCCATGCGAATGCCGATTTCTTGCGTCCTTTGACCAACGGCATACGACACCACACCATACAGCCCGATGGACGCTAATAGGAGCGCCAATGCGGCAAACGCGCCAAGCAGAATCATCGAAAACTGGCGTGCGGCAAGCGTCCTGGCGACGATCTGATCCATGGTTCTGATATCGTCGACCACCGCCTCTTTGTGCGCCTCGAGAATCGCGCGCGTGATGGCCGGTCCGGTCGCCGTCGTCCGAACGACGAAACTCAGCCCATGCACCATGCCTTGAACATCTTTGTCGCTCTGCTGCAGTAACGGCACATATAACTCGGCCCGCAAGGTATTCAGGTTGTCTGTGTCCAACCCCCAGTGCTTCACGTGCCCAACAACTCCCACAATTTGGACGGGTCTGTCTTGATCCTCGTCCGCAAGGTTGAGTATCTTCCCAACGGCATGCTCATTTGGAAAAAACTTTCGGGCAAACACTTCGTCGATGATGGCAACCAGCCGGGAATGTTCGTTGTCATTCGCGGTGAATAGCCGTCCACGCTCGATCTGTATTCGCAATGCTTTGAAATAATCCGGCATGACCAAGTAGTGCAACGACCAGTTCATTTCACGGTGACTCGCAGGCTTCGGCTGACCTCCCAGCCAGAAGAGCTGTTCGCTATCCCCTTCCATCGGGATTGCGCCGTCGAAGAACGAAGCTGCCGTAACGCCGGGTAACGCTTTCACTTTCTCGACCACTTGCCTGAGGCCGGCGCGAACGCTCGCCGGGTTTGCTTTTGCTGTGGATGACGATAAAACAATTTCGGAGAGCAGAACATTATGTGGATCGAAACCCGGATCGATCCTCCAGGCGAGGGCCAAGCTTCGAATCATCAGCCCCGCGCCGGCTAACAGGACCAAAGCGATGGCCACCTCCGCCATTACAAATACTTCCTGCGCGCGACGCTTGGTCCCACTCCCGCCGCGCCCGCCCTCCTTCAATGCCTCGTTCAGGTCCGCCTGCCCAGTCCTGATTGCCGGCGCTAGCCCGAACAAGATTCCAGCCAACAGGGAGACGGCGATCGTAAACCACAAAACATGCCCGTCGATTCCGATGTTTTCCGCTCGCGGCAGCGCTTCCGGTAACCGCTTCAAAGCGGCTTTCGTGCCCCACGTTGCAAATAGCAGGCCCAGGCCGCCGCCCGCCGCGCCCAGCAGCACACTTTCGGTTAGCAATTGCCTGATAACGCGCCACTGGCCGGCTCCCAACGCGCCTCGAATCGCAAACTCGCGCGATCGGCCATTCGCTCGAGCAAGCAGCAGATTAGCGATGTTCACACACGCGATCAGCAACACAAACGCCACAGCAACTAACAACATCACGAGGAACGGCTGGATATCGCCCACTGTCTCTTGCTTAAGCTCAACAACGGTCGCGCTCGTCCCTCCGTTTGCCTCAGGGTAAGCCCGCGCCAGATTGCGCGCGATCGTCTCGAGATCGACCCGCGCTTGTTCGACCTTAACGTCGGGCCTCAAGCGCCCTATTCCATCCATGCCGGTCATCGCCTTTCTATCCCATAAACTCGGCTCGGATGATTGTTCCAGCAGGACGTATACGTCGCGATGATCGTTAAAATTCTGGATATTCAAATGGAAATCGGCAGGAATTACTCCGACAATCGAATAGGCTCTTCCTTCAAGCGTGATCGGCCTGTTCAATATGTCTTTCGCAGAGCCAAATTTGCGGCTCCACAGACCAGCTCCAATCAATGCGACAGGCCTCGAACCCGGCCGGTCTTCGCCGGAGCTGAATGTGCGGCCAATCACCGGTTTCGTGCCGACGATGTTGAAAAAATCCGCTGTTACCTTCTCAGCAGATACGGATTCTGGCGTTCCGGCTCCCATCAGGACGAAACTTGCCTGACGGTACGCCGCCATCGAAGCAAAGGTGTGATTACCGCTCTTCCAATCGAGAAAGTTCAAATAAGAAAGCGACCCTTGCGGAAAGTTGGGCCTGTTTTGATAAAAGGTCAGGAGCTGATTGGGATGTGGAAACGGCAGCGGATTAAGCAGCACCCCGTTCACAACGGAAAACACGGCCGTGTTCGCGCCGATGCCGAGGGCTAGCGTCAGTACTGCAATGGCCGCAAAACCGGGACTGTGGAGCATCATGCGCCAGGCGTAGCGCAGATCTTGCGCAATTCGTTCGAGCCAACCCCATGTCCACATTTCGCGTGTGATCTCGGTTATTAAGGTTTTGTTGCCGAGTTTTCGGCGAGCTGAAGATGTGGCATCACTGCGGTTGTCGCCGTCTTCCATACGTTCGCGCGCGACCATTGCAAGGTGATAGTCGAGTTCCTCTTTAATTTCGCTGTCGCGATGTTTATTCCACTTCCAGCAAGGCATGTGGTCACTCGTATCTCAAGGCCACTAAGGGATCGACACGCGATGCGCGGCGCGCCGGTAGGTAGCCCGCGATCGTAATACATACGAGAAGTACGAGCGCCGCCGCCGCGGAGTATCTCGGATCGTCCGGACTGACGCCGTAAAGCTGATTCGTAACAATTTGAAGAGCGGCAAATGCGGCGGGAATGCCGATCAGTATGCCGACGAGCCCCTGGATTAAAGCTTCCTGGATCACCATTCCGGTCACGGCGGCGCGTCCTGCCCCAAGAGCGATGCGAATACCAATTTCGCTGGTTCGACGCTGAACCGAGTAGGCCATCAACCCATATAAACCGAGGCAGCTCAGAATGAGCGCCACGAACCCGAAGAACATGGCAAGAACCGCAATGACGTTTTCCTGGTTCAGCATGAGGCGGACGTGGTCGGCCAACGTCGTTACGCGCAGCACCGGGAGGTGCGGATCGATCTCGGCGAGCGCACGCCGCACCTGGGCTGCAATGGCGTTGGGAGCGCCGGTGGTTCGGATTTCAATGGTGTTGATAAAATTGGCCTCGTCCGAAGACGCAGACTCGCCCGGTTTCATCTGCAACAAGGGCAGGAACGCCATGGGCAATGGCTCTTCGCGCGGGCTCTCGTATTTCGCATTCCCGACGACCCCGACAATCTCGAGCTCGCCCGAGTTGCGTACACCGCCAATACCAAAGCGTCTGCCGATAGGATTTTCACTCGGCAAATAGCGGTGGACGAACTCTTCGTTCACCACGGCAACACGCAGCGAGGCCGGTGTATCGTGTTCATCGAAAGTACGGCCCAGGAGAAGCTTTGTACCGAGGGTCTCGAAATAGCCGGGCGAGATGCGATTCAGTCGCGCGTGCGGTTCTTCTTCTCCGAGTTTTGGCGTGTAGCCCTGAATCCCGAGGCTGAAAGACCAGCAGCATTCGTTGAATGGGCTGTAATACGAAAAGCTCGCGCTCTTTACGCCAGGCAGCGAATTCAGGCGAGAGTACATCCGCCGGTATAGCGGCGCAAGCTGGCTCGAATTATAGCCGGCATGAGCCGCATCAATGTTGACGACAAGGACGCGCTCGCGATTGAAGCCGAATTGCTGGCCTGCGAGGTTCGCGAGGCTGCGGGCAAATATGCCGGCCCCGGCTAAGACGACCAGCGAGAGCGCCACTTCGCCGACGATCAGCGCGGTACCCAATCCGAATGGCCGGCGCGACAACCGAGAACCCAGGATGCCAGGGCTCACGCCTTTAATCACAGGTGCAGTCTGCGAACTCATACGGATGGCCGGCAGCAAGCCGAAAATAATTGCCGCTGCGCACGAGAGCGCGAATGTAAATACGAGGATGCGGAGATCGGGCGAGGTGTGGATTGGCACGTAATCCGCGCCGCGAAAGAAAAGCGCGATCAGCAGTTTTGTCCCTGCGGATGCGGCCAACAATCCCAACGCACCGCCAGAGAGAGCGAGCGTCAGGCTTTCGGTGAGCGACTGACGCGCCAGACGCATGCGGCCCGCTCCCAGGGCGAGCCGTACCGAGATCTCGGCTGTTCGCGCGGTACCGCGGGCGAGCAGAAGGTTCGCAATATTGGCACACGTGATCAACAGAACCGCGATCGAAATGCCGAGCAGCAGACGCAAAGTCTGCGAATAAGCCCTTTGCATGTGAGTAATGCCGCTCGCGCCTGGGGTGAGTTCGATGTAGCTCCTCAAAATTCTTTTGCGCTGCTCGGCGGAGATGGCCGATCCTTCACGTTGAAGCAGCCAACTGTGCAGCGTCGCTGTTAAGCGGGTCTGCGCTCGAGCTGCCGACACGCTCGGAGCCAGCCGCCCCATCAGATAAAGCCAATGCTCGGCTGGATCGTCGATCAGTGCGAGCGTGCGATTCAGTTGGCGATCCGCAGACAGCGGGAGCCAGAAACTAGGCGGATCGGGCGAGAGTGTTTCTCCGTAGAATTCTCGCGGAGCTACGCCGATCATCGTGACGGACATGCCTCCGAGGTCGATAGTTGAGCCGATCACCGACGGGTCGCCATCGAACGCTTCCTTCCAGTAGCGAAAACTGACGACCGCGACCGGCCGCGCTGATGGTGAATCGTCTGAGGGAGCGATCACGCGGCCGCGCGCCGCATTGACGCCGAGAAGCGCGAAGTAATTTCCGGATACAAGCTTGGCCTGCGTCGGTTGTGACTCGCTCCAGCCCAGACGACGCATGCTGACGCGGGTTTTTTGCGTACTCTCGAAGGCGCAGAGTTCTTGAAAGACGTTCGTATTCTGAAGATGTTTGTAGAGATCGTAAGAATACAGGGAAAACGAGCCGCTGTGGGGGATGCCGGAGCCATGGCCCGAGCCTCGAGCATCGCCGAGCAGCACCAGACTACCCGGATCACGCACCGGGAGCGACTTGAGAAACACGGCATCAATGAGCGTGAAAATCGCGGTATTGGCGCCGATTCCCAAAGCAAGACTGAGGACAGCGGCGGCTGTGAATCCTGGCGATTTCCGCAGTTGGCGGATTGTGATGCGGATATCTTTGAGGAAATCTTCAAACCATGTTCCGCCCCACATATCGCGCAGCGACTCCTTGATTAGGGTTCGATTTCCGAGCTTTCGGTGGGCTGAGAACTTAGCTTCGCTGATCGTCTCGCCGTCGTCGAGACGTTCGCGGGTTAGCATGGCGAGGTGGTAGTTGAGTTCGTCTTCAATTTCTCGCTCACGTGATTTTTTGCGTTTCACCCAATTGAACATGCGCAGGCCTTCATTCGTATCTCAAGGCCACCATTGGATCGACTTTGGATGCCTTTGTCGCGGGCAGGATGGCAGCTGCAAACGCGACAAGCATCAGTACAGTGATGGCGGCGGCGGCAGTGAGTGGATCTGTTGGCGTTAGGCCGAAGAGCATTTTCGAAACTAAGGTCGAAGCGGCCAGTGCGGCTGGCAGACCGAGCACAATGCCCAGAGCGACGAGCGCCAACGCATCGCGCAGAACGAGCCATACGACGGCTCGCCGTTCCGCGCCCAAGGCCATGCGAATGCCGATCTCTCCAGTGCGGCGCGTCACGCTGTATGCCATCAGGCCGTATAGTCCGACAGCGGCAAGGCCCAGCGCGAGCAGGCCGAAGAACATTGCCAGCGTTGCGACCAGCCGTTCTTGAACGAGCGCTTGCTCGACTTGTTTTGTGAACGTCAACATCCTGAACGGCGCGTCTGGAAGTCGATTGTGAATCGCCTCGCGCACCGATTGAGAGACCTGGAAGATCGATCCTTGCGCGCGGATTTCGATCGTCGCTATACCGGCGTACTTCAGGTTTTGAAAATAGGGAACGAAGACTTCTGGCGGCGGCGGTTCCCGCAAGCTGAAGGAAACGGCGTCCTTGACCATGCCGACAATTTCCATGTCTTGCAAATCCGGCGAGTATTCAGCCGAAACGTGGCGACCCAAAGCGGGAGCTCCTTCCAAATAATCTTTGACGAACGTTTCGTTAACGATCGCCACCCGAGTCGTGTTCACTCCGTCTCTGAGATCGAAATCCCGGCCAAGCAGGAAGGGCGTATCGAGGGTTGCGAAGTACTTGGGGGCAACGCCGTTGAAATGGGCACCGGCCTTTGCTATGCCCTTTGGAGGTTGCCCTTCTACAAGGACCCCATCGGACCAGATGCCGCCGCTCAACGGCGTGTTGGCGGATAAGCTGGCCGATTTGACGCCGTGGATGGAATTTAGGCGTTGTAACAGGTCTTGATAGAGACCTACTAACCGTTCGTCTTTATAGCCTGCGCGGCGTGGATCGATGTCGACCAGTAGTACTCCCTCGTGCCGGAATCCTGGATCGAGTGTTTCGAGATTGCGCAGTGTACGAACGAAAAGCCCGGCGCCGATCAGCAACATCATTGAGAGCGCAATTTGCGAGATCACCAGTCCTGAAGCGAGCCGGCCGCGCGGACGCCCGCAGCTATGCGTGTCTTCTTTCAGCGCGGCAATTGGTCCAGACGCAGTGGCACGAAATGCGGGAGCCAAGCCAAAAAGAATGCCCGTGGCCATGGCTGATGCGCTTGTGAAGAGAAGAACGAGGGCATCTGGGCGCAAGTCGAGCAGGATGGCGCCTCGCTGGCCTGTTGACAGAAGAGCAACCAAGGCGCGGCTACTTACAAAAGCAAAGAACACGCCCACCGCTGCGCCCAATCCTGAGAGCATCACGTTCTCCGTCAACATCTGGCGAATCAATCGGGGGCGGCCCGCTCCGATAGCGAGACGCACTGCAATCTCTTTATGACGCGCGGCTGCTCGCGTAAGTAGCAAGTTTGCGACGTTTGCGCAGGCGATGAGAAGCACCAAAGCCACTAGGGCCATCAGCACAAGAAGCGGGCGCGTAAACTGCCTGCGCAGATTCGACCAGCCTGTGCCGCCGGGAATGAGATCGAGAGTTGAATCGAGAATGGCTTTCCGTCGTGGAGGAGGCATTTTTGCGGTGACGAGCGTTCTTGCGATTTGCGGCCAAAGCACCGCCAGCTGGGCTTTCGCTTGGGCGCTGGAAACGCCAGGTCGCAGCCTGGCCAATACCCGAATCCACTCGAAGTTGGGACCCAACATTTGCGCGCGTTCGGGAAGTACTTGGGGCAACGCGGCGAAGGGCAGCGTAATATCCGCCACTTGGCCTACGTTCGCTCCATCGAATCCCGGCGGGCTGACGCCCACAATCGTTACGGGACTTGCCTCGACTCGCACAGACTGACCGATGACATTTGGATTTCTCCCGAACTTACGCTCCCAGTATCCGTAGCTGATCACCGCGACCGGACCGGCCGCTCCACCACCCGGGCGATCGTCTTCTGGCGCAAGCATACGGCCCAGAGCGGGCACTACTTCGAGCGTTCGATAGAACTCGCCGCTTACCCAGGCCCCAGACGTTCGTTCCACAATTCCAGGAATGGCGACATTGAATGCCGCTCCGCTGAAGCCGCACAGGCCGGTGAACGCCCTGGTTTGCTGAACCAAAGCTTGGATCGCAGGATAAGCAAAGCTGTCCACCTGATGACCAGCCTCGTTCACCATTACTTCAACAAGTTGTTGCGGATTGGGGACCGGGAGCATCCGCAGAAGCAACGCGTCAATCAAGCTGAAGATCGCAGTGTTGGCGCCGATTCCCAAGGCAAGCGACAGAACAGCCGTGATGGTGAAACCTTTGTCCTTGCGCAGCATTCGCTGCGCGTAGCGCAGGTCTTGCCACAACGTCTCGAGCTTTCGCCATCCCCACGCCCAGCGCATTTCTTCTTCGATCAACGTCTGATTGCCGAGCTTCCGCCGGGCTGACCGTGCGGCCTCGACTGGCGTGTCGCCCGCCTCGCGCCGCTCCCGCGCCAGCATGGCGAGGTGGTACCTGAGTTCGTCATCGATCTCCCGATCGGGCGGCCTCTTGCGGTGAAGCCAGCGGAACATGTCACGCCTCCTGCTATGCCGGCCGCATCACCCGAGCAATTGCGCCTGTGAGCCGTTCCCATTTGGATTGCTCGGCCACAAGCTGCTTTCGTCCGAGTTTCGTCAGGCGGTATGACTTGGCGCGGCGACCGGTATCCGAGTCCTCCCACTTAGACGTGAGCCAGCCTTTTTTCTCCAGCCGATGAAGCGCAGGATAGAGTGAGCTGTGATCTACCTGAAGCACTTCGTCGGACATTCTTTCGATCACTTTGGCAATTTGGTAGCCGTTTGTGGGGCCGAAAAGCAAGGTGCGGAGAATCATCATTTCAAGGGTTCCTTGCAAGAGCTCGAGGCGGTCCGGTTGTTCTTTGAGCATGGTCTGATGTCTGATAGCGCACAGCCGATTGGTGGCGTTGTGCGCGATTCAAACACAAGTCTACGCCGAATCGAGATAGTAGGCAAGACAATAGGTCAGATGAAATATTATGGAGCGACTACTGTGCGAAGGTGGGATATTTCCATCCCAAAACTGGGACGCGCTATTCGGCGCGGAGGGTTTCTACCGGATTGATGGAGGCGGCGCGGCGCGTCGGAATATAGGTGGCGAGAAGCGCCGACATGGCGACCACGGCCGCGACGGCAGCAAAGGTGACTGCGTCCCACGAACGAACGCCGAAAAGCAGTCCGTGTATCAAATTTGCTGCGACGAGCGAAAGAACAACTCCCAGGGCCGTGCCGCCTGCAATCAGCCAAGCTGCTTCGCAGAGGATGAGCTGATGTATCGATTTCGGCTGCGCGCCAAGGGCGATGCGAATTCCGATTTCGCGGGTTCTCTGGCTCACGGAATAGGCGACCACGCCGTAGACTCCGGCTACGCTCAGCAGAAATGCGATGGCGGCGAAGCCTGCGACTAACCAGGCTGAAGAACGGTGCAGGTTGGCCGGAGGCGAATCGCCGATCCGTTGCGCCATGGTGACGTCGTCATGAATCAAGATGCCGGGATCGACGTGGTGGATGGCGGCCGCAAGCGCCGGTAACAGGGATTGCTCCCGTTGCGACGTGCGAACGGCGATCGAGAAAAAGCGGCTTGCGCCCTGGTTGAAGGAAGTATACAGAGCCGGCCGCGCCGCTGTATCGAGCGGTCCTTCTTTTACGTCATCCACAACGCCGACGATCTGCATCGGCGGCTGTGGCGGCGTGCTTATCAAGATCTGCTTGCCGATAGGGTCTTCAGCAGGGAAATATTGCTTCGCCATGGTTTGATTGATGATGGCTACGGGAGGCTTCCACCTATCTTCCGTCTCATCGAAGTAGCGGCCGCGCAACAGCCGCGCTTGTAGTGTTGTTAGATAGCTGGAACTGACGCGGCGTTGAATCGCTTCGTTGTGCTCGCCGTGCCAGGGGCGGCCCATCATCTGGAATCTCACAGTGGCAACCCAGCCCACCGGGAGCCCGTTCGAAACGCCCACGGATTTTACGCCTGGCATCTCCGCGATGCGGTCCACGATCTGCCGCTCTAGAGCGATGAACTGCTTATTGACCGAATAGCGGGAAGCCGGCCCTTCGATCTGCAGCGTCGCTAAATGGTCCGTTTCGAACCCGATGGATTCGTGAAGTAATCGGTAGAGACTCTGGCTGAGCAGTCCGGCGCATACCAGCAACACCATGGCTATGGCCAATTCAAGCACGATGAGATTGGCGCCGAAGCGCCGCCACATGATTCCCGCGGAGGTCCGGCTGCCGTCTTTCAGGCCTTCCATCGTCTTGGACGGGGAGAGGCGGAAGATCGGGATGATGGCGAATAGCAGGCTGGCAATCAAAGAGATTACGAGGGAAAAGGCCACAACATGAGAATTCAAACCGCGCTCATGCGCATATGGCATGCTGTCGAGCATGCCGGCTGGAATCAGGCTGACCAGGAACTGTGTCAGCCAAATGCTCGAAATCAGGCCGAACAGGCCACCGACAGCCGCCAGTACCATCCCTTCCGTCACAAATTGACGGAACAGTCTCGCGGATGATGCGCCGAGCGCGCCGCGAACTGCAATTTCACGCTGGCGTCTGTCGGAGCGCGCCAACAACAAACTGGATACGTTCACGCAGGCAATCAACAGTAACAGACACGCTGCACCCAAGAGAGCCAACAGGACAGGCCGAATATCTCCCACAATCACATCACTCAAGGCCAGTACGTTCGCACCCTGATCGCGATTAGTCGCCGGGTACTGTCTTTGTAGTTGTTGCGCAATCGACGTCATCGCAGCCAGCGCTGTCTGAAGTGAGATTCCATCCTTCAGCCTCGCTACGGTGTTCAGACTGTGGCAGTCGCGGCGCTTTTCGCAAGGATTCGTCTCGGCAAAGGTTGCTCCAGTGTCGCGAAGCGTCCCCCAAAATTCCACATTCCCGGCGGGGGCGAAATGGAAGTCCCTTGGAAGGACGCCGATGATGAGATTCGGCGAGCCGTTGAGGGTAACGGATTGCCCTAGCACGTCGCGCCTGCCGCCGAATCGTTCTTGCCAGGCGGCGTAGCTTATGAGAACCGTGCGAGGCGCGGCAGGCAAATCTTCACCAGAGTGAAAATCACGTCCCAGCACCGGGACGATGCCAAGAGTATGAAAGAACCCGGCGCTCACGCGCGTGCCGGCGACCATTTGCGGGCCGGAGGGAGTGCTTAGCGTGAAGCCGCCACTTACGTCGTATGCGTCGATCGAGCTGAAGACTTTGTTGAAGTGTTTCCAATCTTGGTAATCAGGATAGGAGACCGGGTACCGCAAACCTGTCGGATTGGTTTCGAAAACGCTAACAAGCCGCGATGGATCGCGATACGGGAGCGGCTTAATTAGAGCCGCATCCACAAGGCTGAAGATGGCTACGCTCGCCGAGATGCCCAAAGCCAGCACGAAAATAGCACTGCATGTGAAGCCCGGACTGTTTTGTAGCTGGCGGATTGTATATCGAAGATCCTGGCCTGCATTGTCGATCAGCGCGAGTCCTCGCATGTCGAGCTCCTGCTTTACCCTGGAGTTTATACGAAAACGGGGTTGGCAGACCGCTCCCTCGCGGTCGCGGCTCGGTTCCGATTATCAAACGGTTGCAGTATGTCGCGTTCGGAACCCGAAGCTCACATTCCTATCCAGCGCTTGTCTTTATTCAGCGCGGAGGGCTTCTACCGGATTTATGGAGGCGGCGCGGCGAGCGGGGATGTAGCTGGCTAGCAGCGCCGAGACAATGAGCACGATTGTGACCGCGGCTAAGGTAGGCAAGTCCCACGAATGCACGCCGAAAAGCATGCGGCGAATCAATGTTGCCGCGGCCACGGAGCAAAGGATGCCCGCTGCAGTTCCTAGGAACGCGAGTGAGGCCGCTTCTCTCACGATCAGCCGGTAAATTGATGTAGGTTCAGCGCCAAGCGCCATGCGAACTCCGATTTCGCGGGTTCTCTGGCTAACTGAGTATGCAATGACTCCGTAGAGTCCGACGACACCCAACAAAAAGGCAATCGTGGCGAAGCTGCCCACGAGCCAAGTCGAGGAGCGGTGCAGGTAGGCTGTGGGAGACTGGTTCATCTGTTCGGTCATCGTTGCTTGGTACGAGGTCGAGATGCCAGGGTTCACGCGATGGATAGCGGCGTCCAGCTCAGGAAACAATGATTGCTCGGACTGGGAGGTGCGAACCACGAGACAAAACCGGTCGTTCGGACTCAAGTCAAAAGGAACGTAGAAGGCGGCTAGCGGCGGACTGTCGAGGGAACGCTCTTGGATATCCGCCACGACGCCGACAATAAGCATGTGGTGCTGAGGGTCTGCTGTATAAAAAATCTGCCGGCCAATCGGGTCTTCACCGGGAAAATACCTGTTCGCCAGCGTTTGATTGATGATTACGATCGGCCGCTTCGAGACGAGTTCGGTTTGCGTGAAATAATGGCCGCGCAACAGCCGCGCCCCTAAGGCCGCGAAGTACCCGGCGCTTACTCTTCTGTTGTTCGCGTCGTTGTGTTCGCGGTGGTAAGGCCGACCCGCCACCCCGAAATCCGCATCGCTATAGCCGTAACCCAAAGGAAGCTGGTCTGTGGCGCCGACGGACTTGACACCAGGCAGATTGGAAACCTTATCTACGACCTGACGCTCAAAAGCAACGAACTGCTCGTCATCCCAATTGCCGGGCGGGGGTTCAACCAGCATTGTCGCGAGGTGATCGGCGTTAAACCCGATGTTTACCTGGAGCAGACGGTAAAGGCTTCTGGCAAGCAGGCCGGCGCTCACCAGAAGCACTACGGTAAGAGCCAACTCGACGACCACAAGGTTAGCGCCAAATCGCCGCCACATAGTTCCCGCCGAACCGCGGCTGCCTTCTTTCAGCCCCTCAATCATCTCCGGGAAAGAAATGCGCACGACAGGAGCGAAGGCGAACAACACCGTTGCGGTCAGCGCGATTACGGCGGCCAGAGCCACGACGCGAGCATTTAAACCCAGCGCCTGCAGGTACGGCATGTTCCCTAGCATGTCAGCTGGAATGAGGCTCAATAGGAATCGCATGCCCCATCCCGCAAACAGCAGCCCGAGAAGACTGGCTGCCATCGCCAGCACCAGCGCTTCAGTCGCGAATTGCCGGAACAATCTCGCAGAAGACGCGCCAATCGCCGAGCGAACCGCCATTTCTCGCCTGCGGCTGTCGGAGCGCGCTAATAGAAGGCTCGACACATTGATGCAGGCGATCAACAAAAGCAGACCCGCTCCGCTCAGCAACATCAGCAGGATAGGGCGAATATCTCCGACAATTACCTCGCGCAAAGGAAGGATGTTCGCGCTCTGATCGCGATTCGTTTTAGGGTATTGCCGCTCCAGTTGATGCGCAATCGATTTCATTTGGGTGAGCGCGACTTGGATAGAGATTCCCTCCTTTAGCCGCGCTACGGTGTAGACGCTACTGCAGCCCCGGTCTTGCTCGCAGAAACGGGATCCGCGCTGAGTGGCCCAAAACTCCGCGGGACCGGCTGGTGCGAAGTGGAAATCGCGGGGAAGCACACCGATGATGATGTGCGGGGCGCCGTCCAGCGTGATCGTTTGTCCCAGCGCATCTAATTTTCCGCCGAATCGTTTTTGCCATGTCGCGTAGCTGAGCAGCACGGTTTCAGGCGCGGCGAGCGAATCTTCATCGGGGCGGAAATCGCGACCGAGTATCGGAGTCACGCCGAGGGTGCGAAAGAATCCAGCCGTCACATGTATGCCGGGCACATGTTTCGAGCCCGAAGCAGTGGTCAACGTGAAACTCCAGCCGCCGCCCCCGCCATATGCATCGATCGAGCTGAAAACCGTGTTAAGGTTCTTCCAATCGCGATAGTTCAGGAGCGACAGATTGCCTCGCGATCCCGACGCGTCGGCCACAAAAACGCTGACCAACCGCGCCGGATCGCGATAGGACAATGGTTTGATCAGAGTTGCATCGACAAAGCCGAAGATGGTGATTACAGCCGAGATGCCCAAGGCCAGCACGAAAATTGCCGTACAAGCGAATCCTGGGCTTTTTCGTAGTTGGCGGAACGTATATCGCAAATCCTGGGCTGCATTGTCGATCAGGGTAAGTCCTCGCATATCGCGGCACTCTTCTTTTCTTTGCTCGAGGTCTTTGATGGACTGAAGCGCGGCGTAGCGCGCATTCTCGGGTGTCATACCCGCAGCTATGCCTTCTTCGATTTGGCGCTCGAGGTGGTAGCACAGTTCTTCATCGAGTTCGTGCTCGACTTGTCTGCGAGAAAACAGCGACCGGAGGCGTAAGAGCAAAATGTCGGCGAGACGCATTGCGATTTCTCCGGTTTACTCGTAGCGCAAAGCCACCATCGGATCGACGCTCAGG
>JBAUZG010000237.1:0-7945 GCA_049585195.1 Bryobacteraceae bacterium | reverse complement strand
AGGTTTTTGAGACGGTCGAAATTCTGCGCCGGGCTCGGAAATGCGAGGTGCGGCTGTTTTGCCTGGGCATTGGCAGCGCCGGCCAGGATCGTTTTCTCCAATTGCTGGCTCGCCAAACGGGTGGTGTGTGCCGGTTTGTGATGCCTTCGGAACAGGTGGATTTCGCCGCTGAAGAGGTCTTTGCCGGTGTAGGTGGCGCCGTTGCTTCGGAAGTGCGAATTCGAAACGCAAACGCACAACCCGCTTCGGCTAGTACCGTATTTGCCGGCACGCCGTTTGTAGCGTTCGGCAGCATTGACGAAGACGCCGCGGCCGCGGAGCTCGAATGGCAACAAGGTTCCACCCACGTACCGTTCGAAACTCTGGGCGAGGACTTGCTGGGATTCCTCGAGAAGCTTCAGGGTGCCAAACTCATCGCTGACTTCGAAGCTCGCTATGAGCGCTCTGACGCGGCCGCCCGGCAACGGCTCCTCGAGTTGAGCGAACGCTACGGCCTGGCTAGCTCAGAGATGTCGCTGGTGGCCGAGGTCGAACGCGCGGACGATCAGGCCGGCAATGCGCCAAAGACGAAGATTCTTCCTGTAGGCATGCCTCAGGATACGAGATTTGGCGCTTATTTTGACGACGAAGGTCTAGACTGTCTCATGTCGAAAGGCCCTGTAGCAGCCCTGTTTAGCCTCGCGACCGAGCCGAGACTCTCGGCGGGCGGCGGGGTGATTTGGGAGTCCATGACGCAGCCAAGTACTGCGAACGACCTTTTGTCGATCCTGCGTGAGGCGATCGGGATCGTAGACGACCGCGCATCACTTCATACCGGCCCGGACGCGAATCAACGGCTGGCTGAAGCCTTATCACAACTTGTTACCCACGATAAAGATGCCGTAACGGATACTCAGAAAGCGGCGCTCGCGGCATTCATCGATTTTCTATCCAGCGAGATGATTGATTTTCTAAACACGGGAGGTCTCGACATTGCTAAGTGGCGGGCGATCGGGCATCAACTGGAACAGGCCTGGCCCGAGCTCACCAACATCGACAGCGGGAAGGGCTCGGCAAACGAAATCGACGAAGCTGCAGAGCCCTCTTCTGCGAGACGACGATAATGATTCGTAGCCAGCCGAAGGACTTATCCGAGGTCCGCAGATGTCAACGATCTCATGCAAAGAAGCGCTTCGAGCAGCGGTTTGGTCTCCGCATGAATCGCGACCGGATTTACGAAATCGAGAAGAAGATCGTTGGCGGCCAAGTAGTTCTGGTCGAACGCCGGCCCCAGATCAGAAACTATCTCATAACAGTCGAAAACAAGCTGATCGCGGTGGGTTATAACACGTTCACGAAACGGGTTGTCACAGCCTTACCCGACGATTACATCGCCAAGCTGCCGTTCGGCCTCGTTCACTTGGCGAGGCTCAAATTATTGAAGGACGAAACCGGCGTCATCTCCGACATCCTAAGCGGTAGGAATTGTCATTTCCTGTACAGGCAAGATGAGTCGGTGTCCCACTACATGCTTCAATATCCTGGCTTTTCGTTTAAAACGGGATACGACTGTCGGCTGAACCGGCTCGTTTCGTTCGTGAAGAAAGGTGCCTCCGATCGTCCGCAAAAGCTCCAACCCGACGAGCACGTAGAACTTCTGAAGCTTGACTCGCATATCGGCAACGAGGAAGACGCATGAGTAAACCAGGCGACCTGCCGCGTGTTCCAGAGGATCAAATCGAGGCGCCCACGCCCAAAGCGAGCGAATTGAAACCGGGCGAACGCGTGACTTTGACTGTTATTAACAATATCCAGGTGGATGAAGAAGGACGAGCCTGGGTGGACGCATCCTCGCGTGTTTCGTCCATTCCACTCGTCCCTGGATTAAGCATGCAGGCAGAGCGAACAGAAAAGGGTTTCATTCTTTGGTTGGACAAAACAGTGAAGTTCACGCGCGGGCGGCGATACAAACATAAGCAGTACTTGCCCGTAGTGGAAATTCGTGAGGCCTCAGAGTCGGGGGACGAGATTTAGAATGAATCCACTTGCATCCGAATTTGCGCATATCACAATCGGACGGCCCGCCAGCTTCCAAAATTTGACGCTGTTCCCGCTGTTGCGCTCCCACAACCCCGAAACGCTCGACTACTTGCTTTTGGAAGATGCGATCACCCGAGGAATCTCCCGCATCACGGAATTAACGGCCGGCAGTTCGGTTCGCGAGCTGCGGTTCCAAAACGATTCAGATCAGCCTGTATTGCTGCTCGACGGAGAAGAGCTGATTGGCGCCAAGCAAAATCGAGTGCTGAAGGTGACGGTACTGGCTCCAGCGAAGGAAACGATCGTCATTCCGGTTTCTTGCGTAGAAGCCGGGCGCTGGCATACAGAAGCGCCTGAATTCAAGGCGGCAGCGCACGTAATGTATAGCCGTGCACGGAGCAATAAGCCTGGAACTGAGATTGGCCGACCAAGCACGCGCTACTTTCGACGAACCCGGCGGGCTACCCGTCCAAAGAGTTCCGGTTGTTAGTACCACGGCGCGCTCGTTCTGAAAGAAGAAAGAATCTGAGCCGAGCCGAACCGCAAGACTTGAATTACTCGATAAAATGATGGTAGACTCTCGACTATACTAAGCCGCTAGACGAGGAGGTCAAAGTTGAATCGATTGAAATCAATTACCGCAACATTTGCGACCTCAACGTCACATGGCAGGTCACGCCCCTGCTTGTAGCAGCGCAAGCAACTCTGAATAGCTCAGACAGCCTTAATCGAACCAACGTAGAGGGCCGAGAGGCGCAAGCGTCGTTTTCCGTTGAACCGGGGCCCATTTGCGTCGGTGCCCCAGTGCCGGTTCGCTTTCAAGGACGGCCTGGGCCCTTCCCGGCACTAGATCGCAGCACTTAATACATGAATAGCCCGGCGGAGCCCGGGCTACTGCAATTGCAATTCAAGATCGTATTCCATCTCGAGCAATCAACGCTGAGAAGAAAGGAGAACCATGATGGCGAACCACATATTCGAACTCGCAAAAGGACTGCCGTCTTGGGTTATCCTCGGCTTCGGAGTCGTTGCGGGCGGTCTACGAACGGCTTGGTCGTTCATTTACGAGCACACGATCGGCTACGCGATGACAAGGGTCAGTATTTCGTTGACAGTCGAGGATTTGGAGCACAGAGAGGCTTATCTCTGGCTGAACTATTGGGTGGAAAGCAACCTGCGCAACCGCCGAATCAACTCGCTCCTGCTGCGAAAGCATGAAGACCACGATGACTACGGCCCAAAAGACGTTTCGCAATTCCAGCTCATTCCCGAGTACGGTACTTACTACATGAAATACAAGAAACGGTTGATGGTCATTGAGCACCGCAAAGACAGTCAGCCCAACATGACGCCGGCACGGCCCACGCACTATATGCGGCTGCAGATTTGGCTTTCGTGGGATCGGAATATGATTCTCGACATTCTTCAAGAAGCCAAAAGCGCATACGAACGGACGCTGCCGATCAAGGTTGAGTACTTCCGGACAGACCTATACGGAGATTGGAACGAGCATGCTATCCCGGCTCGGCCCTTGAACTCCCTCTATTATCCCGAGAGCTTGATTCGAGATTTGATGGAAGACGTCCAGACCTTCCTGGGCTCGAAGAAAGTCTATACGGATCTCGGCATCCCGTATCGGCGAGGGTACCTGCTGGCCGGTCCACCAGGTACGGGCAAGTCGACCTTAATTCTTGCTGTCGCTTCGCATTTCAAGCTACCGATTTACTCGGTACCGCTCCGCGGAACGGATTTGACCGGTGAGCGGCTTTCCCAATTGCTGTCGAACTGTCGGAGGCCATCGCTGATCGCACTCGAGGATGTGGATTGCCTCCATGTAGCGACGTCGCGACAGTCGAAGTCAAGCGAAGGTCTAACTATTGCTGATCTCTTGAACGTGATTGACGGCATTGGAGCCAGTGAGGAGCGCGTGCTCTTTATGACCTCCAATCATCCGGAGACTCTCGATTTTGCATTGACGCGGGCCGGTCGAGTGGATCGAAAATTCTATATCGATTACGCCCAGGACGAGGAGCTCCAGACCTTCCATACTCGAATCGCTCAATACTACTCGGTGCAGCCGTGGCCAGAGTTCCGTGCCTCCCTGCCCGAACGCGCTACCATTGCCGACGCGCAGGCGCTCGCTTTCCAAAGGAGAAACGAGAATTAAGCTTCGTTTGACCACCGTTCAAGGCGGGGGCTCCCGGGGGCATGAATTATCAATGGTCCGATGGAACCCAATTTGTGCTGGCTGCAAAAGAGAACGTTGCCACCGCCGAACAGTCCATTCGCCGTGGAGCGTGGCGCTCCGGTCGCCTCTAACGATCACGATGGTTTCAGTACGTTCTGCATGCGATCTGTGACATTGGATCGCACAGTAGCGGGCTATGCTGGGTGATTTGATGACGCAAGGAGCCGCAACTCGAATGCCCATCATTGATTTTCACCGCTATCAGGGCTGAGCACAGACAGATGTGGAAAGGTACGCCTGGAATCGACAGTCTGATGAGGGCATTCGATCGCGGCCGGAGCGATCGAAGCCAAGACGAGGCAACCCCATCACGGGAGCCATCAGGCGTTCCCGACTTGTTTGCAAATAACGACAACTTACATGAAATCACACAGGTTCGGGACGCCGTCCGAGGGCTTCGGAGAGAGGCGAGATCTCTAGACGCCGAATCGGAATCATTGTCTGGAAGCTGTGAAGCCGATATCCGGCGTTACTGCCTGCTCGTTTCCGGGCGGATCATCGGCGGACAGAAGCGCGATTTGACCGAATTAGACCGTGCCTGCCTGGAACAGGTGCTTGGATTCCGAACCGATCCGGCGAATTTTACAGCCATCGGTTCTGAATTACGGTCTCGGCCGGCTGCCGAATTGGATGCCATCTTCCCCGAACTGCTCCGCCGAAAGATTACTGCTGCAGAGAGCCGAATCTACGATCCCTGCGATTCGATCATCCGCGAGATCGAAACTGTTGCCAAATCTACCGGGCGTGTTTATGGCGACAAACTCGGCAAACGCGCCAACATGGCGAAACGCATCGGCTTACAGCTTCGCTGGCTCGTGGATACGGAAAGAGAACGGGATCGAGAGCGTCCAAAACCCGATGAAGCTGATTCGAGCCAGAGTACCGTGATCTCCGCAGACGAACCTCAAAAAACAGAAACCTTGGATGACGTGAAATCGGAATTGATGGGCCTGATTGGCCTAGAGCCCGTAAAGAAAGACGTCCTTTCTATCTCGAACCTACTACGGATTCGACAGCTTAGGAAACAGCACGAGCTGAGTACAGAGCCCTTCTCCTTACACCTTGTGTTTACGGGCAATCCGGGCACGGGCAAAACCACAGTCGCACGGCTCCTAGCGCGCGCATACCGGGCTTTGGGAGTTCTCACCAAGGGCCATCTGGTCGAAGTAGATCGATCAGGGCTGGTGGCCGGTTACGTGGGACACACCGCGCTCAAGACCAAAGAGGTTGTAAAGCGCGCCCTTGATGGAGTCTTGTTCATCGATGAAGCTTATGCGTTGCTGGGCGAAGGCAAGGATTTCGGGCCGGAGGCGATCAATACCTTGCTCAAGCTCATGGAGGATTACCGCGACCGGCTGATCGTGATCGTCGCGGGCTATACGGATCGCATGACGGCATTTCTCGAAAGCAATCCGGGACTGAAGTCGCGCTTCAACAAGTTTATACACTTTGGGGACTACACAGCGCCGGAAATGGCGCAGATCTTCACATACATGCTGAAAAAGGCGCAGTATCGCGATACCGAAGAGGCACGGATGGCGATCGAACGCGCCATGTGCCTACTGCACGAGAGCCGGGACGAGCACTTTGGGAATGCCCGGCTTGTCCGAAACCTTTTCGAGCACGTGCAACAGGAACAAGCGAACCGGCTCTCAGCTGTTACTGAGCTAACACGAGACGAGCTGCTTACCATTGAGGCTTCCGATGTTGAGGCGGCGCTCGCTGCGATTCAACCAAAAGCGCAGACGGAGCGCGGGAGGCAGATCCATGGCGAATAGAGGAAGGGCCGCTTATCTCGTAAGATTCATCGTACTGTGCTGGATTGCGACAGGCGTAGTCATCGGCTTTTTCGCCGCTCTCGCGCATTTTGTTAAGAGCGCCACGGCCCTGATCATTCTGTTCCTCTTCGCCCTTTACAGTTGCTTTTTTGGAGTGCTCGGATGGCAGATATACCCGTGGAAGGGCAAAGGAGACGGGTGGCCCTCCGGCAAACGTGGCGATCGAGACTGGAGACACGTGCAAGGTAAGAAAAATAATAAGGCCGAAAAGACGGACGATGACGAGCCAGGGTGGAAGTTAAGGTAGCTGCACGAAGCGCAGCTTCTGTGAGTGAACCATTGGTGGTCGGAACTACATTGACGGCGAAAGAACTGGAACTAAATGGAACTGATCGATGAACTGATGCGAATCCTCGAAGCTGATCCTAATTTGGCGGTTCACATCCGCGTCGACGTCTCAAGGCATTCCTCTGAGCCATTTTCGATGCGCCCTTATATCCGAGTACGCCGCCTCGATCAGCCTGTTTAGCGCTGCGGCGTTTGTGGCTGTTTCCGGTCTTAGCTTCACATGGCGCATGAACCTGCCGTTGCCTTGCAACAAGCGAGCCGGATCCGGCAGCGCCGCGCCGTGAAAGAACCCCACGTTTACGTGCGAAGTGAATACATTGACGTAGCCGAAGGGTGCATCTCCCAAACATGCAACCGGATAGCCGTCGTGCAAAAGCTCCCGGACTTCGTCCCCGCAATTTCGCATTACCTCAAACCACTGATGCGCGATGGCGCCCAATTCACCTGCATGCTCTTTCATCCACGCATCGATGGCGGCATCCCGTTCGACAGTGCCGTTGAATCGCAGCAATGCCTTTCTCATCGTCGCCCCACTTTCTGATTTCGAGATCTGTCGTTACGTAGCACGGCGAACCTCATATTCACTCTGCACGATGCCTGGCTCGTAGCAGCGGGTTGCAACGTGATGAAGAGGAATGTCGCGTGGCACCGGGCCAAACAGCGGAATGCCCTCTCCGATCAACACCGGGACTCGAGTGACTACTAAGCGGTCGATGAGTCCCGCCGCCAGGAATCGCTGAATAGTGAGGCCGCCGTCTATATACGCGTGCTGGAACCCACGTTGTTCGAGGCGCATTACAATTTCGCGCGGCTCACCTGACATATGCTCGAGTACCGCGCCCCGGCCCGAGGACAAGTCGAGTGGACGGCCGCTCAACACGATCACAGGTTTCCCGCCGTAGAGCCCCAAGTGACCGAGCTTCAGGACGACATCGAGCGTCCTGCGGCCGATCACGACTACATCGACGCTCGCGAGGAACTCCTTGAAGCCGTGCGGCTCCTGTTCACCGGTGGTCAAGAAGTCGAGTGTGTCGTCCGGTCGAGCTAGAAAGCCATCCACGCTCAATCCACAAAAGACGGAGAGCTTCATTCACGTCCCCTCACTTTGAACTCTGCCTGGTCACCCTCATCGTTGGACTCGATGTGAGCGAGACATGCGCTTGCGAGCCCTATACGAGAACTATGTTAATTGTTTTCTCAGCAATTGGTTCGGGACTGTGCATTCCGGATCAGTTCGGGGTGTCGGCAAACGTTCATTGGAATGGTAGTGGATCGGAGTTCTGACCAACTTCCGGATGGCCCGTAAGCCTGGCGCTATACGGAAACCAAATACGCACTTGACGTTTCAGGAAAGTATCTCGGGATTTAAGGGCCCAACGGTTTGATACATTGAGGCGCTAAAGCAGACTCGCCAATCGTGGAACACAACACGCCGGGATTAGGCCGTGAAGTAGAGATTGTGCCCGCCACGGCGGACCAGTCCGTCATTGTGGCGAATCTGTTCGAACTCTACGCGCACGATTTTAGCGAGTTCCACGAGATCGAGCTTGGA
>JBAUZG010000236.1:0-9750 GCA_049585195.1 Bryobacteraceae bacterium | reverse complement strand
CGTTTAACGTTTTCGCAAATGGAACGGCTCTGCTGCGCGGTTTCGATATCGCCAAGGAAGCAGGCGGAGCTAACCGCGCGATCGAGAAGACGTTCGACGATCTCGAGCCGAACGCGCAAGGCGAGCTGGTTCTCGAATTTGTTCCGATCCTGAACTACGCGTGCGTAAACGCGATCGAAGTTACCGAGACGGAGTAGGCGAGGCTAAAGCCCCGCGCGGGCTGAAGCCCACCCTCCACTCAAAAATCGATTCGTCCGCTGAACTGCAATCGCCTCATCTGATATTGCGATGCCAGACTCGTGATTTGACCGGCGGCCTGGTCGGTCACCACTGCATCGGGTAGGCCCAGGTTCGTATGATTGAAGGCATTGATGGCATCGGTTCGCAAGGTGAATCGGAATCGCTCGGTTAGGGCAAAACTTTTCGCCAGCGAAAGGTCCTGGTTAACAAACTGCGGTCCGTACATCGAATTGACTGGATAGGTGCCGAATGTATTCTGCGTGGGCAGCAGGAATGCCGAACCGAGACCGCCCACGAACCACTGGTTGCGATTCCCTTGCGCGCCGGCGTACGGACTGACTGAGCCTTGATCGGGCCGGTCGTTGGGACCGACGTTCGGCCGCGAATAACCGGACGGGAACGCCCCGATCAGAGGAGTAAACGGCAATCCACTGTAGTAGGTCGTAATGCCGCTGACCGTCCAACCGCCAAGTGCGTAGTCGATAAATCGATTGATATTGGCGCCATATTTGCGGCCTCGTCCAAACGGTACGTCGAAATTTTCCGCGAACGTAATTTGGTTATGCGGAATATCATCCTCGTTCCCCCAGCCGAGCGCGCGGTCATATAGGAATGTGTAGGAATCCTGGTCGCCGTAGCCGTCTCCTTTTGCCACCTGATAGGTATAGCTTCCCTGCAGGGTGAGTCCGGCGAGCGCCTGAATTTTGACTGTCGCCTGAAACGAGTTGTAGCCGTTATTGGCGCAATTGCAGTAGTCGTCGATGGTTTGCGTCCAGCCGAATTTGTTATAAAAAGGCCGCCCATAGTTGATGTTCGGGCTGCCGGGAATGAATATCGGCGTATTCATGTCGAAGCTTGGGTTGCTGGCGAGCAACACGTGGCGTCCCTGGTTGCCGACGTATCCAGCCGAAACCGACATTTTGTGCGTGAGCTGTTGCTCGATCGTCGCGTTATACGCCATCACCAGCGGCAGCGTCATAGTGAGAGGACGAACTTTTGTTTCCACTCCGTTGGGCAGCGGCAGCAAGCCTTCGGCGTTCGGCTGCAGAAAGGTCGGCTGGCTGGGCCCTTGAGCCAGATTGAATACACCCGAAAAAGCCTCTGCCGAATTGAGGGACTGAATCGCAAGCACGGGCAGATTTTGCGTGACATTGTGCCCGAAAGTGGACCCGAAGGTGCCCAGGTTATAAGACCAGCCCGATCCGACCCGGAACACCGTCTTGGGAGTGATTTGATAGGCGATGCCCAGGCGCGGCGCAAAGTTGTGGTAATTCATGCTCTGAAAACCGTGATCTGAGACGTACCCGATGCCGAACACGTTTATGTCGCCGGTTCTCAGGTCGAGTGCGCCGCCGTTTCCCGGCGCGTTCACTGTTTCTGGAAAGACCAATTCCCATCGCAATCCGTACGTGATAGTCAGTTTGGGAGTGGCGCGCCATTGATCCTGCCCATAAAAGAACCAGCGCTTCTGCCGCTCTTGCGCATTGGTGCTGGTGCTGACATAGCGCCGGAAGCCTGTTACTTCGCCAAGCAGGAAACTTGCCAGTCCGTAACCCTGCGTGACCGCACCGTTTGCTCCCACGTCGCCGGTATAGCCGGGCGCAAACATCAGTTCACCGGCCCTATGCGCATCGCTCGGAACGCGGAGATTCAAAGCATAACGAATATCGGCTCCAAATTTGAAGCTGTGATTGCCCACCACCTTGGTTAGGTTGTCTACGGCCTGATACTGCTGTTCGCGCTGTGCCAGCGGACAGTTGCAAGAGTTCACATTGAGCGCGTATCCTAGGCTGGCGTTCCCGTTGCCGCCCTCATCCCCATTGACAAAAAACGCGGGCATCCCGGAAGTGTAGTAATTATCGAGATTCAGCCCTGGTATCCCCGCCGCGGCCGCCGGACTCGTCCCTACGCCGTTCGGTACGGCGTTCACCCGGTACCGCATGTAGCCGAAGCGGAACTCATTAATCAGCGTCGGGCTGGATGTATGTGTCCAACCGGCAGCGAGGCTTTGATTCAGCACGTTCGAATTGCCGGCATAGCCGCTGGTGTCGAACGCCGGACCACCCGCTTCGAGCCCAAACGCGCCTGGAGCTTGAATCGTAAATGGCGCATAACTATAGCGGCCGAAAAATGTGTTCTTCTCGTTCAGGTAATAATCCCAGCGTGTGTCCCACTGGTTCGAGTTGAACGCCTCCGCTCCGGTCGTTGCGTAATTGTTCCGGTAATTCAATCCGCTGATGGGCTCGACGGTGTTCGGCAATGGAAAGTAGTTGAGAATCGCGAGCGCTTGCGGGCTTAGCCGGTTGGTGGGAATGGTGTTGTTCGGGAACGGCGTTCGTCCCAGGCCAGTTGTCGGGTCGCCGGTCGTTGGATCGTAAATGATATTGTTGCCGTTGTTGATATAGCCGCTCAAGTCGCCGCCTCGCGCGGCCGCTGTCGGAACCGTCGTCTGCACTGCGCCGCCTTGCGTTCGCCTGGTAAGCTGGGCGTCGCCGAAGAAGAAGAGCTTGTCTTTGATGATCCGTCCGCCAATCGATCCGCCGAATTGATTCCAGCGGACGGTCGGAACGCCGTTGTTCTCGGCTGAGTTGAACGGATTCCGCCCAAAATCCTGGAAGCCCGGCGTGTTTAAGTACAAATATTCGAAGGCGGAGCCATGAAATGTATTTGAGCCGGATTTCGTCGAGTAGGTCAGCATGCCGGCGCCGACGTAGCCGAATTCCGCGTCATAGTCTTGCGAAGCTTGTTTCACTTCGGTGACTGAATCGATGTTGGGGTTGATGAGGATCTCGCCCAGAATCGGGTCCTGATTCGACGTTCCATCCAGTTCGAAACCTGTTCCGCTGAAGGCCTGCCCATTCACCTGAATTTGCCTACCGCCCTGCGGATCTTCAGCCTGATTTTGATTCCACGCGAACTGAGACGTGCCGGGATTAAGCAGCTCGAAATTTTGCAGATTGCGGCCGAAATTCGGCAGATCCTGGATCTGTTTCGAGGTGAATGTGAGCGCGACGTCGGCGCGGTCTGTTTGTAGCAACGGCGCTGCGGCTGTCACCTCCACCTGCTGGCTGACATTACCGATCTCGAGCGCAGCGTCGAACCGGGCCGACTGGTCCACTGACACCGTAATGTCGCTCGAAACTACTTTCGCAAAGCCCGGCGCTTCGATCTGGACCTGATAGGTGCCGGGAATCAGTTGCCCTTTTGTGTAGTTGCCAGACGCATTCGTGGTGGTTACAAATTTCGTCGCCTTGCTTTGGTCGGTGATGGTGACCGTTGCGTTCGCAACCGCCCCGCCCGACTTGTCGGTAACCGTCCCATAGATGCTGCCAAAAACCTGTTGGCCAAACGTTACGCTGGCCGCGATTAGTAGGCTGCAAATGGCCGCAAAAATTGCGAATTTGCGAGACGGTTTACGAAACCCAGCCGCAATCTCGAGCATTGAGACCCCCTCACGAGCGACACTTGTCGAAACAATGCCAGAATCATATGCTTTCTAGTTCAAACAGGGAAGTAGAATCCATGTTTAACCGCGTATTATCGGGCGTAATTTCGACCCTCCCTAACGCTCGGGCTCGTCCCAACGCTAACCTAACTTCGTCACAACCACTCCCTCGCGGTCGTGGCTCGGAAACGAAGCTTGTGGATTCAATTGTTTGGCCGAGCCGCGCACGCAAGTAAGCTGTCCAGTGATGAAGTTTGATCGGTTAACGCACTTTATGAAGAATGATGATGTCCGATTGGACAGGCACTCCCCCCTGCATCTTTACCTTCAGAAGCGCCTCGAAAAAGGGGATGGCTTGGTTCCTGTCCACGTTCAGCCGTGCGAGCAGTTCTTTCACGTGCTCTTCGCGCGTCACAAAATCGGCTGCGGCCCAGGTTCCATATTCAGTGATGCCGGCCAAAGCGAGCGCGATGTGGCTTCGGCTGAATGCCGGTCGTAACGCGATCACGGCATAGTCGAACGTGAAAGGTCTTTCGTCCGGTCCGATGAAAATCCGCTGTTCGCCCTTTCCCGGATGCACATTGACTATCGAATGCAGCGGCACGGGATTCGCTGCGTCCCGGTCATGGAACTCAAAGTCTTTGAGGATGGAAACGTCCCGTAGCGGAGTTTTTGCCAACGGCCCACCGACAAAAACAAGATTGCTGTCTTCGGCATCGTCCCAGGTCAGCAGTTGACCACCCTTCGTCCTAACTGGTTTCTGCAACAAAGCAAAGGTCCTGGTCACGTTAAAGACGCCCATCACCTCGCCGATGGTGGTGTATGTATCGATGACCGGCTTTCCCTCGTCACCAGCCTTCCGAAACCGCATATTGCCGTTAGGCTCGCTGGTCATCTCGAGGTGTGAAAACACGATCAGAGGCGTGCCTTCACTCGAGGTGAAAGGGCGCCAGAATGTGCGGAGCGCTTCTGCCACGGCCTGCTTTCCTAGGCGCGCGGGCATGTAGCTATTGATGCAAAGCGCCGCGAGACCCGCGATAATCACAAGCTGCAGCAGGATTACGATCCGTCCGGCATCGCGTTTCGGCGTTGCTTCGCCTTTCGGATGTTGCGGGATCGCTTGAGCGGTTTCCCCGTTTTCGGAGTTCGGCAACAGCGTGTTCTGCCGGTAGTGCCACGACAAGGCGTAGCTCCCCTTGGGTATTCCCACAATCAGCTCATCCTCGGCTCCCTCGCTCATGTAATATTCGGCGAGTTTCGATCGCAGCCGTCCCGTATGAACGCGCACGACCGAATCGTTCTGCGAATCGAAATCAGCGGAGCGGCCGAATACTGCTGTCGCAATCTCTTTTACCTTCACTGGCTCAATCCGATTCGCAGCTGCGCAGGACGCGAGATAGGAAAGCAGATGCCGCAGGATTTCGGAGCCTTGAAAGACATGGCTGCGGAGGATGCGCTCGATCTGCTCTGCCAGCTTATCTTCTATCGGTGGATGCGATGTGGGGACGAAGTCGAATTTAGCGGACATGAGGCTACCTGCGTGAGGTCGACACCTGAGTCGCGAGCGTTGAGTCGATTATATGTTAGGCGGCCGCGAGTTATTGTCTGCCGTGAGCGGCTCCTTCGCGCAGCAGCTCCGCCTGATCCGATTCCGCCGCCCGTTCGATGTCGGCGGCCTTCGCGAAAGCCATCCGTGCTCCCTCTTCATCGCCTCGCTGCCGTAAAATCAAACCCAGTGTGTTGTAGGGACCCGGATCCTTAATCCCCAACGCAATACTCTTCCGCAAAGCGGCGGCGGCTCCATCCAGGTCGTCCTTCTGTTTCAGCGCCGTGCCGAGCATAAACCACGCTTGCGCATACTCCGGGCGTTGTTCGGTCGCAATGCGCATCTGCTCCACCGTCTTCTCCAGATTTCCCGCCTGCCACTCTGTTATGCCGAGCGTATAGTGCGCCTCTGTCATGTCAGGCTCAATCCTCAGCGCGCGCCCGAGCGGATCATTGTTGGACAGCGCAATCATATCTTTACAACGCCTTTACAAATTAGGGTCCGCGCTTAAGACGGCCTTTACATTGACCTGATTTACTGATTTGTGGAGAACATGGAGACCGAGACAAAGCCAGTTTGGACGCGTCGTCTATTCCTCTTGAGCGGCGTTGCCGGTACAGCGGGACTTGCTCTCGCCGGAGCAAATCCCACGAATTCGGAATCGCAGAGTATTTGCACGCTCGATGCGGAATTGACCGAAGGCCCGTACTATCTGGATCGCGGACTCTTCCGCCGCGACATCACCGAAAGGAAGCCGGGAGTACCGCTCACGCTTCGAACCATTATTTTGGATGCGCGAAGCTGCGCGCCCATCGAGCATGCCGCTCTCGAGATCTGGCATTGCGATGCATCGGGCATCTATTCGGGCTTTACTAGGATGGGCGCCGGCGGAATGAGCGGTCCGCCTCCCGGAGGTCCGATGGGTCCGCCCCCTCCCGACGGCCCCGGCATCGGCTCACCACCTGACGGCATGACAGGACCGCCTCCGGAGAGAGGGCAATTCCCGGGTCCAAGACACCGACGCGAAACCGACAAAACCAGCTTTTGCCGGGGCATTCAGCTTTCTGGAGCTGGCGGCATCGCTGAGTTCCAGACCATTTATCCCGGTTGGTACGTCGGGCGCGATACGCATATTCATCTCAAAGTGCATCTGGGTGGAGTGGCAAAGTCGGGGCGCTTTCACGGCGGACGCGTCATCCACACTGGTCAATTATTCTTTTCTGACACGCTCACTGACGAGATAGCCCGATTGCAGCCCTATGTAGCTCATCGCGCACGCCGTACCACACTCGAAGAAGACATGGTTTACAACCAGGCGCACGGCGCGGCCCCGTTGTTGAAAATCGAACCTGTGACGCGCGACTCCGTCGCATCCGGCTTCGTAGCGACGGTCACGGTGAGAGTGGACCCCTCGCGCGGTTAGGCTTAGAAGGCGGCCCCACATCGCTAAAACACGTAGTCGGTTTCGCATTCACCGATTTCAAGAGCCGCGATGTGAAGATTCTCCAGTTCCTGCGTGATCTCGTCCCGATATCTGGGCTTCAAATGTACGGCAACGATTCGAGTGCCATCGGGAATCTTCGCGACTTCTTTAGCGAATAGCTCGGGAGTGAGATGGTGTGAGGTCGCGGCCAGCCAGCGCATGGAATTCGGAAAGCCCGCCTCCAGAAAAACGCCCCGCAGGTTCTCCGTCTTCGAAGCCACCTCCCACAACCGTTTTGTCGGACCCGAATCGCCGCCGAAAATGACAGAGCAGGCTCCGCCGTCGATCACATAGCCGAAAGTGGGAACTACATGATCGACCAGCACGGGCGTCACTTTCAGGCCAAATACGGTGACCGGCTGCTCGGGTTCCAGAATCTCCAGTCGGAGGAATGGAACAGCGGGGGTGGATAGCCGCACAAAGTCGGGCCAGATGCGGTCATTGAATACCGAAGAGCGGAGACTCTCGATCGTTTCAGCGTGACCATAGATGACCGGGCACGACTCGTCGGGAGTAAATACATTCTCGACAAACAAAGGCAGACTTCCGACGTGATCCACATGGCTATGAGTCAGAAAGACAGCTCGTACCTGTTGTTGATCGTCCGGCGTACCCCATGTTCCCAGACATCCGGCATCGACGGCCACGACATCGTCGATGATGTAGCTGCTCGTATATTGCATATGCTTCGCATCATGCGCACTCGAGCCTAGGATTCGAACCTTCATGAGGCCACCGTCGCGCCGGATGAAACTAACGCGCTCTTTCCGCGGAGAAGATAGACTGCCATTTCTCCTTTGCCTTTTACTTCAATTGGCCCGCGAGGCTCGAATTCATATTCAGCCTTCAGGGCGTCATAGATGCTTTCGGTCACCTGAATCGCTCCTGGCACGCCGGTCGATTCCATCCGGCTCGCGACATTGACCGTGTCGCCCCAAAGGTCGTAGATATATTTGATCGAGCCAATCACACCGGCGACGACCGGCCCCGTGTTAATTCCGATTCGGACTTCTAACTCAGTCCCATGCTGATGATTGAAGTCGTCGAGCAGCCGAAGCATTTCTAATCCCATCTCAACCATTGCGCGGATATGCTGCACTCGCGGTGTCGGAAGATTTGTCGCTGCCATGTAGCAGTCGCCGATAGTCTTGATCTTTTCAATATGGAGTCTTTGGGCGGCCTCGTCGAAGCGCCGGAACAGGTCGTTCAGAAATATAACCAGTTTCTGCGGCGAAACCGTCGCTGAGAACTTTGTGAAACCAACGATGTCTGCAAATAGGACAGTGGCCTCGGCAAAGCCATCCGAAATATTCTGTTCGCCAAGTTTCAGCCGGTCGGCAATGACACGCGGCAGCATGTTCAACAAGAGGCGCTCGTTTTCTTCGTTCTTCTGTTGAATCACTCGGGTCTTGTCGGAAATGTTTTCGACCATCGCGTTGAACGTGGTTGCCAATTTCCCAAACTCGTCGTGGGAATGCACATCGACATTGACATCCAATTCGCCGCGGCTGAATCGGCGTGTTCCTTCCATCAAGGCCTCGAGCGGCTTTACGAATGAACGGGCAAGCAGCAAGGCAATCGCCACAATTAATAGGACAATCCAGCCGCTCCATAGCAGCAGCTGACGCTGGAACACGGCGACCGGAGCCGCTGCTTCTGCCACCTCGATCTGGGACAGCAGGACCCAATGAAGATCGTGGATGCGCAAAGGCGTGTAATAGCAAATCGTCCGCTGCCCGCGCGTGTTCTTCACAATCGTTGAGCCCGTTTCGCCCCGAAGCGCGGCCTCGACCGCCGCATTCTTTACTTCGACCTGCAGGATCGAAGTATGCGCGCGATCAATGACATCGATCGTCCTTCGCGGGACGCCGGCCTTTTCGAGTTCTCTGAGATACTCGCGCGGATTTTCGAGCAGCATCCGGGCGTTCGATCGCATGAAGTACTGCGGTCCCACGATGAAGCTCTCTCCCGTCTCGCCCATGCCGCTTTGCCGCCACTGGCGATCGTCGGTCATGATGCGGTCGATTTCGGCAATCGACATTTGAAAAACCAGATCGCCAATATGGCGCGGCCCGTCGAAAATCGGACTGGCAATGAAACCAGCAGGCATGCCCTCGGACGGCGCGTAGGATTCAAAATCTACCAGCTTTAGATAATCGCTGAACGTGCCTTCGCGCGAGGCTTGTACCGCACGCGAAAAATTAGTCGTCTTAAATGGACCCGACGCCACGTTCGAGCCGAAATCCGGCTCTTTGAGATGCGTATAGATAACGTCTCCTGAATCTGTATCCACCAGCATGATGTCGTGGAATCCGAACTTTTTGATGTACTCCGCGAATAGTGGATGATAGCGGGCGTGAAGCTTGCTGTATTCGCTGCCGTCCTTGGCATCGGTAAGTTGTCTCCGGTGGTCGGGCCCGTGCGAGGCAATGTAGAAATATTGAAGGTATTGAGCCGCTGGCGTCGAGGGCATCTCGGCGTCCACTTGCACGTGCTCGCCGCCAATGGCTTCTAACGCCGGCACAAACTCGTCCGCATAATAGTGGCGCAGCTTGGTCTTCCACTCGACGGGAATCTTTTGGCGATTAAGCTCGTGATACGCGCGATTCATCGACCTCATTGCTTCGATGGTCGTAGGGTCTTCGCTGAAATCCTGAACCTGCCTCTGAATCTGATCAAAATATGTTTGAACTTGAAACGTCTTCGCCGCCAGCAGCGCCATGAACTGGCTGCTCACCCGCTGGCGAATCGCATCCTTGCCGGTCCGATCGCCCAGATAGCCGATGACGGCAATCGCGCCCAGCCCCACTAACAAAAGCATGGCGACGATCTTCCATCGAATGCTCATTCCCCAGGCGATCATCACGTTCTCCATTCGGAGATGAGCACCGCCACCAGACTGGTCCATCCCGTCTGGTGCGCGGCTCCAACGCCCGCTCCGTTGTCGCCGTGGAAGTATTCGTGAAAAAGTATCAGGTCCTTCCAATGTGGGTCCGTCTGAAACTTGCCAATTGCGCCATACACCGGCCGCCGTCC
>JBAUZG010000235.1:0-2287 GCA_049585195.1 Bryobacteraceae bacterium | reverse complement strand
CTCATGACCTGGCTCATGAACGGCGAAAGACCGCTGACGGTGACAGCAGTAACGCAGCAAATTAAACCGGAAATCTACCCCAAGGTGGATGACGAAGCGACTGTGATTCTGACGTATCCACACGCTCAAGCTATCCTCCAAGCCTCGTGGAACTGGCCGTTCGACAGGAAAGATATGGAGGTGTATGGAAAGACAGGCTATGCGATTACGGTCAAGCGTGACGACCTTCGCGTCAGAACGAAAGGAGAACAGACGGAGCACCTGGTGCATGCCAAAGCCATCGCCTCGCCCGAGGACGATTCGCTGCGCTATCTTGCCGCGGTTGTTCGCAAGCAGATTCAGCCGGCTGGACTCTCTTCCCTCGATACGAACCTAGCGGTAACGGAGATACTCGATGCCGCGCGCCAGTCGGCTCAAAGCGGGCGAACAATCCGGCTATCCGATGTCGAAGGCGGGAAGCCAACTGCCACGCGCTGAGGACCGGCGACCGGGGTGCGAGCTTCGAGGGAAGACTATCATGGGGAGTAAGGTTGCTGAATGGTCCTTTCCGCGGCGCGCCGGCGCTTTGTTCATGCCTCCTGGCAGATTCTGCTCCCGCTCGTGACTTTCGCCGCGTCCGCCGCAGGCCAGGTCATTGACTTTGAATCGAACGGTCTCCATTACCAGGCGCTTACGCGAGGCGGCGTGACAGTCACTTTCGCAAAACTGCCGCCGCACATTGCCGATTACAATGCGATACAGGTTACTGTGACTAACGGAGCCCCCATCTCGTGGGTGGTGAAGCCGGAGGATTTTACATTTGACCGGCAGGACGGCACCGCGATTCGCGCCACGCCCGCGGACATTGTTATCGAATCTCTTTTGTCGCATGCCAGTAAAAGCGACGTGGTTAAGCTGCAGTTGCTGTACGAAGCTTCAATTTACGCGCTGCCGCCCAACTACCGGTCTACCGCAGGCTACGAGCATAGGCGTCAACAAGCCATGACCATCATGGTGAACGCAAAGATTAAAGCCGCGGTGGCTGCTTCGGCGATCACCCTCGTTTCGACTAAGCTGAAACCCGGAGACTCGACCGATGGAGCGGTCTTTTTTCAAAATCACGATAAGACAATGGGACCCGGGCGCCTGGTTGTGAACACAGCCGGAGAGGTGTATCAGTTTGACGTCTATCCGGATGTCAATCTGAAATCGAGATAGGGTGGATACGCGAACCACGGGTCCTTCGGGCCTAGTCGACTTACATACGCATACCAACGCCTCCGACGGTACCTTTACCCCCGAAGAACTGGCGAGCGCGGCCCAGGTGATCGGGCTTGAGGCTCTGTCGATAACCGACCACGAAACGTTCGGCGGCTTTGAGGCCGCGGAGCCCTATGCCAAGCAGATTGGACTGGACTTGCTGCGGGGCATCGAGCTGAACACTTATGCGCGAGTGCCGGGCAGCAACTCCCGGCGAAATTTGCACTTGCTAGCCTATTTTCCCTTTGGCGAACCTTTCAAGCCATTCGTCGCGTGGTTGACGGCCCAACAGGATTCGCGAAGGGAACGCAATCAAAAGCTGATTACGGCTCTCCAGGAGATAGGCGTGCCAATTACGCTCGAAGAAGTGGAGCGGATCGGCAAGAGCGTGGCGGGACGCCCGCACATTGCGCATCTGCTAATTGAGAAGGGTGTGGCGCGGGATCACGAAGATGCGTTCCGGCGATTTTTGGGCGAAGAGTCTCCTGGGTATGTCGAGCGCCAGTCGGCCACAACTGAGGAGGCTATCGAAGCTGTCTGCCTGGGCGGCGGCATCCCCGTAGTCGCTCATCCGGTTCGGCTTTCCCTCGCTGGACGGGTGGAAGAACGCGAGATGCTGAAGCGTCTGAAGCGATGCGGGTTGATCGGCTTGGAGGTCATCCATTCGGATCAGCCGCTCGATCTTCAGCAATATTACCTCGCGCTCGCGCAGTCGCTCGAACTGGTACCCACTGGGGGATCCGATTTTCACGGGGCCTTGAAGCCTCGGGTACAGTTGGGGCGCGGCATTGACAGCAATGTGCGTGTGCCGCGCGAGTACCTGGACGGTTTGCGATCTCTTAAGTGAACCGTTGAAAGACGGATGGAGTAAGGCATTTCACGGCTCAGCCAAGATAAAGTAACGGAGAGCGCTCCCTATTCGTCGCTATAATTCAACTAGGCAAATCCTTTCATGCGGTCTTCTGAGCGCAACGGGCCCGAATCGTGCCGCCGCCGGGTCTGTTTTGCGCTGGTTCCTCAAAGGCTGGCGGGCCTGATGGTCCTTCTG
>JBAUZG010000234.1:0-2321 GCA_049585195.1 Bryobacteraceae bacterium | reverse complement strand
CATGTGTTTTGGGTCACGGCGTTCAATGCTCGGGGTTCTCGGCAGTTCACTTTTGTTTGTCGCTGTCTCGGCGCCGTTTATGGTCGCTCTTTCGGAGAAACTTGGGAAGCCCACCTTCGGCGAGACTGGAGTGTACAACGTACTGCAAGATATCAATCATGTGTGGCCGTATTATTGGCAAGGTGATGGGGGCCACCACGGCTATCCCTTGCACCCACCGCGGAAGATATTCGATCGTCCTGCCACATTCGAGTTTGCAAGCCCAGTCGGCGGTTCGTATCCGATTTGGTATGACCCCAGTTACTGGGTGGAAGGCGCAAAGCCCCGTTATCAGCTCCGAGAGATGGCCAAAAACCTCGTTGCCAATCTCGTCGCCGAGGCAGGGCCCGCAGCGCAGACGTGGCCGCTCGGACCTCCGGCATGGGTATTCGGCCTGAACGGCAGCATCTTCGCGGGTCTTTTTATATTATTCTATGCCAGCGGGCGGGGTTGGCTGATTTTCAAGGATGTCGGCGCATGCTGGTTCTTGCTCTTCCCTTCGCTTGCGGTTTTAGCGATATACGGAACCCTTCATGTTGAACTCCGCTTGATTGGAGGGTTTGTGGCAGTCGCCATTTCGTGCTTGTTCTTCAGCATTCACATGCCGCCTGCACCGGAAACTCGCAACCTATTTTCGGCGGTGGCGCTGCTATTGATCGTGATGTTTGTGAGCCCCATTGGACCTGACCCTATCCCAAAGCACATCGGATCAGTTCTAACTCTTGCGAAATCGCTAAACGCCGAACGAAATCCCAACGAAGAAGTGGTCAGAGGGTTACAGGCGATGGGGCTTCGTCCAGGAGATTCGATCGCTTCATTGGAGGATAGTGCCTGCGCCGCGCGAGTGAGAAGCCGCTGTGCCGGCGCCTCTTTTTGGGCACGTCTCGGAGGATTTCGAATTGTTGCGGAAATTTACTACTTTCCCGACCGCCCTGAAACCCTAGCAAATAGCTTTTGGGATGCCGATCCAGACCGACAGGAGAAAGTGCTTCACGCTCTTGCCGCCACTGGAGCTCGCGCAGTCGTGTCGCTGAAAGAACCCCGAGGCCCTGGGGCCGCCGCATGGGCCAAGGTAGGAGATACCGATTATTATCTACATTGGCTCTCGGTCGCGCGGTAAGAGCTCTCTCCTCGACGATGGCTACATGAAGCGGCGATTTCTCGCGACCCAATTTACCGCGACGGCGCGCCAGTCCTTCCTATGGATGGCACCGTTTGCTCGGAGACGGATGGCGGATTTGTGGCGCCGTTCCGATCTGCCCGAGGAGGCGAGGCGCGAGAGCGCCTTCGCCCCAATCGGTCGTCGCACCGCGGAGGTGAACTCTCTGGCCGGTGTCGCGCATTTGGCTTATCAATTCTTGACGATCTATCTGGCCGGGGACATCCTGAGCAAGACGGACCGCGGCTCGATGTCCACAAGCACATGAACGGGGGAATCGTCACAATGATCAAGAATTGGGTTCTGGAAGCAACATTTTTTCCACGTTCGCGTAGCGGGAGCGAGCGTGTCCTTCGCCCGGTTGTGAAATAAAGACTCACCAATGTCTTTAAAATTTCTCAATAGCTCAAGCCGACAAGAGCTGCCAGGATTCAATGCAAGCGAAGAGAACTTATCACCCCGTCTTTGCGGTCATACTTCGCTGGCTGCGTTGCGAACCGCGATTGTCGGCCGTTTGCCATTGCTTCTTATTCTGCTGCTCGCGTTTGCACTAAGATTGTTGAGCGCCAGGTTCCTTATGGGTTCGATCGATTCCGAGGGCGCGGAATACGCGCGCATCGCCGAGAACTTGCTTGAGGGGAACGGCTATGTGGGTATCGCGCTACCCGGAGCGCAACTCATGCTCCCTCCATTGTTCCCTTTGCTCATCGCGGCCGTCTCCCTGCTAACGCACCAGTTGGAACTTGCTGGGCGTCTAATCTCAGTGACCATGGGCACGCTGCTTGTGCTGCCGATCTACTCCATTACGCTTCACCTCTACAACCGAAAGGTCGCGCATGTCGCCGCTTTGTTGACGGCATGTCACCCGCTGTTGATCGGGTTCGCGTCAACCGTGTTTAGCGAAACGACATACATTACCCTGGTTCTGTCAGGGGCATACTGGAGTCTGCGGTGCCTTAGCCTGCAAGCGGCTCGAAACTTTCTGCTGGCGGGGTTTTGTTTTGGGTTGGCCTACCTGACGAGACCCGAAGCGGCTCTCTATCCATTCCTGACCATCTGCCTGCTCGTAGCCAGTAGCTTCGCGATGCACCGGCGGCAAACTCGCCACGTCGTCTTGCGCTCA
>JBAUZG010000233.1:0-46139 GCA_049585195.1 Bryobacteraceae bacterium | reverse complement strand
CGCTTCGGGAGCCGAACATAAGCGAAGCGGTGAAGTTCGCGGACCGCCAGCTACTTCACTTGCCAAACTTCAATCCCAGCGGAGTAATTGGACCGCAGATTTAGTTCGAGCCGCAACGCATCTGTTTTAACTGGCCGAAAACTGACGCGATTATACGTGTCCTTCGCGGATCCATAGGCTTGCAGATTCTCAACGGGCCTCCACTCGCTTCCGTCTTTGTATAGAATGCGCCAGCTTGCGGGAACCCTCACCTGCCTGTTGTCATCGAACCAATAAACCTCGCATTCGGAAACTGCCGCTTCGCCCGGAAACGTGTACTGAATCCATTCCGTCGTACCCTTCCGAGGCCACCAATCGAAATACATGTTCTGGTCGCTCGAGGAAGCAGGTTCCTCTCCACGTGCCACCATTCGGGGATCTTTTACTCCATTCGGTACAACCGTGTCGCCGGAAACCATAACGGTGCTCTTGCTGGCAAGGGATGGATAAGGAGTAGGATGAACCGTCGACTCCGAATCCGCCATCCACACTTCCATCTGCCCGGCGCCGCGATTGGCCCAGGCATAGTAGGGAATCGCCGTTGCCTCCACATCTTTCTGCTTAATCGTTCCATCCGCCTCATAGGAAAACGAGACCGCTTTCGTGTGGATTACCTCGACGCCGCCCAGTAAATCAGATTTGAATTCCGCGCTTATCCGCTCGCGGTCTTCAACCAGGAGATTGCGCACATGCCCGTCATCGTTGTCGGGCCACTCGAAAGCGTAGACCAGCGGTCCGCGTTGAAAGGCGATGCGGCCTCTGTCGGCAGCCACGTGCGTATTGGCAACGATGCGTTGAACAGGCATCGGCAGTTCGAGAGCGATGGTGTCGCCCGGCTTCCATTCTCGGCTGAGCGTTGCGTACCCTTTGTCAATCGTGACTGGCTGCGTCTTGCCGTTCACTTTGAGGGAGACGGCCGGCGACTTTTGATCGACGAAACGATACAGGTCTCCGGGAACGGCCTCGCCGCTCGCCCAGCCTGGTATTCGCACCTTAATGGCGAACGAACGCGCCTGCTGCGGATTCACGTCGATCTTCACCGCGCCATCCCACGGATAGTTCGTATGTTGAACCATGTTGATGCGATATCCGCCTTGCATCGCGATTTCAGCCGTGCTGCCGATGAACAGATTGACGTACAAACTGTCGCCGCGGGTGGCATAGATATAACCCGGGACCGAAGCCATGAAACGCGTGATATTTCCCGGACAGCAAGCCACTCCAAACCAGGGGCTTCGCTTGTGTTGGCCGTTTGATTCGAGTGGATTCGGATAGAAGAACGATTTGCCGTCTAGCGAAACGCCGGAGATGAGGCCGTTGTACAACGTGCGCTCGAGCACATCGACATACTTGGCATCGCCGTGGAGCAGGAACATCCGCTCGTTCCAAAAATCGTTGCCGACGGAAGCGCAGGTTTCGTTGTACGCCGTCATGTTGGGAAGCTCATAGCTGGCGCCGAAAGCTTCGCCAGCGCCTACTGCACCGATGCCCCCAGTAATGTACAGCTTCTTCGTTACCACGTTCTCCCATATGGCATCGAGAGCGTTGATATATGCTTGATCGCCCGTCAGCGCCGCTACATCGGCCATGCCCGAATACATGTACGTTGCGCGAACGGCGTGTCCGACGGCTTCGGTCTGATCGATGACGCGGAGGTTCGCCTGGTTATAAGCCGAACCGTTCGGGCCGCGCGAATCGAGCATAAATTTTGCGAGCGCGAGATATTGCTCGTTGCCCGTTACTCGATACAGCTTCACCAGTCCCATCTCAACGATTTGATGGCCAGGGTAAATAGTGCGTTTTCCCGGTCCGAAGGTGCGCGTCAGCAGATCGGCGCTTTTAATCGCCACGTCAAGCAGGGTTCGTTTGCCGGTGGCTTGATAATGCGCTACCGCTGCTTCATAAAGATGTCCCAGGTTGTATAGCTCGTGACTGAGGATTTCTTCGTTCTGCCAGCGCTCCGTTCCGGCCCAGGGATGCGGATGTTGTGGATCGATGGTGCGAGTCGTGTAGAGATAGCCATCTTTTTCCTGTGCCGCGGCAATCTTTGCGATCAGGCTGTCCACGTAGGCATCGAGTTTCGGATCAGGATGCACGCTGAGTGTGTAGGAAGCGCCCTCAATCACCTTGTAGATGTCGGTATCGTCGAAGGGATAGCCGGGGGGATGCTTGTCTTTCAGGTCTTCGCCCTGCAGTACTTCGGCCGCACGCACGAAATTTTCCACTCGTCCCGTTCGTTCGCACTGATCGAACGCATACGGAATTGTGACTTTGCGATTCGTTTCGATTTTGGGCGCCCAAAACCCGTCGTTCACGTGTACGGCGGTGAACGGAACGGGCTTGAAGGGATAGTCTCGCGCGATATCGGCCCGAGTCTCTTGCTGAGAAGCGGCCGGTAACGCGGATATGCAAAATGCGGTGAGCGTTAATGCAAACAGTCGCATGTGCCGAAACACTCTAGAATATTACGTTCGCGCCAATCTGTATCCAACGCGGATCGTTCTGCGCGGTCGCCTTGCCGAATGTGGCGTCGGCCAAATCCGCATCGACGCTTCTGAGGTTAGGGCGATTGAAGATGTTGAAGAACTCGAAGCGCAGCTGCAGTTTCACGCGCTCCGTGATTGCCGTGTTCTTCAGCAGTCCCACATCGGTTTGCGCGAAACCGGGATTGCGGAACCGGTCGAAAAGCTCGTTGCCTTCAGTTCCGAGCGCGGGCACGCCGAAATCGGCGGCGGTAAACAAGCCGTTAAGGTAAGCCTGCCGCGACGTAGACGTCTTGTAACTCGAAACATTCGGATAATCGTAATTGTCGCCGTCGGCATTATAATCGCCGCTTCCCGGCGCGAACCCAATAATCGCTCCGCTCGCGTTTCGCAATGGCAGGAACGGGGCCGACGTGTAAACCGTGAAGGGATAGCCGCTTTGAAGAATGGTGGTGCTGCTCAACTGCCATCCTCCGGTTACGCGGCCCATAAAGCCGCGCCCTGCATTCATCCCTGGAAGTTCATACGTCCAGGCGAGCGACAGGCGATCGGGCGCGTCCCAGACGGAAGGCCCCCAGTATTGGTGCGGATCGGTGGCGACCGGGTAGACCTGCGTATCGTCCCATGAGGAGGAGTGCGTATAGGAAGCGCTGAGGAACCCCCGCGCGCCAAATCTGCCTCTCACTCCCACTGTGACAGCGTTGTAACTGGATTCGCGGTCGTTCTGCGTGTAATAGATAGGGCCAAAACTGGGGTTCAGGCGCGTAGGTACTGTGCTGTTGTGCTGGATGAGATCACCCGCGTAAGCATTAATATCCACGCCGTAGCTGACGTTTGCCTGCTGCCCGCCGCCCGAAAGCAAATCCGTGGCGCGCGATCCGGTATAGCCGACGCTCGCCACCATGTTGTTTCCGAGCTTTCGCTCGACACTTACGGCGAAGTTACCGGCTATGGGCGAGTTCAGATTCGGGTCGATCCCGCCGACCGCGTTTTGCAAACCCACTAGGCCGCCATGAGCGTCGAGCTGCGTCGCTGGAAGCGCCGGGTATGTGTAGCCGAAGGGTGGCTTGGTGTTGTTCGTTCCAAAGCTGAGTAAAGGCGGATTGGCGGTTCCAGCGTAGAACGTGGGATAAATGGGACCGGGCGGATTCCCGCGAAATTCCTCCTGAACGTTGGCGAGAGTCGGCCAGTTGTGATAGACGCCGCCTCCGCCGCGAATCACCCAAACGCCATTTCCGCCGGGATCCCAGGAAATGCCCACGCGCGGACTCCACACGTTGAGGATCGATTGGTTCAGCGCATTTTTATGCTGCACCATAATGCCGTTGGCAATTTGCTGATCCATGGTTTCGCCCGGTCCGAAAAAGAAGTTGCCAAACACGGTCAGTGGATCGCGTGAATACGGGTTGCCGAAATCGTCCCACCGCAGGCCGTAAGTAAGAGTAACGTTTTTGCGAAGCTGCCAGGTGTCTTGGGCGAACAAGCCCCACGTTCTGCTCGCGGCATTCCAATCCCACAGCACCGGCTTGCCAGTTAGAGGATTGTAAGCCACGCTGCTCTCGGTGTATGGCTTGTCCTCGACTAGGTCGAGCAAGTTGTTGAATTGAAAATTTGGCTGTGAATAAGGGCCTTGAAAGTTTTCGACGTCGTCCCCAAACCAGCCTTCATATCCAAACTTCAGGCTATGCCCTCCCTGTATGTGGCTCAGCACGTCGCGCCAGTGGTAATTGTGCTGAATAAAGTCGCCCATGGCGAAGCCGGTGCCGAATCCTTGTCCCATTCCGGTGACGTTGACAACTGGCACCGAGAACAGACCGGTTTGCGGCGTGATGCCCTCGACGCGGTTCATGGCGAAAGCCGCTTCGTTCAGAGTGGTTGGCGAAAATGTATGCGTCTCGTTCACCTGCAGCGCGCGCTGATAGGTGTTGTTGGTGTTCACAAATTCCGGTCGAATGGCCGCGCCGCCGTAGTTCAGCGTGGTCCGGTAAAAGGTTCCGTAGATGCGATCATTTTTGAAATATTTGTCGATGCGCAGGTTCCATTGCAATCCGTTGCGGAAATTAGTAGCGTTAAAGACGCCTGTATCGAGCACTGGCAGGTTGCAGGGAATGCTTCCGGGGCCGCACGTACTCGGAAATAGCTGCTGCGCCGTGGCCGACACGCCAGTCGCCGTTCCGCTCGTGGGCTTGTAAGTGGTCAGCAGCTTGGTACCGAACGTGCCGGGATAATTTTGTGCCGCCCAAGCCGTGAAAGCGGGATCTTCCCACGTGGTTACGCTATTGCCGGTCGAAGTAGACGACCACAGCGGCTCTATCGAGAAAAAGAAAAAGAACTGATGTTTGGGGATGATAGGTCCCCCAATACTGGCCGACATGTTGTTGCTATGAAATGGCGAGTAGTTGTGGACGAATTCGGTCCCGGCCCAGAGCTGCTGGCTTGTGAAATAGTCGCTCACGTTGCCATGAAAGCTATCCGTGCCTGATTTGGTCGTCATCACCATTTGAATGGAGCTGGCGCGGCCGTAGTCGACGGAAAATGTATTGGTCTGAATGCTGGTTTCCTGGATGGAATCCGGATTCGGCGTCAGATTCAAGACACCCGGCCGGATGGCGCTGGTCACATCCAGTCCATCGACAATGTACATGTTGCCGACGCTGCCTTGCCCGTTGGCGCTCACATCTACCTGCGTTTCCGTCGAGTAGTTGTCGACACCCGACCCCGGACTTCCACTAGCGGCCGTTCCAGTGCCCACCGCGCCCGGCGCCAGGGTAACGAGCGAAATCATGTTGCGACCGGCGAGCGGCAGGCTCGAAAGCGCTTGGGTTTCGAGAGTCAGTTGATTCCGGCTCTCGGCGGTGTTCAGGATCGGTGCTTCCGCGCTGACTTGAACGGCTTGCGACGCGGAGGCGAGCGCCATCGAAATCGGCACATTCAGGTTTTGGCTGGTTTCCAGATTCAGCGTCACTGTGCTCTTGGCAAATCCCGCCGCGGTCGCGCTCAATTGATAGGCGCCCGGCGGGAGACTCACAAAGCGATATTCGCCCTGGTCGTTGCTGGTGGTCGTCGAAGTGACCTGAGTTGCGGAATTGAGAAGGGTCACTATGGCCTTGGGGACAACGGCTCCGGCAGGGTCCTGAACAATGCCTTGTATGCTGCCACTGAATTGACCATAGGCGAGGCTGGCGCCAAGCAAAAGGAAGAACGGGGAAATCGAACAGAGGGAAAGAAACCGACGCGGGTGTCTCATGGAATCCTCCTACGCGCGAAAACAACCTGAATTCGTAACACTCAGCAGCATTGATGTGCAAGGGCTTACATTGCCTAGACGGGACTAAGTCACAACCAAGCTGCCGCAAAATCGAAGCGGCTTATGCAATTGCTGAGAATGTACATCTTATGAATACGGAAGTCAAGAATGTAATCGCTTGCAGCAGCGGCCCAAACCGACCGGCCGAAACCCCCGGACCCGAGCGAGCAATTTCACACGAAGTCACATGGAGAAATCATGCCGTGCCCTGGAACAAGCTTCCAGTTCACTCAGCAATCGGTCGACTTCCTCGACGGAGTTGTAATGCACTAAGCCAATTCGGAGCAGGCCGCCTGCTTGCTCCAAGCCCAACCGTTCCATTAGATTCAAAGCGTAGAAGTTGCCGTTCCAGGTGAAAATTCCTCGATCGCCCAAGGATTTGGCGAGCTGCGCGGGCGAAGCGTTTTTTAGCCTGATGCCCACGGTCGGCGTGCGTTCCCGGCCAGGGCCCTGTTCAATAACGCCGTAGAAGGTTAGCTGGGGAATTTGCGACAAGCCTTTGATAAGGCGTGTTCCTAACTCCTCCTCGTATCGTTGGATGCACGCATACGCTGTCTGTATCGCCGCAGGGCGCTGCAATGGTTCTCCCAAATGGCGGCGGCCCAGCTCGGCAAGGTACTCTACACAGGCGCAAACACCCGCGAGTCCTTCGTGATTCTGAGTGCCGGTTTCCCAGCGATCGGGAACTCTTTCAGGTGCTGGTCGAACTTTGTATGGCTGTAGCCGCTCCAGATGTTCCCGCCGGCCATATAGCACGCCGACATGAGGACCAAAGAATTTATAAGTCGAACAGGCTAGAAAGTCGCAATCTAGTTTTTTAACATCAATCGAGCGATGAGGCGCATAGTGTACCGCGTCCACAAACACCAGCGCGCCCGCAGCATGTGCCATGGGGGTAATCCGATCCAGCTCGTTGATCGTTCCAATTGCATTCGATGCATAGCCGACCGCCACAATCTTGGTGCGATTGCTGAGTTTTTTCTCGAAATCTTCGAGATCGAGCGTGCAATCCTCCACATTGATATCGACAGCGAGCACCTTCGCGCCACGCTCCTCGAGAGCCCGCCAAGGTGCGATGTTCGCATCGTGATCCAGAGCAGTTGTGAGGATTTCGTCTCCAGGGCGCAGATCGCGGCCAAGTGCGCGGCTCAACGAAAAAGTCAGCGTCGTCATGTTCGGACCGAAGACGATTTCATCCGGTTCGCAACCGAGAAAATCCGACATGGCTCGATGAGCATCCGCAAGAACTTGATCCGTGCGCCGGCTCGTCGCAAAAGCTCCGTGAGTGTTTGCATTAGATCGTGTCAGGTAATCGGAAATCGCGTGAATGACACCGCTTGTGACCTGTGCTCCGCCCGGTGCGTCGAAAAATATGGCGGGCTGGCCGTTTACAGTTTGCGATAGCGAAGGAAACTGGCTGCGCACCCACGAACGATCCAGAGTAGAAGTGGCAATTACTGACGACGGAATTGACATTTTCGTTCCTCGTTCAGATTAGCTGTTTCACAGTGCGAAAAGAGTACTCTTGAAATGTTATTGGAATCATATGAACCGACGTAATTTGTTGGCGATGTTCGGCGCCGCGCCCTTGTTGCCGCCATTCGCGCTCGCAGCCGAAGCGAAGAAGCAAATGAAGATCACCGGTCTCGAAACCGATGTACTGAAGCTTCCGCCGGCCGCGTACACAGGAGATGCGATTCATGATTTCGGGCAAGCCAACGGCCAGGTTGTTTTGCGGCTTCTGACGGATGCTGGAATTACGGGCTGGGCATCGAGCGGTTTCGGCATGATCGAAGGCGCGCCGCGCGTGGTAGCAGCCATTCTTCATGAAGAGATCAAGCCGGTGATCATCGGGCAAGATCCCGCGTTTCCCAAACGCATTCGCGCCGACCTGTGGCGCGCTCTTGAATACCAGGGAGTTCAAGGTCTCACACAGTTCGCCATGTCCGCCGTCGATATCGCGATCTGGGATATTCTCGGCAAAGCGGCCGCCCTTCCGGTTTATAAGATGCTGGGCGCAATGCGCGACCGAATGCCGGCATACGCGATGTGTGGATGGTACCGGCAGCATGACGAAGATCACTCGCAATACGAGAGGCGAATCAATGAAGTCCTCGAGCGCGGCTACAAGGCCTTCAAAGTCAAAGTCGGGAAGTTTTCTCTCGAGGATGACGCGGAACGCATCGAAATCGGCCGCAAGACGGCGGGCAAAGATATCAGAATCATGGTGGACGCCAATCAGGCGTTCAATCGTCCGGAGGCGCTACGACGAGGACGGGTATATCAGGAACTGGGGTGCTTCTGGTATGAGGAACCACTGCCTCCGTGGGATCACGCGGGTTATGCGGAGCTGGCAGCAGCCCTCGACATGCGGATCGCCGGGGGAGAAAATGAGTATGACAAGCACCCCTTTATGGACTTGATGGTGAGGAAGGGCGTAGACGTCGTGCAACCAGACAACCGGCGCGGAGGCGGGCCGACGGAATGGATGGAGATTGCTGCCATCGCAGACGGGTTCGGGCTGGAACTGGCGAGCCATGGCGGCGGCCCGGTGAACCTGAACATGCTCTGCGCAATTCCGAATGCGATTTACATGGAAGTGGAAGGTTCGCAGAAGACTGCAAACGGCGAGATTCTTGCGCCGGATAGCCCGGGAATGAGCAGCGAAATTCCGCGCGCCAATCTCGATAAGTACAAAGTCAGCTGAACTCCTTCACCTCGGCGATGTCGCCACCAGAATCGCTTTTCAATCGAGGCCCACTCGTATTTCAGTGCCCATCGATAGCTTGGCGGATCCGCTTGGCAAGCTCGACCTCTGCCGCAGTATTTCCCCGTTCCCGGTAAATCTTTTCAAGCAGATCGACGGTCGATAACTGGAGGAGATCTAGATTCAAAGCTTTCTGAAGGTGGCTAATCGCCGCGTCGACGTTGCCACACGACAATTCGGCTCGACCCAACTTCTCTTCGTTAATCGGGTTAGAAGGATCGAGTTGCAATAATCGATCGAATGCAAGCTTTGCCTCCTGCGCCTGCCCTCCAAGCAGCAGAGCCGTTCCGAGACCATCGAATACAGCAGGGTCGTCGGGGAATACGGTCTGGACTTCGGTGAGCATACGGTAGCCGCGCACAATGAGACGCGGTGAATTGCGCTTAAGCCCCGCATCTAAATAGGCAAGTCCCAGATTGCGCTTCGCGATCGCGAAATCCGGTTCTCGCCAAGCCACCAGTTCATCGCCTGTTGGATAACTAGTCAATTCTTCTTCGGGACGGCGCATGATTCGATGATCGGTAAAAACGGTATGGCCACCGTCGAACGCGCTTCGCTTGGGCATGTGGCAGCCAACACAGTTGTCCGCTGTTGGATGAGTAGCCGGCAACTTTCCCGCATGGCACGATAGACATCGATCCCGATAATACTGGCCTGTTTGAAGCGGTTTATTATGCGGATCGTGGCAAGTGCCGCACCACAGTTTTCCCAGGCTCTTACGCGCGCATGCACTGGCGGCAAGTTGTTCCGGATGACTGATCACCTTAAACTTTTCCGGCGGAGTACCCGGTGGAACGGCATCTCGGTAAACCGTGAAGACTTCTTCTAAGGTTTGACCCGGTCGGAAATCTTCGAATTTTTTGCCTGGATTTAGAATTCGAACAACTCCGGAGAGATGACACTGCTCGCAAACACTGTCGCGCGCGGCGTTCTTTAATTTGGCAGGATTGATTATAGAGCCGGGCACGGGCCGTCGAAGATGTTGTTCAGAAGGTCCATGACAACGCTCACACGAGATCCCCTCCTGTGCGAACGCCGGTACTTCATAGCGATTCAAAGTACCGGAAACATGCATTGGTTTGCCCGAGTGGCAAAGGACGCAATCATCCGTTATCGGACGCGTGAAATCGGGATCCGCGATTTTCTCATATCCGGGTGCGATGCCGTAAGCGCGACGCTTTGTGTAATAGCAAATTGGCGACTGGAACAGGTGATCGCCAAGCTGGATGAGATATCCCATTGCGTGACTTCCCGATCCGATAACGTAGGAGACTCGATACTCGGAAGTACCCTCACGAGCGTCCATGCGCTGCCATGTTCCGTTTTCATTCGAATAGATTGTGAACTTCGTTCCCTCCAAATTATCGAAGGAACCCACCGGCTCACGGTTGGCAGGACGGAGAGAATGCGCCATGCCGGAGTGGGAATAGCCCTCCACTTCTTTTGGATGACACACCTGGCACGGAGGAGATTGTGACCGGGCAAGAGTACAGACGAGCACTCCCAAGACTACTCGCAAACCACAGTTCGTCAGGAGCATCCGTCTCTTCACTATCTGCGTCTCCGGCCCATCTTTTCACCATTGCCGTAAGGCGCGCGTCGTCTATTCGGCAGTCGACTTGGCCGCGCTCTGCTCGACTAGCGCGTATTTCCGTTCATTTGCCTCTTTTCGCCGGGCTTGCTCTCGCAATTCGCCCAATCGCTTCGTTAGTTTCGGAATTTCTTCCTTCTGGTTGCCCCTTCTGAGCGCGAGGATTAGATGATAAAGCGCGGTTTGATCGGTTGGGTCGGCCCGAACTGCCAGGCGGCTCTGCTCGATCGCTCCGCTAATGTTTCCCTCTTCGAGATATAAGCGACCGAGTACATCCCTGGCCAAGACGAAATCGGGCTGAAGCTCGGTTGCTTTTCGCGCCGCCGCAACGGCCTCACCAAACCTCGGAGTACCCGGAACAGCGCCTCTCTGAGCTAGAGTTTCGGCCAGTAAATACTCAAGAAACGCATCGTCAGGTTGCCTTTTGAGGCGCTCCCGTATGGTCGCTTCCGCCTTCCCGAGATCATTTTCTTGAAGCGCAGCCATGCTTCGAGCGGCCATAGCCGTGCGCGCCTTCGGATCCAATTGCTCCGCTTTCACGAAATCGCTTTCGCTTTTGTCGTACTCGCCGAGTTGAATGAACAGAATCCCTCGCGCAAGATATAGCGCCGCCGAATCCGGTAGACGTTTGAGGCCGGCATTTAGCATATCGATGCCTACCTTGTAAGAAGCGTGAACCATACAGATATCCGCGAAGTCGACATAGAATCGAGCATTATCGGGGTTCGCGACGATTGCGCGGCGCAATGTTTCAACGGCTTTAGGCGTATCGGAGTTCGCTTCGTAAGCTTCGGCCAACAGGTCCAGCGCGTCTGGATCGGTAGCCGCGGCAGCCACAGGAGAAAGCGTTTGAATCACATCCGTGTAGCGCCCTGCGAGCGACTGAACTACCGCCAGGTTGTAGCGCGCGCCTTCATTGCCGGCTTCGAGCCTGGTTATCCGTTCAAAAACTGGAATCGCCTCTTCTGTTTTGCCGAGCTTCACCAAACAGGACCCGTATTCCTGCAACGCACTCAGTTGCGAATCAATGAGCGGTTCGCTTTGCTCAAACTCGTGGGCCGCTGCGTTGCAGTCGTGTCGTTTGAAGGCGAGTCCGGCTAACATAGCGTGGCTGGTCTTGTCGGCCGGATGAGTGTTAACGATTTGCTTCAGCAGAGGAACAGCACTCTGGCTTCCGCTCTTATATTCGATTTCGGCCGCGCCTTCGAGAGCAGGTAGATATGCCGGTGAGATTTGCAGCGCGCGTCTGTATGCCGTGAGCGCTCCCGTGCTATCTCCTAAATGAACGAGCGCGAATCCGTTTAGAGTCCATAAACGGGCGTCTGTCGGAGATTCTTCGAGTTGCATCTCCGAAAGCCGTTTGGCTTCAAGATAGTTTCCTGCCCGAAGCGCCGAGATGATCTTCGCCAGAGTGTCCGATGTCTGAGGCAACACCGCAAGTCCGCCCAAGAGCAACAGCGCAACGCTTCTGAGCATGTCCAGTTCATGGTACCGCCGTAAGAATGCTACCCCTTCGCTGCTAAGCTGCGGATTGCATTACGGCCAGGCTGCCAGCTTCTTCATTTTGGCTCTCTCGGGGCTGACGCAATCCTTTTTTGCGTGGCCAGTGCGCCACTTTCGTCAGTGGAGGTGGGAGCACATGTGGGTTGCGCAATCGGTCACTGCAAGCATTTTTCTTCCTTTACTTTGGGCTGCCTTACTGCCGTTATCATTCTGGCAAACTGCGGCAGGAATTCAGGGACACCGCTTACTGGGTTTATTTGTGTGGGGAATCGCTTGGGGAATTGGAGGTGTCGCCTACGGGCTGGCGCTCACCGCGCTCGGCGCCTCATTTGCTTACTCCTATGTCTTTGGAATCGCGACGCTCGCGGGAGCGCTGCTGCCGCTCCTTCTTGGCGCCGTCTCACGGCCTGCGCACCCTTTCAGTTTTTCGGCTGGATTACTAATTTGCGTTGTTTCGACAGCGGGTTCAGCCCGCTTGAGGAGCGCAGGGGAAGAGATGGAATCGGCGATGCCCATTCCGATGCGAGTTGCTTCATTCGAAAAAGGCTTGCTGCTGGGAGCTGTCGCCGGAGTTCTTTCCGCAACTTATGGACTCGCTTTCAGCTTTGAGTTTCGTGCCGTTGAGATTCTGCTCCGCGCCGGTTTTTCGTCAATGCTTGCTCCCATTCTGCTGGTTTTGCCCTTGTATCTCGGCGCGGCTTCGTTTGCGATCCCTTTTGGCCTTTGGTGTGCCGCAAAATCGCAGTCGCTTCACTTGTTCTGGTCGAAATACCCTTTGCGCAACTGGTGTTTGGCTTTGCTGATGGGATTGTGCGGAACCGGTGGGATCTTCGTCTATGGAGTGGGGTCTACGTGGAAGCCTCATTTGCCGCCAAACGTGTCGTTTGGAGTATTCATGAGCTTCCTCGTTTTGGGAGGCAATCTCATCGGGGTGGCTGAGAGGAGGGTCAGCGGACGATCGATGGCCGAGCGAGTGCTCCTCGCAGCCGTTATCATCGGATTGATTGCCGGCGCTTGGCTGTTGCACCTGAGCTAACAGAAGTAAGCCTACCCCCCGGCCGGTCGCTCACGCCTCCATCTCCTTGTCTCCTGGTTCACAGCTCGCTTCATTCTTTGAGCAGGGCGCGCCGCTGAATCACGAACCACCAATTCAGTTGGGATGTGAATCTCACAGCCCGGCGCGCTATTTTCGATCATCTTGAGGAGGGTTTCTACCGCCGATACTGCAATCGCCTGGCGCGAAATCGACACACTGGTCAGCGGCGGATCGGTGAGCTCACATGCCGGGTTATCATCGAAACCGACAAGCGAGATATCTTGAGGTATTTTCTTTCCTGCATTCCGAAAGCCTCGTAGCAATCCAAACGCGACCGGATCGGCGTTTGCGATCGCGGCTGTGAAATCGTGCTTTCGGAGCGCTTCGGCGGCTCCTTCTACACCGGCTCGAAATGCAGCGCCAGGACAATCGATCCAACTCGCATGAACATTCGAAAGTGGATGTACCGCTCTCCGGAACGCATTCGCGCGAAGTCGATGCGACAAAAATTTCTGCCTGTCGACGATCTCGGGGTGAGTCTCGGCGAACAAAATTCGCTCATGTCCAAGTTCGACGAGCCAGTTCACTGCGCGAGAGATACCGCCCTCATAGTCGATTCGCAAGTTCGCGGTTATCTCATCCACCGTTCCGACGTCCTCAAAAATCGCTGGTATTTTTCTCTTACGTAACGATTGCGCAATCGAGTCCTCCATTTCGGACGTCATAATCACCAGGCCATCGACGCGCATCCCCATCATGTGCCGGACGGCATCCGATAAACGGTCAACGGAGAATTGCGTAGCTGATATTAGGACTTGATACCCGCGGACCAGGGCTTCCGTTTGTACTGCTTGCGCGATCTCCGCAAAAAACGGGTTCGTGATGTCCGAGACGATGACGCCCAGCATTGCCGACCGGCCTCGCGCAAGGCCTCGCGCATAGAGGTTCGGGTGATAGTTCAGCTTCTGTATAGCCTTGAGAACTTTGACTCGGGTTTTCGGCTTTACGATGTCCTGGCCGTTGATGACCGCTGAGACGGTTGCCGTGGACACGCCGGCAAGCTTAGCGACATCGTCTATCTTGGCCATGTTCTTACGATACGCATCCTGGCGCTGGCCGTTATTTTATTGACAGGCGACGAGAAAACATGGTACGAATTTTGCAAGCGCAGAATCTAAGCGCTTAGAGTCTGCTCGCACGTCCCGATCCGCCTTCATCTCTAGCGTTCGGCTTCGTGCCTTGGAAGGGGGTTTTCCATGTCGAATCGGCATTGCTTCGGGCGTTATCTTCGCGCCGTGCTGCTTAGCCTTGTCGCGCCGCTTTGTTTCGGGCAGTTCAGCAGCAGCGTCCAGGGTGTAATACGAGACCCAAGCGGAGGAAACGTTGCCAACGCCACAGTGACGCTTCTCAACAATGCGACGCAGGTAAAAGAGGACACCCAATCTGACGGTTCAGGAAACTATCGTTTTGTCAGCCTGGCGCCCGGCTCGTACACAATAACAGCCCAAGCGGCCGGTTTCGTGAAAACTGACGTGAGCGTAACCCTGCAAACAAACCAGAATTTAGACGTTCCGATCGCGCTAACCCTGGCTTCAACCTCAACCGCGGTCGAAGTCACCGGCGCCACTCCCATCATCGACACGGCCGATAGCCGCAATCAGGAAACCATTGAAACGCAGGAACTGGGCGCTCTTCCGTTACCGGGCCGCAACATGATCAACCTGGTGACTCTTGCGCCTGGAGTGACCGGCAGAGGCGTCGCAGCGTTTGGCAGTCCGGGTTCGGCTGTCGATAACTTCTCCACCGAGACCCAGGTAGACGCCAGCGCGAATGGGCGCAGCAGCAACGGCAACATGTTCATCGTTGACGGCCTGGATGTGACCAGCAACATCCGGCCCGGTGTACTGAACCTGGTGCCCAATCCGGATACTGTTCAAGAGACGAGCATCCAGGTGAACACATTTACCGTGGATTACGGGCGGGCTAGCTCGATCCAAATGACCATGACAACCAAATCGGGCAGCAATCAGTTTCACGGCCTCGCGAGCGATTACTTCACCTACCAGAATTTCTGGTCGGGAACGGAGTTCGTCCACAACTACGCTCCGTTCCACAGCAATAACATTTCAGCGAGCATCGGCGGCCCGATCATCCCTCATCACCAGTTGTTTTTCTTTTTCGGTATCGAACCGCTGCGCTCTTTGACTTCGACGGGAAACAGTCTCATTACCTTCGAGTCTCCGCAGTTTACCAGCTTCGCGAATAACGCGTTTCCGGGCACTATCGGCACGAAACTGCTCACTAGTTATCCGCCGAGCGGCGCCACCATCACTGGGGTATCGCAAACTGCGGCTCAGCTGTTCCCTACTACTTGCGGCACGGCAAGCACAGCGTTCCTGCCGTGTAGCCTGCCTGTTGTGGATAATGGCATTTTCAATGCCAGCAACTACCGAAATGCGCTGCAGTGGAACACTCGCATCGACAAATACTGGACAAACGACCGGCTCTACGGGAATTTCTACCGCACAACTTTGAACACTGGAGGCCCGTCTGTAAGATCCGCGTTCGCAACGACCGACACGTACACTACCGACTCGCTTCAGGCGAACGAGACTCATACCTTTTCGCCCACAACGCTCAATGAAGCAGTCTTTGGATTCCTTCGAGTGGAGGGTATCTCGCCGGCCACCGGTAATTTCGACGTGCCGGTAGTGAGTGTTACTGGCCTGGGCACCGGCTTCGGCGACGGCTTTGCGTTAGGCGATTTCATTCAGCACAGTTACCACTGGCGCGACGTTCTCACTCACATTCAGGGCAACCACGCCCTGAAATTTGGCTATGACGGCTGGCACGGCGACGATATAGCCTTGTTTGCCGGCGCACGTGGCCAAGGCAATTTTCAATTTAATAACATTCTCGATCTCGTGGAAGATCAGCCCTACAGTGAGACCGGCTTGTCCTATAATCCCCTCACAGGTCAACCGCAAGCGGGCAATTACGGGTACGCTATGACCACGGCAAGTATTTTTGCTGAAGATACCTGGAAAATCAAGCCGAATCTCACATTGAATTATGGGCTTCGCTGGGACGATTTTGGCAATCCGTACCCCTCTTTGGATGACACAAATCTCTCGAACTTCTATTTAGCAGCGGGATCCACGTTCAATCAGCAAGTGGCAAACGGAGTAATGAAAAAAGTGAACAACGTCTTCAGGGGGCCTATTGTCAACGTCTGGTCGCCCCGGTTCGGAGTAGCATGGGACCCGGCAAACAACGGAAATTGGGTTCTGCGCGGTGGTTTTGGCGTTTATCACGATTTCCCGACGCTTGGAAATGACGAAAACGGGCTCAACGCTAATCCCCCTGGTTACATCATTCCGACCTTCTATTCGAACGGCTCCACATCTCCGCCGATTTTCGCGTTTGGAACCAGTAACAAGTATCCATTTGGGTTCCCCTATCCAGCACTCGCATCGACAACTTTGACGCCACAGGGCGGCTTAACAGGAGTACAGCTGAGCGTCGGCGGAATCGATCCCAATCTGATCGCGCCCACTACCCTCAACTATGCGGTTACTCTCGAGCACAAGTTAGTTGGTAATCTCGTTGGAAGCGTTGGATACTCCGGCTCAAAATCGTGGAACCTCATCACCGGATACGGCCAAGTCAGCAACACTTCGTACGGAATTGATATTAATCGATACGCGGGCGATCTCATCCAACACAACAGCACGACGCCAACGCGGCTAAATTCAAGCTTTGGCCAAATTAACTACGCCGATAACGCGGCAGAAGCGAGATATGACGCACTTATCGTCGAGGTAAAAGGACGTTTTGCTGGGCGCGGATACTTCGATGCGTCCTATACACGTTCTCGCGCGCTGGATGACACGGAAGTTTACCCAACTTTCCTGAACATATCCCAATATTACGGACCTTCGCCGTGGGATGCACCGAATCGATTCTCGTTGTTGTGGAATTATGACCTTCCTGGAATTAACTCAGGCCATGGATTTGTTGGCCGCGTGTTGAGTGGGTGGTCCATCAGTGGCACGGCAATTCTTCAGAGTGGCAATCCGTTCACTGTGTATACGAACGCGCCCTTCGAGCCGATTTTTGGGCCAAATGGCGTGATTACCGGCTTACAACCTGGCAGCGGCGACTACAATGCAGATGGTTTTAATAACGATTATCCCAACGTAAGCACCTATACCATGGGCACCAGCAAGCAAGCCTACCTGAATGGAGTCTTTTCGTCGGGCCAGTTCCCGCAGCCGGCACTCGGCCAAGAGGGTAATGAAAAGATCAACCGGTTTTGGAACCCGAACTTTAATGAGTGGGACGCTGCTTTGCTGAAAAATACGAGATTGTTTGAGCGGGTCAATTTTCAGCTTCGTTTTGAAGTATATAACGTATTTAATCGCGTAAATTTGCAAGGCGTGGATGCGAATTTACCGGACGGCACCTTCGGCCGAGTTACTTCGCAATACAATCCTCGAAACTTACAAGTGGGTGGGAAGATCACTTTCTGATCTATTGCTGACGAAATCCTTAGTTGCTGCATGACTCACAAAATGCGGTTATTGGCGTTTATCTGCACTGTTTCTTTTGTTTCAATCGTAAGTTGGCCATCATCGGCCCAAGTTTCTCAAGCTGGCGCCGGGCAGGTGATAACGAATCGCGCTCCGCTGCAGGCGAATGCATTCAATCCGCTGCCGCTCGGCGCAATTGAGCCGAGAGGTTGGCTACGTGGGCAATTAGAGATCCAGGCCGACGGTCTGACCGGCCATTTGGATGAGTTTTGGAACGATGTCGGACCCAATAGCGGATGGCTGGGTGGAACCGGCGAATCGTGGGAGCGTGGTCCTTATTATCTGGATGGCCTTTTGCCGCTCGCCTATGAACTAAACAATCCCACCCTGATTCGCAAGGCCAAGCAGTGGGTAGATTGGACCCTGACCCATCAACAACCTGACGGTCAAATCGGACCGCCGAGTAACGACGATTGGTGGCCACGGATGGTCATGCTCAAGGTTCTCACCCAATATCAGGAGGTAACTGGCGATTCGCGAGTGATTTCGGTAATGCAGAAGTATTTCGCATACGAGCTGCGGGAGCTTCCCAATCGTCCTTTAAGAGATTGGGGCAAGTATCGCTGGGAGGATAACGTTTACTCCGTGCTCTGGTTATACAACCGCACCGGCGAGAAGGACCTGCTAAGGCTGGCGAACCTTTTGCATCGGCAAGGCTATGATTGGGAAGCGCAGTTCGCAAATTTCAAATACACCTTCAAGGAAACGCGCGAGCAGCTCGGCCTGGAGGCTCATAAGCTCCCTACAGAAGCTGCTATGCAGACGCACGGTGTGAACAATGCGATGGCGCTCAAGGTTGCGCCTGTCTGGTGGCTTCTGAGCGGCAACCCGCGCGACCGCGAGGAAATAGAGCATCAACTGGCGATGCTCGACACGTACCACGGACTGCCAAATGGCATGTTCAGCGGTGACGAGCATTTTGCGGGAACCGATCCCTCTCAAGGCATCGAGCTTTGCGCCGTTGTCGAAACCATGTTTTCTTTCGAGCGGGCTTTCTCCATTTTGGGGGATCCGCGCATCGCCGATCGGCTGGAAAAAGTAGCGTACAACGCCCTACCTGGAACTCTCTCGAACGACATGTGGTCGCATCAATACGATCAGCAGCCGAATCAGATCGCCTGCACCCGGGCGCATCGCCAATGGTCGACGAATGGTCCAGATTCTAATCTGTTTGGCCTTGCGCCAAATTTTGGATGCTGTACCGCGAATTTCCATCAGGGCTGGCCGAAGCTTGTGTCGAGCTTCTGGATGACGACTCCGAACGGCGGCCTCGTGACTGCTGTTTATGCCCCTAATCAGGTTCATACGAAGCTCAGAGGCGCTGATGTGACAGTCGATGAGCAGACGGATTATCCATTCCGAGGAATTGTGCAGTTCACCACGCACCTTGCTCATCCATCGACATTTCCGCTGTTACTTAGAATTCCAGTCTGGGCAGCCAGCGCAACAATTACTGTGAACGGCGTTTCCGCTGAAATAAAGGCTTCCGGTTGCTCGCTACGATCGACAGAGGCGGATACGGATCAGACGCGATGCGATTTTCGACGAGCCTTTTATCCCATCGACCGCACCTGGAAAGATGGCGACCAAGTGACCGTTGATTTTCCTATGGATCCACGCGTGAGCCATTGGTATCGCGATTCTGCAGTTTTCGAACGCGGACCTCTTGTGTTCTCCCTGCCGCTTGAAGGGCAATGGTCGGAACTGAAACGATACGCCGAAAAATCTGCCGACTGGCAGATTACGCCGTCTACAGGCTGGAACTATGCCGTGGAGCTAGGCAAATGCGACGCCGATATTGTTGAGCGTTCTGTTGGAGCTATACCATTCGACGTGAAGAATCCGCCTGTTCTGCTCGAGATCAAAGCTAAACGCGATCCGCAGTGGGTCACGGAGGAAAATTCGGCCGGGCCTTTGCCGGGAAGCCCGGTAAATTTAGAGGCTCCGCTCCAAACTCTGACGCTCGTGCCGTATGGGGCGGCCAAACTACGCATCACCGCGTTTCCGTATCTCCAGGAAAAATCGCATTGCCGGACCACTGTTTCCGATACGAGAAATGCGCATTAGTCTGTCGCTTTCGGCTTCCACGTTGGATCGCGCGTACGAAGGCCGGAGAGGCGGTATCGAGAGACGCGATTTGTCCTTTGGGCCCGGCCACCCAAGGCAGGCTAAGCGCATTCCAATTGCCGGAATCGAAGCGCTTCCAGGTGCGGCCATCGTCAAGAGAAAGATCACCGCCGTTCGGACCAACGGCAATCCACGCGTGGGTCTTCCGGTCCCATGCGACCGAGGAGCGATAACCCGATGGTAAGGCGCTGGCCGCGTGCCATGTTGCACCTCCATCGGAGGTCCAGGCTGCTGTACCGTCGGTTTGGGCGGGCTCTTTGTAGTCACCGCCGACCGCGATCCCGTGGCTACTGTCGCGGAACGCTATCGAAAAGATACCCGCGCTTTGCTTGCCTCCAGCTAAAGGAACCCTCGCGACGCTCCAGCTTCCTGATTCGCCTAACCGAAGAAGACGCGGTCCCCCAACACCGCCTGTTGCGATTAGCAGTTCCGAGTTGGGACCTATCACAAGAGAAGAGTTACTGGCAGCAAACACGCCTTCATCGTCAGAGGCCACCGCGAGTCCAGCATTGTTGTCGCGATGCCAATTCCGGCCGAGGTCATCAGATCGATACAGCGCGAAACGGCCGCCAACCGGATCGCCCAAAATAAAACCTGTGTTCCCGCGGAAGGTGAGGGCATCCCAGAAACCGGTGCGATCAGGATTTTCGAAAAGCAGATGCCAACTGGCGCACCCGTCTGTGGTTTCATAGAGGCGCGATGCGGCCCCGGTACCGATTGACATGACGACCGCGTGGTCCGCATTCCAACCGAAAACAGCGCGGAAATCGAGCTTCACGGCTTCAGGCGGGACACTACACTGCTGCCACATATAGCCGTCATCTTCGCTTCGCAACACGGTACCGTTAGTGCCACTGGCCCAGATGACGCCACTGCCTACGTTGTGAATGCCGCGAAAAGCAGACGTAGTGTCCGTGGCGGCAACGTTCCATTGCGCAAATGCTGTTGTTACTGTGAGAAGGAGCAGTATTGAAGGAGGATTCAACGACAAAAAACACTGCCAGCTTGATTTGGCCACATGAAAGCCCATCTGAACATCTTCAGCGTACGCCAGCAAGACACTCCGAGAACCTGTGTCGCCTTATGCAACAGCTAAATCGGAAGAGATCGTCTGTCAGGAGCGACCCATTCTCTTTTAGCTCGATCGCTCGTGAGCAGTTCTGGTGTCCAGAATCGATGCAGGAGTTGCAGATTCAAACGAGATTCATTTTCACGTAAGAAATCGGCAAAGCTCGGTTCGCAGTGCGTAGAGATGAGCCGAACCCAGGCAATCGTAACGGTCTCATTGTAGAGATGGGAAACCGCATGCCGCTCGGCAATTCTCTTGATGGCAGATCGCACGAGCAGTTCGGCACGTTCCAACGGTCTTTGATGCAAATACAACCAGGCAAGCCGAAGGTGATCGGCATGCCGGAATTGAGAAGGCTTCAGCTCCCCGGAATTGAGTGCAGCTAGAAATTCTTCATCACTCAAATCAGCCGAAGCGAGAATCATTGGCACTTGCAAACATTATGTCAGGAACGCTTCAAACGTACATAGACCGGCCCCATCTCTTCATCGAGGACAATCTCGTCGCGTTCCGCGTCTATTGGCTCGCCGAACATGTTACTGATAGATATCAACTCATTGCGCGAAAGCCGGATTTGCGGCCGCATCCTGGCCTCATCGTTCCATAAGACGAACACAATATCTTTGGCGCCATCGAGCCGTATCGCATGTGTGCCGTACGGCGTGTCGCGAATAAGTCCTGAATATGTATGATCCCTTGCAACACTCGTGAGCACGCGTACCGCCTTCATCGCCGGCTTGTCGCTGTCGTCTTGATTGAGAAGACCGAAGTTGTGCTCTCGATTGAACGGATTCGAGCCGTCATCTCGCAGATCATATAAGACCGCAAGCGGCAGCCCGACAACCCATACCGTAAGGCACTCGCGCGCCACGAGCGCCGCCTGGCGGTTTCGCGCAAGATCGCTATGGCCCCCATCTGCGAGGTGTTTGGACGAGTTGCCGTACGACGAATAACCCCATTCGGTTTCCCAGACAGGTGTGCCCGGGCTTGCCGTATGCTGGATCAGTCGACGTAGCAGCAACAGATCGTCCAGCAACGTCTCCGGTCCTGAATCGCGATACGGATGCACGGCAATGGCGCTTGCTTGTTGAGCTGAACCCGACTCAAGCATCGAGGCAAGAAACGGAAAATCGAATCCCGATGTTCCGCCCGTACTGACGGCTGCAACCGGGTCCTGACGGCGGATCGCATCGAGAGCAGTACGCAGCAGGCCGGGATAGATGGCGGGATTTGGAAGAAACTGTTTCCCATTCGGTTCATTCCAAATTTCGAAACGGGCATTGTGTCCGCGGAAATGCGAAACCACTGCGGCAGCGTAACGAGAATACGCTGCAACATCTTCCTGCGATTGCGGCGAGCTTCCGCCGTGCTCGGGATGTCCGTACGCAAGCAGCCACAACACACCCATGCCGCGCGCTTCGAGCGAGCGCATTAGACCGTCGAACGGAGCGAAATCGTAGCGTCCCGGCTTCTCCAGCTTTGCCCAAAGCAGATCCATGCGCACAAAGCTGAATCCGGCGTCTCTTGCAAGATCGAGCGCACGATCGTCTTTCAGGAAATGAATATCGACACCTAATCGAGAGCGTAGTCCTGCAGTGTCTTCTGGCGCTGTCATTGCGGTCGCTGCTCGATCAAGATAGAAACTCGCATCTGCTGTCGGCAGCAGCCGCACGTCGTCAAACGCCATCTCCCCTTGCGCCGGTTGTCGGTAGCGTGAGTCCGCCACAACGGCGATTTCGACGATACGACCCTGAATCAGCCCGGTATTCGCCCGGCTCCAATTCTCCGCGGCATTCCCCTTAATTGGCACGACAACTTGCTGCCATTCGCCTGGTGACCGGTGCTCCAGCTTCGGAGCATTCGCGTGAAATTGCAGCATCTGGCCGCTCTGATCTTTTATTCGAACCGTGAGCCGAACCTCCGGCAAGAGACGCACCCAAAGAGACAGCGCCGCACCTGGATTTGTATCAAGTGGAGCCGGCGCCTTCCAGATCGCCGCCACGTAATGTCCGCAGTGCGTCTGATCCAGGCATTTGAAACGGTATGCCAGAATGGCTCCGCGTCCTTCGTGTCCCGGTCCAAGCGAAAGCCTGCCGCTCGCGCCCGGAAACTCCGCACCGTTCGAAAAATGCCAGTGCAGAAGCTTCTTCGAACCATCGAAACTGTCGATGAGGGCCCCTGTGGCCTGCGGCCGTGAGTTCAATGCAGCGAACAGCAGAACGGCGAGAATGAGCAAGCATCGCATCTCACTTCGCGCCGCTCGTCCAATATCCTGGACGCGCACGCACCATGGCCTCCGGGTGGCCTTTCACCGAGACCTGAAGCGAATGAAAAGAAGATACCGGCTCGGAGGGCGGTGTAAAGGTAAGCAGGTATTGGCTGTGAATCTCCTTGCCAATGCCGACAAGATCATTTTCCAAACCGTGTACAGTTTCGAACGAGACGTGACGGCCGCCGGTGCTTGCGGGCAGCGCTTGTCCAATATTTCGCTTGGCAAGCCGGCTGAGCTCAGATACGATCGCTAGTGGGTTAATCCCGCTATTAGAAGGCGGTGGACCATCGCTCGCCTTCGTCGTAAACGGAGTCGCATAGGCCGAATAAATCAAGGTGAAAATTGTGACGTTTGACCGCTGAGCCAAAGCGAGAACCTCTTCCGGCTTGCTCTTACTTCCACGGTCCCGTGACTCGCTCACTACGAGCAGAATGCGCCTGCGGTCCGATGGCTGAGCAGCAAGCAGCCGGAGACCCTCGCCAATCGCATCGAGTACATGCGAGCTGAGACCGGCAGCCGGCTTCAACTGCTCAAAAGCGTTTCGAATGAGATTGCCGTCGAAGGTAAATTCTTGCGCAACGTTGACCTCGGAATCAGCCGTAACGAGTGCGGCCTCACCATCCTCGCCAGTGATGTAGCCGTCGATCGAGCTCCCGACTTTCTTGATTTTGAGCAGCGCGGCCTTAGAAGCCTCACCTGTCTCAACCACCACAACAACAGAAGCGCGGGATTGATATACACCGGAAGGATCCACTTGAATCGCGCGCGGCACACCATTATCCAGCAGAACGAAATCGCTGGCGGATAGACCATCAATCGATCTATGCTTCTTGTCGCTTACGAAAACCGGCACGACGACCAGCGGCGCGCGAGCGTGAAATGTCGGATTCTGGGCAGTCGCGAATCCAACTACCGCAGCAAGCAGTGCATACCGGAGCACAACGCACGATGGACGGCGCGGAAGCGAACGCAGTTTCCGATAGAGGTGGCGACTGAGGGGCATGATAGCGAGGTTCGTTACACTAGGAGGTTCAATACCCTTTTGAAACGTATATGCGAAGAGGTTTGTGTGTCCTTGCAAGCTTTCTCTCGGCCACGGTGGCCTTTGGTGCTGACGCCTTTTATTTGAAACCCGCCGACCGCGTCGTCTTTTATGGCGACAGCATCACCGATCAGCGTCTCTACACAGTCCTAACGGAAACTTTTGTTCGGACGCGCTATCCGAGGTTGAATGCGACCTTCATTCACTCAGGATGGGGCGGCGATAAAGTGAGCGGTGGCGCGGGCGGTCCTATTGATCTGCGGCTGCAGCGGGATGTGCTCGCCTACAAGCCGACAGTGATGACGATCATGCTGGGAATGAACGATGGACGGTATCAGCCTGAAACACCGGAAAACGACACCACATTTTTCAACGGCTATGAGTACATCGTCAACACCGTTCAGAAGGCCGATCCAGGCATACGAATCACCGTTATTGAGCCCTCGCCCTATGATGACGTTACACGGCCGCCAACGTTTCCGGGCGGGTACAATGCTGTGCTCCTGAGTTTCAGCAAATGGATCGCGAATTATGGTCGGCAAAAGAACCTTACAGTGGCGGACTTCAACTCGCCTATGGTCGCGATGCTCGAGAAGGCGAATTCAGCGAACCCCACGGACGCGCAAAAGATATTGCCCGATCGAGTTCATCCTGCCATGTCCGGGCATTTGATTATGGCCGAGCAGCTTCTGAAGGCGTGGAGCGCAAGACCTACTGTTTCTTCGGTGTCTATTGATGCCTCGGGAAGCGTGCCGAAACTGCAGTTTGCGGATTTTGCGCAGGTCTCAGACCTTAAGGGTGGCAACGGCGTTCAATGGACCGAACAGGACAGCTCGCTGCCTCTGCCGTTTGCGGAGTGGACTGGCGGTGGAAATGGGGCATTGATGGCACTCGCGATACACAGCTCCGATGTCACGGAGGCTTTGAACGAGGAACCGCTTCGCGTCACCGGTCTTAAGCCCGGGAATTATGCTCTCCAGATAGACAGCACGACCGTTGGGTCCTTCAGCAGTGCGGACCTGGCAAACGGCGTGAACCTTGCCGTTCTGAATACGCCTATGGCGCAACAGGCGAATGAGGTTTACGAACTCACAGTTGAGCATGCAACGATTCACAACGACCGGTGGCGGAACATTCAGGTCCCGCTGGCTAAATACGCTTTGCCCAAAGCCAAGCCGGCGATGGATACACTCGATTCGCTCGAAAACGAAATCGTTCAAAAGCAGCGCGAGGCTGCCCAACCGAGGGCCCATACATTTCAGCTTGTTCCGGGGACATGAGCCGGGTAACGCGGCTTTACGGGCGATGGATGGACTCGTGGGAGAACCGGCTATGCTCTCGCGCCACCGACAGGATTGTCAGACCATTTGATTTTGGCCTGGAATGGTCTGGTCGATGGCCCTGTGCGGAACGAGTGGAGCTGAACGGCTCGCGGAATCCGGCCGCGTACATCTGCGAGCTAAACCGGCGCATACTCGCCGCCAGCCAGCGTTTCTACGGCTACGAGACTCCTGGCGACTTTCGGCTCGACGGGCAGTGGCTTCGGTTTACGTCGCCGGTGTGGACTCCGGTCAGTGAGAACAACTCAGTCTCGGCAATGTGGTTTCCCTCGAACAGAAGCAATGGAAGAGCGGTAGTTGTTCTTCCTCACTGGAACTCGAGATTGCCGCAACAGAACGCGCTCTGCGCGGGGCTTGCGCGGCTGGGCGTTTCCGCGCTTCGCCTGAGTTTGCCGTATCACGATGCGCGAATGCCTCCGGAGCTTTCACGCGCTGACTACGCAGTGTCGGCCAATGTATGCAGGACGATTGATGCGACGCGCCAGGCGGTCATCGATACGCGCTGCTGTTTCGACTGGCTCGAGCAGAATGGCTATTCACGGCTCGGAATTATTGGCACAAGTCTTGGATCGTGCTACGCGTTTCTGGCGAGCGCGCACGACGCCCGCATCCGAATAAACATTTTCAACCACTGTTCGACGTATTTCGCCGATGTTGTTTGGCGCGGCCTTTCGTCGCGCCACATTGCCGAGAGCCTCGAAAGCGCCTTGGACCTCGAAACCTTGCGTGAAATGTGGCGGTGTATCAGTCCGCCCAGTTACAACGATTTGTACACGGCGAACCCGAAAAAATCGAAATTCATCTACACGCGGTACGACACTACATTTCCGGTGGACTTGTCGGAGGAGGTGATTGCCAATGCGCGGGAGTACGGGTGGCAACACGAGACAAGGATCCTGCCTTGCGGCCACTATACGATGGGCGAATTTCCCTTTAAATACATAGTGGGTTATGAGATTTGCGCCTTTGCATTGAGAAATTTGTAGAGCGGGGCGTTAGGCTGGAAAATGGAGGCGTTGGAGTTATGGCTCACACGACGGCGGTTGAAACGTTTCGCATCGAGAAAGACGCGCTAGGTCCTGTAAAAGTGCCAGCCAATCGTTTGTGGGGCGCCCAAACACAGCGATCCACCGAGTTCTTCAGGATTGGAGTGGAGCGCTTCACCTGGGGCCGCGAGCTGATTCGGGCTTTCGGAATTCTGAAGAAAGCGGCGGCTCTGGCAAATCAGGAACTCGGGCAATTACCGGCCGAAAAGTCACAACTAATTGTTCGCGCTGCCCAGGAAGTAATCGATGGAAAGCTTGATTCCGAGTTTCCGTTGGTGGTCTTTCAGACCGGGTCGGGCACGCAGACGAACATGAACGCTAACGAAGTGATTGCGAATAGAGCCATTCAATTGGCAAACGGCGTGCTTGGCTCAAAAAAACCGATCCATCCGAATGACGACGTAAACCGCAGCCAATCGTCCAACGACACATTTCCGACAGCGATGCATATAGCGGCGGTGGAGGAGATTGAAGACCGCTTGATTCCCGCGGTGGATTCGCTCATCGGTACGTTTCTTGAAAAGGCCGGGAGGTTCGCCGATGTCGTTATGATTGGCCGGACGCATTTGCAGGATGCTACTCCAGTTACCTTAGGCCAGGTGATCTCGGGCTGGGCCGCGCAGCTTCAGCACGCGGTTGCGGCAATCAGAGCGGCGGCTGCGGGTCTGTACGAGCTCGCTATCGGAGGCACAGCTGTGGGAACCGGGCTGAACGCGGACGAGCGATTCGGCGATTTGGCGGCGCGGCGGATTGCGGACGAAACGGGCAAGCCGTTCTTTTCCGCGAAGAATAAATTCGCAGCTCTTTCCGCGCACGATGAAATGGTGAATATGAGCGCGGCGCTCAGAACGTTGGCCGGGGCGCTGATGAAGATTGCCAACGATGTGCGGTGGCACGCTTCGGGTCCTCGCGCGGGATTAGGAGAGCTGATTATTCCCGAAAATGAGCCGGGATCGTCGATTATGCCAGGAAAAGTGAACCCCACGCAGTGTGAGGCGATGACGATGGTCGCGGTGCAGGTGTTCGGCAACGACCAGGCAGTAGCATTCGCGGGATCGCAAGGAAACTTTCAACTCAATGTGTTTAAGCCAGTGATGCTGCACAATGTGCTCACTTCGGCCGAACTGCTCCGCGACGCCTGCGAATCGTTCAACGAGCATTGCGCGAAAGGGATTGAACCGAACACAACCAGGATTAAAGAAAATTTGGAGAATTCGCTAATGCTGGTGACTGCCTTGAATCCGCACATAGGGTACGAGAAGGCTGCCGAGATCTCACTGACTGCTTACCGAGAGGGGCTGAGCCTGCGTGAAGCAGCGAAGAAATTGAACTTCCTGACCGACGAACAATTCGATCAGTGGGTTCAGCCGAAGGAGATGACGCACCCGCTCCAGAAGTCCTAATCCATACTCCTCGTATTTTTGTACGGTAGGTACCCCTGATGTAACATGAGAAGTGGTGTTGCTCAATTCACCTTGGTATGACGCGTCAGTAACAGTTCTGATGCCGGCGTTCAATGCTGAACATACGATCCGCGAGTCCATCCAATCTCTCCAAAACCAGACAGTTCAGAATTGGAATCTGTTGGTGATAGATGATGGCTCGACTGATCGTACGGAAGAGATCGTTCGGGCTTTGGCGATGGAGGACGCGAGGATCATACTCATGCAGCGGGACCATGCCGGTCTGTGTGCGGCATTGAATAGCGGTTTGCAGGCCGCCCAGAACGAAGTCGTCGCGCGGATCGACTCGGACGACTTATGGGTTCCCGAGCATCTCGAGCGCCAGCTGGCATTCTTGTCGGCCCACCCCGAAATTCCCTTACTGGGAACCTGGGGGTCGCGAATCAACGCTCGAGGTGAGCGGGTCTCGCGATTGATCGTCGGCCCGTCCAACCTGGACGAATACCAACAACAAATGGCGGAAGGCACTCCCATTTTCCTGATTCACAGCAGCGTCGTTGCAAGGCGGAAGACCCTGTTGGAAAATGGCGGCTACCGCAGTTCCGACTACCCGGCGGAGGATATCCATCTCTGGACGCGAGTCGCCAAAAATCACCCCGTTATCGCGATACCGGAAGATCTCACCTGGTACCGTTTAACCGGCGGAGGAGTTTCAGCCAAGTCGTTCAAGCTGCAAACGCTTCAGACAGAGCGGCTTCGATACGAGTTGAAGACCGGAAAGAGCTTGACCCTGGAAGAGTTTCGCCGTCACTTGGAGCACCATCCCGTGAAGAGGTGCGGATACGAGATCAGTCTGCATCAGCGCTACTGGTTCCGAAAGGGCGCCAGCTATGCCTGCAACGGACGGCGTTTGAAGGGTGCCGCCTATGTGGCTCTTAGCGCGGCCATGAATCCGGGGCTCGTTCTTAAGAGGATGTGGTTTCGGGTGTAGCTAACCGAGCCGCGACTACCAAGGTTTGATGAAAGTGGCAAGGAGCCGCTGGCATCAGCGAAGGGCCTTGTGGGCACGGTCGAAAATCATCCATCATTGAGGGTTTTCATTAACCTTTTGTGGCCCGAACGGGACTATGCTGACAGCTTGGGCAAATGCCTGCTCCACCGTTTAGAACCGTACCTTAGCGTAAAATCATCGCACGCGGTATCTCGCCCGCGCTAGCCTTTCACGTTGATTGTGCCGCGGCATCGGAGCGAGCCGCAGGCGCAGGGCACTTTTTCAACCTCCGCGCCGAAATGGTAGTCGACAGTGAGTTCTTCACCCTGGCGGATGTCGCGCCCGGCAATGTAGAGGATGTGGCCGCGGACTATTCGCGCGACCAGGTTGGGCTCGCAGCAGTGGTTAATGTACTGAGCGCCTGAACCATCGACCGATCCGTCAATCGTCCAGTAGCTATCGAGTGTGAACAGGTAGTTCAGCTCTCTTTCGGAGCGCTTTTTCGTCTCGCGGCGGCTAATCCGCTCGCCTGTGTATTCAATTACTTTGTGGTGCGCGGGGACGGGCTCGGCGGCATAGACTCCCCATCGGTGTATCTTCGAGCGGCCCACGCGCAGCTTGTAGTTCGTATGTTGGGGGTTGATTTTGGGAATTTGGTCTCTGCCAAGCCCGGCAGAAGCAGCAGACTTACGAGCCATTAAATCTAAGGTAGCGAATTTACAAGCCGCTTACGCTATTTTTTGTTTTATTACATCCACTAACTCCTGAACGGCGGTGGCGCTCTTTTTCAGAGCCGCTGATTCCTCATCCGTCAGCCTGATCTCGTAAATGTGTTCGATACCCTTAGAGCCCAATTTGACGGGCACTCCGACGAAGAGCCCGTGAATGCCGTATTCGCCTTCGAGGTAGGCCGCGCAGGGCAGAACCTTCTTCTTATCTTTGAGAATGGACTCGACCATCTCGCAAGCGGCTGCGGCCGGTGCATAGTAGGCGCTACCGGTTTTGAGGTATTTGACGATCTCGGCGCCTCCATCGCGTGTGCGTTGGACGAGCCGGTTTATAGTTGCCTGGTCGGTCAGTTCCGTTAGCGGAATGCCGGAAACATTGGTAAAGCGCACCAGCGGAACCATCGTGTCGCCGTGGCCGCCCATCACCATGGCGGTCACATTCTCGAAGGAAACGTTCAGTTCTTCGGCTATGAAAGTGCGGTACCGGGCTGTATCGAGCACGCCGGCCATACCGATGACCCGATGGCGCGGAAACCCCGAAACTTTGAACGCAGTCCAGCACATTGCATCGAGCGGGTTCGTGACCAGAATGAGGATCGCGTTCGGTGAGCGCTTCGCCACCTCTCCGGTGACGCCCTTGATGACCTCGTAGTTGGTCATTAGGAGATCGTCGCGGCTCATGCCGGGCTTTCGTGCAATGCCCGCCGTAATGACGACAATATCGGAGTTCGAGGTTTCATCGTATCCATTTGTTCCGGCAATCTTGACGTCGTAGCCCTCAACCGGAGCGGACTCGAGCATATCGAGGCCCTTGCCCTGGGGAACGCCCTCAATTACATCGACGAGCACAACATCGGCAAGTTCCTTCGCGGCGATTTTTTGTGCCGTATTGGCCCCAACGTTGCCGGCGCCGACAACCGTAACTTTTTTGCGCATTACCTCTCCTGCTCATGATGCGCGCCTGTACTGGCGCGCACGCTCAAACCTCTCAGGATAACGCAGCGTAATAGCTAGGGTTCCTTTATGGCGATGAGCGCATCGACATGCTTTGGGCCGATCCGCTGGACGGTTCCGCACGGCCATCGAACCACGATCTGGTCCACCACTTCAGCCGTCCCGACGCCAAAGTGGAGGCGGAAGTCGTTCTGGGAGAGATAACTGCCTCCGCTGCGGACTTCCTGGATCTGGGCGCGGCCTCCGGCTCGAATCGTGACTTGCGCGCCGATGGCGGAGCGGTTCGAACGAGTGCCTATCAGGCGCAGCTCGATCCAGTGTCCGGCCGGCGCGTTTCGAAGCTTCAACAGAGTGGGCGGCTCGTTCTGGTTATTCACGACAACTTCGACTTCGCCGTCGTTATCGAGGTCGGCGAAAGCTGCGCCTCGTGCGGCGTGAGCCTCGGCGATTCCAGGGCCGCTTGAGAGCGAGACGTCTTCGAATTTTCCGTTCCCCAGATTGTGGTACAGAATGGCTCGGTCTCTGAAATGAATGTCGATGTGCAGCTTGTCGACTTCTGGAAAGACGTGGCCATTGACTAGCAAAAGGTCGGGCCATCCATCGTTGTCGTAATCAAAAAAGCCGGCGCCCCAGCCGACAAAACGGGTATTTCTCCCCAGGCCTGCCGCAAGAGTAGTTTCATCGAAATTGCCATCGCCGCGATTGCGATAGAGCGTTTCCATCTCATCGCTAAAGTTCGAGCGAAACAAGCTGAGCTGGCCGCTCGCGTCATAATCGGCCGCGGCGATGCCCATTCCGGAAAGAGAACGTCCGTTCGAGTCGAGCGCAACTCCGCGCAATAGCGCTTCCTCTTCGAATTTGCCGTGCCCCTGGTTGATGTATAGCAGCGAAGGGGTTTGATCACATGCGACGTAGATATCGGGAAGGCCGTCATGATTGACGTCGGTAGCGAGAACGCCCAAACCGTAGTGCCCTTCGGGCTCCGCAATCCCCGAGGCTTCCGAGATGTCGGAAAAGGTCCCGTCGCCGTTGTTCTTGTAGAGCAGATTGCGATCGAACGGCAAGCCGCGAGGGCCGCATGCGACTGGAATGCCACGATAAAAGCAATACGGATTATCGCCGGGCTTTGGGGTGGAGCTAGGATCGAGTTTCAGGTAATTGGCGACGAATAGATCGAGTTTTCCGTCATTGTCGATATCGACGAAAGCGCAGCCAGTGTTATAACGTAGCCGGTCCTGCAGTAAATGGGCTTGGGAGGTTACGTCTTCAAAGCGTTTTCCGTTGATGTTCCGGTATAGATGATTTTGTCCCCAATAGGTGACGAACAAATCGGCGTAGCCGTCGTTGTCGTAATCGCCGGCGCAAACACCTTGGCCCCAGCCGCTCGAATGCAGGCCCATTGAATCGGTTACGTCGGTGAAGTGGTCGTGGCCATCGTTGTGATAAAGCCGGTTGGTGCCGCCATCGCCAGAAACGATAAACAGATCGGGCAGCCCGTCATTGTCGTAATCGAAAGCAGCGACGCCGCTGCCGGTAGTCTCGACAATCAGCCGCTTCGACTGATCTCCGCCATTCGGAAAGATTGCGGTTAAACCGGCCCGAACGTGAATGTTTTCAAAATCAGGCCGCCAAGCGCCACCCGATTCGAAGTTCGTCACAACCACTCCCTCGCGGTCGTGGCTCGAAAGATGATTGGCCGAGCCGCGCGCGCCAGCAAGCGGTCCTGTGAAAAACCTCGGCGAGTGCTCGAAGACAAGCGCCCCAAGAGCGATGGCGGCGATGAAACCTATGCTGCTGTACGTCACTGCGGCGGAGGCTTCTCGCCCAGCTTCTTCAGGAATTGTGTGAACTCGCCTTCGGGCGGGCGTTGGAGGCGGTCGAGTATTGCTTTTTCCGATTTTGCCTTGTCGAGTTGGCTGCTGTCGCGATAAGCCATCATCAAGGCGTAGTGAGCGGCTTCGTTGTTGGGCTCGAGCGAAACGGCGCGGTTTAAGAGAGCGACAGCGGGGCCGTACTGTTTGCTCGCTGAATCGAGCTTCGCGAGAGCGATCATGGCTTCGGGGAACGCGGGCGATAGCGACAGGGCGCGCTCGAGATGCATTCTGGCCGGGCCGGGCTTGTTCTCGACGCCCGCGATCTGGCCAAGCTGGAATTCGGTTGCGGCATCCTCAGGATTCAGCTTCAATTCGGCAGAAAATGATTGCGCCGCTTGCTCGAGGGCTTCGGGCGAATGAGATCGCATCAAGAGCGCGCGACCAAGCCGGAAGTGCAAATCGGGCGCGTCCGGATTTTGGGCGATCGCCTTAGTGTATTCATCGACAGCTTCATCGAACCGGTTTTCGAGTTCGAAAATTTCGGCGGAGAGCTCATGAACGCGATAAGAAGCGGGAACGTGCTGATACATCCGCAAGGTCGTGTTGTTGAAGGCCTGCATGTGAAGCTTGGCGAGAGCGTAGAGCACATCGGCGTTGTTGGGGAAACGGCGCTCGAGCGCGGTTAAGATGATGAGCCCGGCGGTGGTATCTCCCGCGGCTTCTTCGCATTTAGCGGCCGCGATTCCAGCGAGAAGCGACAACGTATCATCTTTAGAGTCGGCGTTATTTCTAAGGGTTGGAAGAGCGGAGCGGCAGTCGTTTTGTGCCGCTTCGGTCAGAGCGAGAAACAGGCGAGCTCTCGCGTCGTGGGGATCGGAAGCTACTGCGCTTTTCAATCTTTCGAGCGCAACGGAGTAACGTCCTTCGCTAAACGCGGCGATGCCCTCGTCCCCCGTGGATTCCCTGGCGCCGGCCAGAGCTAATACGCAGCAACTTAGAGCAATCGCCAGCGCACTCGAAAGCTTAATGTCCTGCATCGTCTAAAACCAAATCGCGGCTCGAAAACCGGTGATGTTCGCGGCCCTCATAATAACGGAAACTCAGAAGTGGAGGCAGCCCCGGCGCGATTGCCGGTTTAGGGCGTACGCGCTCAGAGGGAGTCTCGGCGACATTCCAACACCGGCCAGATTTAACGATGGAATCGAGAACGGTTGCGTCCTGGGGCACAGCGAATAGAAGGCAGATCAGCGAGATCTGTTTCATCGATTATCCAACTCCCGAAGCGCCCGTTGTGCAACCGCGTTTCCCGGTTTTCGCGCGAGCAACCGCTGCATTACGTCGCGCGCCCTTTCAAACTGCCCTTGTCGAACATACAGCCGGCCGAGATTCAGATATAGAATATCCTCGTCGGGCGCCACTTTGAGACCGTACTCGAGGGCCGCAGCGGCATCATTGACCTGTCCCGTGTTCAGATAGAGCACCGCCAGGTTGTTAATCGCCGATCCAAAGTTTTGACGGGCTTGGATGGCTTGCTCGAAGAACTGTTTCGCTTCGCCGGTACGGCCCTGTTTTGCCAGCACAAGGCCCAGGCCGTTGGCGGCATCGGGGTTTTGCGGCTCCGTGCTCAATACCTGCCGGTAATATCTTTCCGCTTTGACGTTGTCGCTTGCCTGCTCGGCGGCGTGCGCCGCGTTCAATTGCACGTATGTCAGATCGGGATCGAGAGCCAGCGCCTTTTCAAAGCAAGCCAGTGCCTGAGGCGTGTCATTGCGAGCTTCATAAACCCCGCCCAGTTCAGACCATGCATCTGCATACGCAGGATTCCAATCGAGAGCTTTGCGAATATACTCCTCCGCGTTGTCAAGACTGCCGGCTTGCAAATAGATTTGTCCGATGAGCATCGGAATGCGCGCGTTTCCCGAGCCGCGGCGAAGCGCCTCGTGGAGGTAAGGAAGAGCGGATTCGGTCTGGCCCTCCCAAAGCAGGGCGGCGGCGAATTTGAAATAGTCGCGGTGCGGCGCGTTGTGGTAAGCGCCTGGGAAGGGAAGGCTGTTCGGCATCGCGCTCGCGCGCAAAGCGTTCAAATCGGCTTTTACTTCTTCTGTTCGAGGAACATCGGCATAGACCTTTGCGGCTTTTCCGTCCACGTTGATTAGTAAGCAGAGCGGCGTCTTCAGGTCCTGGCGATAGTCGAAGAGATAGCGTCTGAATATGGTCCAGGAAGTATTCTGTCCGCTTCGAGCGTCACTTAAATCGATCACTTTTAAAGGGACACCGGCGACCGCCGCCGCAGATTCCGCTCCTTTCAGAATAAGGAGCGCTGGTCCGGAAACAGGCTCGGGCAACGGCAAGGGGTCCATAAACCATGTGGTGTGAAGGCGGGGCGTGTTATCGGTGTTGAACGCTTTTTCCTTGATTGGTTTCGAAGCTGAAAATGGCTTGCTTGTCACCCGCTTCGAGCCTTCGGTAATTGCGTAGATGTAGCCGGGATCGAGGGGGCCAAATTCTTCGGAAGCCCCAGAAGGCCAGACGAGCCGGACGCGAACCGGACCCTCGCGCTTGCCGAGTCCGATCGCGATGCGCTTGGAATGCTGCGAGAGATAGCCGCTCTCGGCGGTCAGCCAGACGGTTGCGCCGCCTAAGATTTCGAGTCGAGTTCCGATGGCATCCCGGTTCGATCGCGTGCCACGAAGATCGAATGCGATGGATTCGTTTCCGTCCGCGCAGTTGTTCTGGAGAACACGAATTTGAGGCCCCAAGCGATTTTTCAGGATGAGGTCTGGACGGCCGTCGCCGTCAAAATCGGTGATGGCGAAAGCCCGCGTATCGTCGGCGAAATCGAAACCGCTGATACCGGAAACGTCGCAATAACGGCCGCCGCGTTTAGCGTAAAAAACGTTCGGTTCGTGCCCATTCCAACTGTAATCTTCGCGTATGAATTGATTGATGGCGTTCCAGCCGTTCTCGTACGCCGGTGCTCGCTTGGCGGTTTGAGGCGATTCGGAAACCACCTGGCGCCAGAAGAAACTCATGGTATCGGGGATGTATTTGTTTAGCGGCGCCTCGTTCGAGAGCATGCCACAGCCGATTGCCAGCTCGGGCTCTCCGTCATTGTCAAAATCATGACCTACGCTCGACCAAGCCCAGCGCCCCATGGCTGCGCCCTGTTGTTCCGTTGTCTCCTCGAACGCGCCACCACCTTTGTTTCGATAGAGCGAATTGCCTTTGGTGTGGCGGCGGTAGGCTTCAGCGAATTCGGGGGCGCCTTGGGCAGGAGCAAACTTCGGGCTGTGCACAATTCGCTGGCCGGACGCGGTCCACATGTTACCGACGTAAAGGTCGGGGCGTCCGTCGTGGTCATAGTCGAACCAAGAAGAGCTCATGCCGGGGCCGAGGTCCTCGATGCCGGCTTGAGCGGCTAAATCGCGAAACCGGCCATGGTCATTTTTGTAGAAGTTATTGCGGCCGAAATCGTTCGCGACGTAAAGATCGGGCCAGCCAGCTCCATCTGTGTCGCACCAAGTGGGCGCAAAGCTGAACCGATGATTGTTCTCGTTTACGCCGCTGGTTGCGGTGACATCTTCGAAACTGCCCGAACCGTCCTGCTCGAGTAAATTCTTGAAGAGGAAATTCGGCGGACCGTTATTGGCATCGTGATACGGAACAGCGTATGTGTACTGAGCTTCGCTTTGAAAGTACACGTAGGTGCAGAGATACAGATCGAGTTTTCCGTCGCGATTGTAGTCCGCCGATGCCATTCCGGTAAAGCCCCCCTGAGGAGGAGTCGCGAAGCGGAATGCATCGTCGCGAACGCGGAAATAATTTCCTTCGTTCAAATAGAGCAGCGGACCGGAGCTGCGAAGCACAACCAGATCCTGCCGGCCGGTGTTGCGCAAGTCGAGAAACAGAGCGGCGGAGGTGTCGTCGAGAAGAGCCAACTTCCACCGATCTGTGATGTCCTCAAAACGATCGCTGCGAAAACGGAACAAGCGGTTCGGAAGGCCGCCGGGTTGGCAGATGTAAACCTCGTCTACGCCATCGCCATCGATATCGCCCACCGCGATGCCATTGCTGCCGTAGATGTCGATTCCCGAAGCGGGATCGAGCCGGGCACGCCAATACGGAACCCCGAAGCATAACTGTTGGTGAAAACTTCCGCAATTCTCGAACACTCTCCCGGTGACATCGCGGAAGATTGGCTCGAAGGCTTTGGTCCTGTTCTCATCGATAGGCCGAAGGGACGTAAACTTGCCGTCCTGCCATCGCGCGTGCCAGTAGCCTGTTGTGTAAAGTAGCTGGCCGTCTTTCGAGCTGGCGACTTCGAATCGGACGCGATTGCCGGGCAAAACAAAGAATTGTGCACGGCGAATTGTTCCCAACGATTCACGCCATTGAATGAAACGAATTTCAAGGCTGCTCTCTGCCGGCAGCCTTCCAGAAACGATCGCCTCGCCCAGCGTTGCTTCGGCTTCCATGGCTTGCGCTTCTTCGGGAAATTGATCGGCGCCAGGCTGGATAAACGGCGCCAATTTCAAATAGGGCGCGTGCTGTGGTACCGGTTCGGCATAGACGGCGGGCGAGCCCACGAGAGCTGACAGTGCCGGCGCCACGCACGTTGCCTTAAGAAATGTTCTGCGATCGAGCCGAGTCCGCGAGGCTTTTCCTTCCGTGCTGCGGGTCACTTCCGTACTGCGCGCTCAAATGGAATTTCTTCCACTCTGGCGCGACCTTCCACCGCTTTGAGTGTACGATCGACGCCTAGGTTTTGCCATCGTTCGACCTCGCCGCAGGGCCAGCGGACTTCCAATTGGTCCACCCGCGTGGCGGCTCCCAGGCCGAAATGCAATGCGAATGCATTCTGCGAATAGAAACTGGAGCCGCCGAGAACGGGAGCGACCCTTGTCCGACCGCCCGCGGTAATGGTAGCGAGAGCGCCGATTGCGCTTCGATTCGATTTTGTGCCCGTGAGTTCGACGTTGACCGAATGCCACCGAGAAGGCGCGTCGTTATGGAGAACGCTCGGCGTGGCGTTCATGTTGACGATGACGAGTTCCGGCTGTCCGTCGCCATCTATATCGCCGACGGCTAAGCCACGCGCCGGCCGCGAAGGCCGAAACGCGGGACCCGCCGAGGCGCTGATATCTTCAAACTTTCCGTTACCTCGATTGTGATAGAGAACCGTGTCTTCGTAATAGGAGTCGCCTAGCTGTTTCCCTTCAACCTCGGGATAGACGTGTCCATTCACCTCGACTAAATCCGGCCAACCATCGTTGTCGACATCGACAAAGGCGACGCCCCACCCGAGCAATTGATGCACGCCAAGGCCTGCTTCGCGCGAAACGTCGGTAAAGAATTTTCCATCATCGTTGTGAAACAAGGAAGAGAGATCTCCCGAAAAGTTTGTCTTTGCGATGTCGAGCCGGCCATCGCCATCATAATCGCCGACCGCCACGCCCATGCCGGCTTGCAATTGGCCGTCGAAATTATAGGCCACACCCGCCTCGACTCCGCGCTCTTCAAATGTTCCATTGTGCAGGTTATGAAATAAGAGGCTGGGCGTCATGTCGCACGCCACATAGATATCGGGCCAGCCATCGCCATCAAAATCGGCGGCTACAGCGCCTAGACCATAGCGGCCGCCGGGTTTCAGAATACCGCTCTTTTCGGAGACGTCTTCAAACGTGCCATTTCCGTTATTGTGATACAAGATGTTCGAAGCCAGTGGCAAGCCGCGCGGCCCGCACATTACGGGAATCCCCTTCCACTCACAGAAGCCGCCCTGACCGGGACGCGGGGTTTTTGCGAGGTCCAGGTTCACATAGTTCGACACAAACAGGTCGAGATAGCCGTCGCGGTCGTAATCGATGAACGTGCAGCCAGAGCCATAGCGTACTCCAACAACAGGCAAATGGGCCTTTTCGGTAACATCCTCGAAGGTTCCGTCGCCCCGATTTCTGTAAAGGACATTGTGGCCGTAATACGTGACCAGCATATCCGGATGCCCATCGTTGTCGTAATCGCCTACGCAGACGCCTTGCGCCCAGCCCTGTGAAGTGAGCCCAGCCTTCGTAGCCACATCTGTGAAATGGCCATTGCCATCGTTGTGATAAAGCTGCAAACGTGGTTCCGCACCTGTTTTTCGCGCTTCCAGAGTCGTTCCGTTAGTGATGAGGACGTCGTTCCGGCCGTCGCCGTCGTAGTCGAAAATCGCGGCGCCGTTACCGGTCGTCTCCAGAATGTAGTCTTTCGTGCGAAGACCGCCGTACGTGTTTTTCCCGTTTATGCCGATTTCAGAAGCGATGTCGCGGAACTGAAGCTGGCTCGATTCGGGAAGTGCAAGCACCCACGCTGCTGCCAACAACGAGCCCAGAACGGCGGCCTTCCGCATTCAGGGACATTGTAACTAGACGAGCAAACTTTGGAGAACCTCGCGGTAGTGGCGGCTGGATGTCAGGCGGGTGCCATCGCTCAAAACAAGCTCGTATTCGCCATGAAACAGGGGATGGAGTTCCTTAATGCGCCCGGCATTGACCAGGCGGGAGCGGTGAATCCGTAGAAAACGAAAGGGCTGAAGGCGCTGCTCGAGATTGCTCAACGTCTCGCGCATGAGATGCACTTGCTTGCCGACGTGTATTTCCACGTAATTGTCGGCCGCCTCAATCCAGTCAATGTCGTCGGTCTGCAAGAGCGTAATTCGATCTGAATTCCGTATCGCCAGGCGATCGGCCTTGCGAGGCTTGGCCTGCTCGGCAACCAGAGAGGTGAGCTTTTCGACCAACGAGTGTTCTGTCCGCGGTTGGGACAGTCGCTGCTCCACGCGGGTTAGGCAACGTGAAAATCGCTCCTCATCGAACGGCTTCAGCAGGTAGTCGAGCGCGTTGACGTCGAAAGCGCTCACTGCGTACTCATCGTAGGCGGTCACGAAGACAACGGCGGGCATTTCTTCGGGACCTACTTCTCGGATCACCCCGAAGCCATCGACTTCGGGCATCTGCACATCCAGAAACACCAAGTCGGGCTTAATTTCCCGGATATCCGTAATGGCCGCGCGGCCGTTACAGCATTCGCCGACAACTTCATAATTATCGTGCCGGCTCAGATGGCTCCGAAGCCCGCGCCGAATAATCGGCTCATCATCCACAATCAAGACCTTGATCATCGTAGTATCAGTTCTTCAGTGCTTTCCGTGCCTTGAAGCGCGAGTGGAAGCGTAATCCGCACCTCGAAGCCACCGGACTGCCCGGCAATCACTTCCATCTCGTGCTCGGGATAAAGCTGCTTCAAACGCTTTCGTGTATTGCTCAAGCCGATGCCGTGGCCCACTTCTTCGCCTTGTCCTTGTGTGAGACCCGGCCCAGTGTCGGCCACTGACAGATGAAGAACATCATCGACGATACGGCTGGTGATGGTAATTGTTCCGGGAGTGGCCAGCCGCGCGATTCCATGGCGGATCGAGTTTTCGACCAGCGGTTGCAGCAGAAGCGTGGGTATCAACGCTCGCCCGGTATCAGGCGCGACCCTCCATTCCACCAACAGCCGGTCGGCGAAACGGATCTGCTCAATCTCGAGGTACGCGCGAAGGAATGCGATCTCATCCTGGAGCGTGGTTAGAACGCTCACTGAGCTTCGAAGAGTGGAACGCAGCAGATCGCTCAGCCGCACGAGCATACGATTGGCCGATGCCGTGTCGTCCATCATCAATACGGATATGGTCTGGAGCGTATTGAACAGAAAATGAGGATTGAGCTGCATGCGCAAGGCGTCCAGCTGTGCCTGGCGCAGGCTGGTTTCGAGTTGCGACCGCTCCAGCTCGAGTTGAGATGCCAGACGTTCTTTCTTTCTAAGCGCTCTGAAGTAGGACAGCCCGTTTGCCACCGCCAGAGTCGTCCAATACAGCGGAAAGTGTTTAAGAAACGAGGTGAAGCGCAGGCTTCGTATGTAGTCTTCCGGATCGGCCGCCGGTTTTTGCACAACCAGGCAATACAAAAAGTGGCTGATGAGTATGGACACGGCCGTAAAAGCGAAAGAAACGGGAATATGGATTACGACGTTTCTTGCCCATCGCTCCCTCGTAATCGGCCAGCGCTTAGCGACCGAAAAGAGAGGAGGCGTCAGCAGCGCCCAGGAATAATAACAAGTTAGCCAGATCAGGAAGACTTTCCATATGGGACGCGTATCGCCAGCTCCCGACTCTTCCATGTAGTGGTGGGTCAAAGACAGGAGCGAAACAATCGTCCAAACACCAAAAATGCCGAGCAACTGACCGGTGCGGCGGCTTAAGGTCCTTTGTTCCATCGTATACGCAGCTACTTTCATGGTCTCACCATTGCTAAGCGAGCGAAGTCGGCAGGCGTGTCCACGTCAGTAGCCGCCTCCGGCAACGGAAAGCTGAGGACGGGGAAACTGCCGCCACGTAGCAGATGTCTGGCGCCTGCGTCGGCGGGGAGCGCAGCGAGCGACGGGAACAAGTCTCTCGCGAACAGCGCCGGAACACCATTTTGGCCGCTGTATTGTGCGGCGAGGATGGGCGCTCGCGATTTCGCTTGCATGCGGCGCATTTCGAGAAGATGCGAAGCCCTCACCAGCGGTTGGTCGGCGAGTAGAACGGCGAGCACTTCAGGACCAGGTGCTTGCTTTGTAATGTGCTCGAGTCCGACGCGAATTGACGTTCCCATGCCGGATGGCCAGTCGGGGTTTTCGACAATTTCAACTCCCTGCTGGCCGGTGGCGAGAGTTACAAGATCCCCTTGCGCCCCCACCACAACTACAATCGTTTCAAAGCAAGCATCTTTTGCCTGTTCAATCGCATTCGAAATCAGGGTACCTTGGCCGAACGGCAGAAGTTGTTTCAGGGACCCCATCCGCGTGGCAGCGCCGGCCGCCAGAATTAGTGCCGCCGCGACGGGCAGCGGTGCTTCGTCCCCGTTGTTGGCTGTCCCGGTTTTTTGTCGATTGGCACACATTCGTGAATTGGCCCCGGTGACTCTAGCTTGCAATCAGAAACGAGGTTTTGCGAGTTCAGTGGGGCGAGGCGACCCGGTTTTGCGCCAGGCTTTTTCGGTAAGGGGCAGGTTGCATCAGAGGGAGCGGTCAATTCGCCCATAGATTTACCGGGAATAAACAACTATTTCGGAACGGCTAGAGGGGACGAGTTCAGCGGCGCTGAACAGCTGCTACGAGTCGTACGCTTCGAGGCGGTATTCGGTGCCGCCGGACCGACTGCCCTCCACAACGGTAACCGCTTCAATACGGGCGAGCTCGCGGCGGGCGATATCGCTCCAACTGCTCGTCCTGTCCAACTTCAGGTAGGCTCTCCAATGCCGAACAGCCTCCATCATCCGGCCGGCATTCTGGTACAGGAGCGCGAGGTTGTAGTGAGCATCGGCATACTTAGGGAAAAGGCGAATGGCGGCATTATAGTGGGCAAGAGCATTCGCGTAGTCGCCTTGCTCATCATACAGATTGCCAAGATTGAACTGCGCTAACGGATAGTTTGGGTCGATCTCGAGCGCTTTCTTGTATTGCGCTTCCGCATCGGACCAGGCATGACCGTGGAAATAAATTGTGCCCAGGTTGACGCGCGCACCGGCGGCAGTCGGGTCCAACTCGGCCGCGCGCTCATAGGCGTAGATTACCTGCTCGATCGGAGCGCCGTTCTGCTCGAGTTCGAGACCGCGCTCGAACCAGCCGTCGGCCTCCATCCGGCGCTTCAGCAGTTCAGCGGCTTTCTCCGCTCCCCCGCCCACTCTGGGCAACTGCAACAGTTTGCTGATTTCGTTGGCGTCGAAATCGAACAGCAGTTGCCCAGATATAGGATCCATCTGCTGCTTGCCCACCTGGACCCTCACCCTGTGGCCGTGTGCTGAGACGCGGACTTGTGAAAACAGGTCGGGCGTGTCCTTGAGTCGCTCGCGAAGCGCCAAAAGCGATCGTCTGATCCGCTGGGCCGGAATGCGTTCTTCACGAAGCCGGGCAATGGCCTTCAGAAGCAGCAGGTCCGAAAATTTGTATTCGTTCCGCTCCGGAACGAGTTGCTGGCGCTCCCAACTGCGCAACAGGCGCTCGGGAATTTTAAGCAGTCTGCGAACTTGTTCACGAGAATAAGCTGCGCACTGATTTTTCTCTGCGGGTTGTGTGGGAAGTGACGCAGCGTCACGCGGCACGGACTGATTCTAGCATGGTAGAGGATGTCTTGCAGTGCACTAATTTCTGGATTGTTGCGCCTCGCGGTTCTTTCTGACCTGAAGCCTTTCTCGACTTCGTGCGCAGCAGCCCGCAGCGTTCGAAAAGCTCAAGCCCCGGCAAGGCCTACGCGCGATTCCTTGCAGCAGCTCGTTTGGCAGAAACGTTTTTACCAATAGCTCTCGGACGCACGGCACCCTCAGCGGCTCTCTTTTTCGCCCATCGCCTCTTATTAGCTTCTATGATCCTTTTGAGTCCTTCCGGACTGATGCGCTTCTTTTGCGGAACGGATTTTACACTGGAATCCACAGATACTGAGAGATAGCGATCACCCTTCTTTTTGAGCTTTTTCTGCCTCACAAGTGCACCTAGGGCACTGTAAATGAGGTTCTTGCTTCGGCCGATGCCGCGAGTCGTAAAGGCCTGGTCGATTTCCCTGGGCGCAGCACCCGAAGTTCCATGGGCTTCTACAACCGCACGCACGAAATCAGTCTTGTTCCCGGTGAACTCAGGAGTCACAGCAGTTTCAGGTTCCTGAGGTTGACTCCCCTTCTTCGTCGTCTGAGCCGACGTTCGAGAGGCTTGACCAGAGCGGCCGTCCAAGACCTTTTTCGCTTGGCCGACTGTGGCTTCCGCCGAATTGAGCAGTTCTTTAAAGCGAGGATCACTCGGTGTATAACGATCGGCAACAGTATTGATCAGAGCTTCCGCTTTGGTTAGCTGCTTAAGAGCCTTTTTGGCGCGCATATAACTTCACTTTACCGTCATACTTGCTCAGGCGCATCCGGATATTGACGATCGCTGGCCACTTGGCAGGCGACACAAAGCCGTCCGTCAGAGCTTTAAAAAAACGCGACGATCTGGGCCATGCCCAAAATGGGCTTGCGGATGCGCGCAGCCGATGTCAAACGCGGCATTTTCAGCCTACAAAGAAAATGGATTACTCGAGGTATTCTTCTGTTAGATTCATGAGTTTGCGCACACCATCGGGCGCACTTCCCAAACCTTCAAATTCCAACGAGTACAAACCTCGAAAGCCTATGTCGTGCATGATTCTCATGGAGGCGGGAAAGTCGTCTGAATAAAATTTGCCTTTCTCGGCGATGCCATCTTTCGAGTGGCAGATGATGGACGCATACGGGGCCAGCATTTGCAGTTGGCTCAGCGCGAATGCAGCGGATTTGGTAGCAAAGTTGCCAAAGTCAGGACACGTTCCTGTTCGGTTGCGCCCAAGCCCCTGGATGATAGACGTCAGTGTGTCGGCGGATTCACGCTCGAGATCATCGTTGTGGAACAGCACCTTTATTCCATGTTGGTGGACTGCGTCGACTGCGGGGCTCAAATTGTAAGCGGCAGTTTGAGCATTTACCGGCCCTGCACCCGATAGCGCAACTGTGATGCAAGGGGAGCCCAACGCAACAGCTACGGCCGCCCAGCGCTCTGCCTCCCTGGCCATCGCTTGACGATCTGCGTCCCGCGCAAACACGTTACCAGGAAGTTCAACACCCATCAAATTACAGCATCGAGAGCTCGCTTTTTTCAAGCCGGCTTTCACTCTCTCGATGGTAGGGGGTTGAGTATCTACAAAATGCTGCGGCAGGAACTCAATATTGTGAATCCTGAAGTGGTCCGCGATAAACTGCGGAAACTCTGCCTGAGTAAGCAACGGATCTTGTGGGTTGCGATAACCAGGCATTTGAGGCGTATCGAAATAGCCTCGGAATGGCCAAGAGTTACACGCAAGCCGCTGCCGTTTATCATCGGATCCGTCTATGGCCGGGCCACTCAGAAGAGCGAGAAGAGGCACGGCAGCCGCCCCCACCACAAAGTCCCTTCGTTTTACACTCATATTGTTGCCATCAAACTTTCAAGTGACAGCCCGGAGATCTCGTGTAAAAGCCATTTCCCTTGAAGTCAAGCTCTTTTAGTCCGGGTTGCGACGTGTAATAGCCCCGTATTACTTCTGTTTTAAAAAACGCGAAAAAACGAGTACCAGAGTTTTTACGCTCCTTGTCTGCCCGTTCATCACTAACCGAAGTCAGAATGGCGATCTGTTGCTCGCTAGTAAGAGAAAGGAATTGATCAGATCCGCGGCTGCGGGCCGCGTTCGACAACCATTCGAGTCCTTCGCGGCAAATTTTCTCAGGATCGGCTGTCTCGAGCTGAACCACTTGAGCGGAGCCGAAATAGGCGACAGCCAATGTTCGGTGAAGTGGATTCAGTCGGCGCGCAGCTTCGCGAACATCGGTAGCAATAGCAACACGAAGGTCGACCCATTCCGCTACTTCCTGTACGGAGCTCCCATTTCCGCCCAGCACGAGTTCTGTCAGGCGCCGAACGACTGCGAAGTCGGCCGGAGAGAAGAACAATGGTGTGAACGGTTCCATCCTTGGACGAATGTAGTCAGTGGGGCAACCGGGAGGAATCGGATGGAAGCGCCCGACGGACATGAGCGCATGCCCAAGGTGATCTCGTGAGGCCTGGTAAATTCCCGGCGGCAGCTCAAGGGTATTTTTCGTATCAGCTAAAATGCTAGTAGACAGCCCAAAGCCCGTTGCAGCTTGACCGATCGCAACAATCGCAGCTCTGCGGCTGACATTTGAATCTTCGCCGCTTTCGTCTTTGTAATCTCCGCTCTTTCCTTCCACCCGGTAGCCGCCTTTCTACAGTTCGCCTTTTCGGTATGAGTCGATGATATAGTCCGCGGCTCGCGCCGAAACCGCCATGATAGTCAGAGTTGGCTCATAACAACCTTGCGTAACGAATGCAGCCCCATCTGTCACAAAGACATTCTTCACATCGTGTACCTTGTTATACGCGTTCAGCACGCTTTTCTTCGGGTCTGTTCCCATTCGCGCGGTTCCACATTCGTGAATGTTCTTGCCGAAGACGCTAAGTTCTTCATTAGGCGGTACCAGGTTCTTGACTTTTACAGCATCGAGTATCTCCCCAATATCCCGGCGCATCGCCTTAGCCATGGCATGTTCGTTCTCTGCATAGCTCGCTTGAATTTTCAGCACGAGTATGCCCCATGCATCCTTCTTCTCCGGGTCCAACTCGACAAAATTATCGAAGCGCGGCAGACACTCTCCTTGCGCTTCGATGGAGAAGAAATACGGAATTTCGCCCCGCATCGTTTCACGCCACTTTTGCCCGAATCCAGGCAGAGAGAAAGCGTGATCATAGAGTTGCTGAGTGGCCGTTCCGTCAAAACGATAACCGCGCAGGAAGTTGCTGTTCTTGTGGCCATCCGTATTCGAATATTTTGGAATCAGGTATCCACAAGGATTTCCGACTGCTTCGCGTCTTGAGCCTTTAAGAGAAGCAAGCTCACCGCCGGCTCCCTCGATCGTAAAGTGGTCCATCAAATAGTGGCCAAGAATCCCGTTCGAATTGCCGACTCCATTCGGAAATCGAGGAGACCGTGAGTTAAGCAGTATTCGAGTTGATTCGAGCGTAGCCGCAGCAAGCACAATTATCTTTGCACGCGCTTCGCTATGAACCTTACTGAGGCGGCCAATATAGTGCACGCCTACGGCTGTGTCCTCCCGATTCATAATGATATGGCTTACGACAGAATCGCTCAAAAGCGTAAAGCGTCCGGTTCGCGCGGCGGCAGGAAGTGTAACGGAAGGGCTGTTGAAATATGAGGCAGTATGGCAGCCGCGTTGACATTCGTCGCAATAGTGACAAGCCGGGCGCCCGTTGTGCGGTACGGTCAGGTTAGCTACTCGATCTGGCATGACTCGCCAGCCAAACTGCGTTTCGATAACGCGCTTGGCTAATAGTTCGCCACAAGACAAATTCATCGGTGGAAGGAACTTGCCGTCGGGCATCTGCGAAAGTCCTTCTC
>JBAUZG010000232.1:0-17038 GCA_049585195.1 Bryobacteraceae bacterium | reverse complement strand
AAGCGCTCGAACTGCTTTTCCTGAAGAGCGCGAAGAAGTTTTGGCTGCAGCTCGAGAGGAAGATCTCCAATTTCATCCAGAAACAGTGTTCCGCGGTCAGCCGCTTGAAAGCGTCCCATGGTCTGAGCCACCGCACCCGTGAAGGCGCCTCGTTCATGGCCGAATAGTTCGCTTTCAAGCAACATGCTCGGAATCGCCGCGCAGTTGAGAGCCACAAAACGGTTCTGACGGCGAGGACTGCCCTCATGAATCGCTCGTGCCACAACCTCCTTACCGGTGCCCGTTTCGCCTTGAACCAAGACAGTGGAGTCCACCGGCGCAACGATGTTTATCTCGTCGAGCACAGCCCGAAACTTCGCACTGGATCCAATCAAATCTGAAATAGCCATCGTTTTACTCCTTGGCGGACCGCGCCGATCGCGGACTGAACTTAGACTCGCCGTGGTCAGATTGGCCGAAAGAACAATCAGTGACAACGCCAATGCCCGCAGCGCTCATGCTTGTGAATTCCTTTGCCATTGAGGCGATTGTGGAACAACTTCCGTCCGCGGAAAACCCTCAATGGAGTCGCGTGCGGACCCTATCGTGACTTCTGGCGACCCTTCTGGGGGAGGCGCAAACGGGCTCGGCGTCAAGCGCACTGCCCAAAAGTCAGCTATTTTTCTTTGTGGATTGGCGGCTCGCATCGTGGATTGGCGGCTCGCATCGTGGATTGGCGACTCGCATCCGTGCCTTTGCGCTTTTGTGTGTCTAATTGTTCCGAGCTCGAATGTCGATGCGCTTCCATCCGAAGAGTCGAGCGTCAACCGACCACACCCCTGGTCCGAGCAATGCCAGAGCCACGCCGAGGGTTCCCAACAATATCTTGGCCCACGGATCTCCAGGTTGCGAGAAGAGCTCCCACAGTTCGAACACGCCCACTAACGCTCCTGAGACTGGCGTCCATAATCCTGCTAGAAGCAGCATTCCAGCACCGATTCCAAGCGCGTGCAGTATGGTTGATTCGATTGGCGCTTCAGTGCGCAGTATTGTGACCGCGTGACAGGTCAACGCTATTCCTGCAACCAACCGCATGAAAAGCAGCGCCGTACCGGGCCAGCCGCCCGCGAATGTTGAGAATAGTCGACGCAGAGTATCCCTGTATTGAGCCTAACTATTAACCTAATGTGACTGGAACCCCCGAAAGAGTGCAGGTTTCACTCTTTCGGGTCTCTAGATAGCTTTCAGCTATCAGCACTCAGCTATCAGCTCCAGCCTTTTTCAAAAGCTGAAGCTAACCGCTCAAAGCTAAGTACTTTCCGCCGCAAAATGCTAATGCTGACGCTTGCTCGCTCGCGCGGCTCGGTAAAATACTATCGAGTCAACGCGCGTCTTCCGAGCCGCGACCGCAAGGGAGCGGATCGGGCATTTTGCGACGGAAGCTAACTAGCTTTCGATGATTCCGCGCTTCAGCCCTATCACCGCAGCTTGAGTTCGGTCGTTGGCGCTCAATTTAGAGAGAATGTTCTTGACTCGGCCCTTAACTGTGTCTTCCGTGATTGAGAGTTGTGCAGCAATCTGCTTGTTGGCATTCCCGGCTGCAATTAGCCTCAGGACATCGACTTCCCCCTGAGTCAGGGCGTCATCGGCGGCATGCTCGGCAAGTTCGTAAGAGGCCTCCGGGGAAAGAGTCTTTTTCCCGGCATGAACGGCACGGATAGTCTCCAGGAGCTCCTTATATAAGAGATTCTTTATCAGGTAAGCTCGAGCGCCTGCCTTCAGTGCGCGCAGCACCTGGATATCGCCGGTGTACGTGGTCAAGACAACGATTCTCGCGTCGGGAAATTCGTTGCGAATGGCGATCATCGCATCCAGGCCATTCATTTCCGGCATCTGCAAGTCCATTAGAGTGATGTCCGGGTGATGAGCACGAAACTGCTGGATCGCTTCATATCCATTAGCCGCTTCGGCGACTAAGCTCATGTCCGCCTGATCAGCCAAGAGCCCGGCGATTCCCTGGCGGAAAATCGGATGGTCGTCCACTGCCAGAATGCGAATCGGCCTCGGGCCGGAATTCATCATTTCAATTCTAATTTTTCCTCGAAAAAACCGAACGGCGCGGAGGGAGCGATGTCCCATAAGCAACTGAGGCGGGAACGGTCAACTCGATTTCCGTACCAGAATCGAGTTTACTCCAGACATCGAGCCTGCCGTTCACAAGTTTTGGCGCGTTCCCGCATCCCGCGTAAACCCCAGTGCCCCACGGGCCGGTCTCCATCGAGCACGCGCGGGTCAATGCCCTTGCCGTTATCCCTGATCCGCACCCGAAGCTGCTCTTCGCCGTAGCGGATTTCCACTTCGATCCGCCGCGCCTCGGAGTGCCTGTATGCATTGCGCAGCGCCTCGCCAGCGATTCGGTAGACTTCGTCCCGCAGAATCGGATGGAGGTCTCGCGGGGCACCTTCCACCTGCACCAGAATATCAGGGCACTCCCCGCTAATTCGGTCCGCGGCGAGTTCTTTTGCCAGAGCGCTTATAGCCAACGCAAGGTCGTTCGTCAACACTGTGGACAAGCGCAACTCGTGCACAGCATCCCTGCCTTCCGTGATCGTATTCGATGCTTGCTCAATCGCGCTATCGATTCGTTGTTTGGCGTCATCTGGGTGCGCGGGGAGCAGGTTCGAGACAGCCTGGAAGCGAAGCAGCAGACCGTTGAAGCCTTGTAGCAGGGTATCGTGTAGCTCCCGCGCGATTCGGGTCCGTTCATCGACTCGCACCTCAAGCGCCATATTGAATTGCCGCTCAAATTGCTTTAGACGCAGCCGATAAAGCATCCATAAAAGGAGGAGAAAGACGCCAACGCAAAAGGCTCGAAACCAAATTGTCTGAAACCATGCTGGCGCTACGGTGAACATGAGCGTTGCACCCGCTACGTTCCACACGCCATCGTTATTACATGCGGTTACACGGAAAGAGTATTTTCCCGGTGCAAGGTGGGTAAAGAACGCCTCTCGGCGTCCTTCGGCTTCGTGCCAATCCTGGTCCCACCCTTGAAGCTTATAACGAAAGCGTACGCGCTCCGAGATCGACAGGCTCGAGGCGGCGTATTCAATGCGAAGGTTCTTTGTTAGAGCAGGAAGTACCGGAGTGGAGAATGCAGAATAGATCTTGTCGTCGGCGACGATGGATCGAATCGAGACCGGCGGAGGAAGTGGATTCCTGTAAATACGTGTTGGGTCCACCCTGACTGCCCCGTTTCGTGTGGCGAACCAAATCGTGCCGTCTTTTGCTTGAATAGCTCCCGATGAGTACACCTCTCCTCGCTGAATTGGTTCAGGCAAGTCGCTGACGAGATCGAAGAGTTCGAACGCGACCTTGTGTTCCGGATGCTGGACGACATTTTCGATCTCGCTCTCGGGAATGTGAACTATACCGGACCCTGTGCTTAACCAGAAGTCGCCTTTTTGCGTTACAACGATTCCGGAAACGTATGTCAATCCGGTGAGTTCCGCGCTCTGTATTGTGTGGAATCGCCCTCCTTCGAGAAATGCCAATCCAGATTCGCCACCAACCCAAATTTCTTCGCTGCGTTCAGCGATGACGTTGGGAGGACCGATGGCGAGACCTTGTTTAATGCCAAAGATCCGAATATCGCCATGATCATATTGAGCGATCCTGTCGCCCCAAGAAAACCAAACACGGTCTCGGCTGTCCGTATACGAGTAGGCGGCCGACCAATCCGGATGGTCTGTCAGAATTGGGACGAAAGTCCAGATGCCATTCTCGAGACGGAATTCTCCACTTCCGCCGAAGGCAACCCAGAGACTACCTGAATGATCCTTGGTTATTGCAGAGGCGATAATTGGGTCTGGCGGTGTCGACGAGAGACTTAGTTTTTCAACCTGATCTGGTACTGCTATTTTTGCGAATCTGCCATTTTGCCAATGCAGCAGAGAGTGATTCCCGCTACACCAAATCGTTCCGTCCGGATCGCGATAGACCGTGAAAACGTCGGTTGGTCCATTGACCGCCAGTTTTCCGTCTCCGACTCGGATCACAGGAAATGAGTCTCCTCTTGATCCGGCCCAAACATCACCGCCCGACCCTGCCACCAGGCTGAAAGGCCCGCCTCGTAAAGGAAACCACGTAACGTTGCGATAACGAAATCGGTCAAGGCCTCCGTCAGTCCCGATCCAGATGTTACCTTCACGATCTTCCAGAATCGCTTCAACGCTTTGGTTCGATAGTCCTTGCGCTTCGGTAAACCTCTCCGCCGCCTGTTTGAATCTGTAGCCATGTACTCTATCGGGAGACGGCAATCGACTCAGTCCGTCGCCGCCCACCCACAATGCACCATCGCGATCAAACATAGCCGAATTAGCGGAAATATCGATGTCCGGCAACATCTCGATTTTTTTGCTCCTGCCGTAACGAAATACGCGCAACTTTTTGAGCTGGTTATCGTAGAAGATGATTGCGCCGTCGGGGGCCTGCGTTAAAAGAGACACTTTGCCGCTTCGAATCCGGGTGCTTTGGAACCGTTTCTCTCCCCAGGGTAGGAACACAATCTGACTTCCTGTGGCGACCCAGAGAGTCCCCTCCCGGTCCACCAGAATCTTCCAAGCAGTTTTGTCAGGGTAGTTCCAATCCTTATAGCCCCTCTGCCACACGTGGCCTTCCAGACGAGCAAATCCACCGACAACAGCGGCCCAAATGGTTCCCGCTCGATCCCGAGCGAAGCATCGGACCGTACTGACTGGAAAACCGTCCGAGTCGGAATAGTTTGTGACACGGCCGTTCCTGATGAAGCTCGCACCGCCCCGGGTGAAACCCACCCAGAGTCCTCCATCGGGAACAGCCATCAGCGCTGAGACTGACACGGCCATCAGGGAGCCGGTTTCAGGCTGGTATTGCTCAAAAGAGATCCCGTCAAACCGTAAAAGACCATCAGTCGTTCCTATCCACAAGTACCCGTCTGTAGTCTGGGCGAGAGCTGTTACATTTCCACTAACTCCTTGTTTCGCATTCCACGAGGAGTGGTAGAGCTGCGCGAGGGATTGAAGGGGATCGAGAGCGAAAAGTGAGGGGCACGAAACGATGAATACAAATGCGGTCCAGACACGCGGTGATACCCGTTCTCGACGGTGGCGGCCTGAATTCGCATGTCTTCGAAGACCCACCATGATGTCATTCTAAATTTTTCTCGAAAAAACGGGCCGGCGCCGAGCGGGTGACGTCCCGTAAGCAACGGAACCAGGAACAGTGAACTCGACCTCCGTACCAGAATCGAGTTTACTCCAGACATCGAGCTTTCCGCCCACTACTTTGGCGCGTTCGCGCATGCCGCGCAAGCCCCAGTGCCCGGCGGTCCGCTCGCTGTCAAGAACGCTCGGATCAATACCCTTGCCGTCGTCACGGATTCGGAGCCGTAAGTGCTGGTCGTCGTACCGAATCTCCACTTCAATTCGCCGAGCTCTTGCATGTCTCATCGCATTTCGCAGCGCCTCCGCTGCAATCCGGTAAGCTTCGTCGCGAACGATCGGATTGAGTTTTCTCGGAGTTCCCTCGACCTGAGCGCGAAACTCGGGGAGAGCCTCACCTGTTGAGTGGCTGAGAAGTTCCTTGCCAAAGTTGCTGATTGACTGGGCAAGATCAACGGTCGTCAATCCGCCAGAGCGCAGCTCGTGCACGGCATCTCTGCCTTCAGCGATCGCATTCGACGCTTGCTCAATCGCGCTATCGACTCGTCTTTTGGCCTCTTCCGGGCGCGCGGGAAGCAGGTTCGATACAGCCTGGAACCGAAGCAGCAGTCCGTTGAAGCTTTGCAACAGCGTATCGTGTAGCTCCCGCGCGATTCGAATTCGCTCATCGACGCGCGCTTCAAGGGCCGTATTGAATTGCCGCTCAAGTTGATTGAGACGCAGTTGATAGATCGACCACAACAACACGAGGAATGCCAACACGCAAATGCCACGGAACCAGAATGTCTGGTACCACGCCGGCAAGATCTCAATGCGGAGTCTTGCGCCCGGCTCGCTCCACTTCCCGCGGCTCGTTGCGCCTTGTACTTCAAAAAAGTAAGTACTCGCCGGCAGGGTGGTGTAGTTGGCGATACGCTGATCGCTGCCTACCTCGTGCCAGCGATTGTCGAGTCCATCAAGTTTGTAGCGATAGCGATTGGTCTCTGCATTGAAATAGCTCAAGGCCGAAAATTCGATCGAAAAGATATTCTGCTGGTGCGAGAGTGTGATGGTATCGGTGTAAGTGATCGATTGTTTGAGCGGCGACCCCGAACCAATCGGAACCGGGTTCCCCGACAACCGGAAGTCAGTCAATACGGTCCTCGGAACAAATGAACTGTTCACGATCCGGCTGGGATAGAAGGCCGTGGCGCCGCTGAAACCGCCGAAAAACATCTCCCCGCTCGGACTCTCGTAACACGCGCCCCAGCCCGTCAGGTCCGGCCCTGGAAGTCCGTCGGCGGCGGAAAAATTCTGGAACCTCTGAGATTGGGGGTCGAAGCTCGACAAACCGTTGTTAGTGCTCATCCAAAGCAGGCCACGCTTGTCTTCCAAAATGCAGCTCACCACGTCGCCTGCGAGACCGTCCTGCTCGTAGAAAGTCTTAAAGGTTCCTGTGCTCGGATCAAATTTGTCCAAACCGTTCTGCGTCCCGACCCACATATTGCCCGAGCGATCGAAGTGCACGGAGTTCACCCGGTTATCGCTCAGGGACCGAGGGTTGTCGGGGTCGTGCTGGTAGATCGTGAATTGTCCCGTCCGCGGATCGAAGCGATGTAGCCCCGATTGCGCTCCGAGCCACAGAATCCCCTTGCTGTCTTCCTTTATCTCCTGATACTCGATTGTATTTTGCTTTTCAGGCGTGTAGGTGATGAAGTTCCCTGCCGCACGATCAAAACGACCGACGCCGCCGTACGTTGCTGCCCATAGAGTTCCCTCGCGGTCGAATATCAGCCGCATGATCGGTGGCGACTCGCGGCTGTGCCCATAGAGACTAAGCTTGCCTGTTTCCCGGTCTATCCGTTGAAGTCCCTGATGAAAGGTTCCGCAGAAGAGAACCCCCGAGCGGTCTTCGAGAATGGAAAGTATCTCATTGTGAACGCCCGATCCGGCGGGCACAGTGTTTTTCCCGGTACCCCGATCGATGCGGTTAAGCCCTCCCATGGAGCCGATCCAGAGAATGCCATTGTGATCTTCATAGATAGAGGTAACAAGAGCATTGACCAAACTGCCCCGCTGATATGTGTAGTTCTCAAACGCCTGCCCTCTTTCGGCAAAAAAGTTCGGCTCGGCCTCCTGAAAACACGTCCATATATCTCCTTCTTTGTCTTGATAGATGAAAATGACGTGGTCTGATTCCAGGCTCTCGTTGTCTGAAGACTGGTTGTGATATCTAACGATCTGCTTATGTTCCCGATCAAGCTTGAGTAGCCCGGCCGACGAACTCAGCCAAATGGTGCCGTTCTGAGATTCGAGTATTGCGGAGATGTTGACGGGAGATGTCACCCCACGCGCTTTGTAGTCGATGGAATGACAAGTGACGAGATTGGTCTTTAGATTCAAGGTCGCCAGAGCGCAGGATGAGTCATTACTGGCGATCATCCAGAAGACGCCGAACTTATCTTCGTGAAACTGACCGATCTCTGATCGAAGCGGGGCATGCCATATGACCTTTCCTGTTTTGCGATCGAATTCGTCCAGCCCGCCGCTACTTGCTATCCAGAATCGTCCTTTCCGATCTTCCCCTGTGAAGTTTATGCGGTTCCCGCTGATGCTTGTGGGGTCCGCTGGATCGTGGGCATATCGGGTGGTTTGACCCGTAGCGGGATCCAACCTGTAAAGTCCTCTGGCCGTTGCCAACCATAGCATTCCGGCATGATCCTCGTTGATTCGCTCGATAGGGGTGGGGGGTCGGCCAGGAGCCTGCGTGTCGATGCGATAGTGAGCAAAGGTTTCGGTGATTGGTTCGAACTTATCGAGAAATCGATCGCAGCCGACCCATAGCGCCCCGAAATGATCTACAAAGAGGCTGCGAATATATACGCAGCTCAGGCTGTCTGAGCGCCCGGGTTCATGCTTGAATACTTTCGATCGATAGCCGTCATATCGATTCAGTCCATACTGAGTGCCAAACCATATGAAACCCAGATGGTCCTGCACCACCCAGGCAACTCTCGTTTGAGATAACCCGGCGCTTCCAGGAAGCCGTCTGAACCGAATATCTTGTCCATCGACTGCAGTTATCTTGATCGGCAGAGAGTCGATCCGCGCGTCTGCCAAGCTGCCGGATTCGTCCCTCGCGGGAGTTCTGGATTCTGCTCTGCTAAACGTCGCTGTATAAAGGGATCCAACAAGCGCGCAGAAGATCGCCCAGCGCAAGAGAAAGCATCTTCGCCGTCTATTCAGGGTCACCCGCACCTCTAGCGCCAGAAGCGCACTTGCAATTTTAGTTGAACGTTCGGCGGACTTACGGTCTAAAGCAAGGCGCAGTGCTTCGTGGATGTGCGGCTGAATGTTACCGAAATCTGCGTGTTGGGGAGCGATTGTGGGATCGAGGACTTCTTTTTGAATTGGCTGAGATCCACTGATTGCGAAGCGAGGGCGGGCGCCGAACTCACGACTCGATGTTGAGGAATGCTCGGCGAGCCCATCAAATTCCGTTGCGATCTCCTCATCCAGAGGGGCTGTTAAGCGTTCGATTCCGCGGAGCAAAGTGACGAACGACCTGACACGCTCGGCGGGCAATCGTTGCGGGCTTTGTGCCCAGCATTCCTCTTGTATCGGCTTTCAAAACGTCGTGGAGGAATTCGACTAACTCGTAAAGTGTTTTTCGTACACGTTTAACCTCTTGGGTCTGTTCCAACTTGTCGAAGTCACACCGCACCTGCTTGACACAGCTGCCAGCCGGTCCAATGATCCAGTCATGATTTTTGAAATTGGAGACAAACAAGCGCGCCGCCGCATCGGTGATCCGCTCGTCGCCGCTATTGGACATAGGTTGTCCACAGCATGTCTGTTGTCGCGGCAATCATACGTGCCCCTGACGCGCCAATCCGAATTCGAAGCCATATAGAGGAATTCCGGCTTCGATAAAGCTGGTTCGATGTACGATTCCACGGTTGCGCAGGAGAATAGTGACGGCAAGCCGGCAGGCATGTCGTGTTACGAGTGGGCTGGAGACTCGGTTTCGTTAGCGAGGTTTCGCGAAGGCCTTTCGAACTCTGAGTATTCCTGCTCAGTCGTCCTTTTACGATGCTCAAATTCTAGTGGATGGCAACGTGCATGAAACTTTTCATGATTGCTTGTAAAGCCGCTGCCACGACGCAAGGGATCGAACTCCTACGCGATCCACAACAAAATAAGTCCACCGCCTTCACCAAGGACGAGCGCGAGGAGTTAGGACAGGTCAGCGACGACGAAATCGGCGCCGGTCTCCTCTATGCCCCGCAGAGCAACATTCTGCAAACAGAGATCACAACTGCGCAGCAAGTAGCCGAGGTCATATTCGACCGTGGTCTCGCAGGCGTGAAACGTCCGAAGGATCTGCGAGTCTTTCTTGAATCGCAGCTACACGAGCATGAGTACACCAGTCTCGCGGCGGCCGTATAATGATGGCCCGCACCACGTCAAGAACAGCAATGCAACCTCCTATTCAAAGGCTGGTGCGGTCTGGGCAAGGGTACGTGACGTGCGAGGCGTCATGGCTTACCGTCCGATTGTGGCTGTCGGCCATCCTGAGCACCGCAGCCGAAACCGTCGATGTCATTGCCTTTCTTGCATTGGGAAGACTGTTAACAGCTGACATTACGAATCTGGTCGTCGTGGTAGCGCACTACGTAACCCGGCGGATTCATCCCAGGAAAAATCTACAATGAGTTCTGTTGATACACACAAATTTCGAGTTGAAGAAGACGCGTTACGAAACGTCGAAGTTCCCGTGGACCACTTGTGGGGCCCCCAGACGAAAAGGTCGCATCGAAACTTTCCGATCGGCATCGAGCGACACTTTGGGCGCTAAATCAATAGCCTTCTCGCGCGTGGTTATGGTAGGCCGGACTCATCTTCAGGACGCGACACCGTTGACCCTCGGCCAAGTGATTTCGGGCTGGGTAGCACAACTCGATCAGGCTCTGGACGCAATCCGTGCGAGTCTGCTGGGTGCGTGTGCGCTCGCGATCGGCGGAACGGCAGTGGGAACGGGTCTGAATGCCGACCCGCGCTTTGCTGAGGCAGCGGCGCGGAAGATCGCGGAAGAGACCGGGAAGCCGTTCGTTTCCGCGCCGAACAAGTTCGCCGCACTATCGACGCCCGACGCCATGGCGAACGTAAGTGCCGCCTTGCGCACGCTAGCTGGCGCCCTTATGAAGATCGCTAACGACGTGCGCTGGTATGCGGGCCGCGAGCGGAATTCGCCGAGCTCAAGATCCCGGAGAACGAACCGGGGCGTCGATCATGCCAGGGAAGATCAACCCGACCCGATGCGAGGCTCTGACAACGGTGGCGGTTGAGGTGTTCGGTAACGATCACTCGGTCGCGTTCGCCGGGTCGCAAGGAAACTTCCAGCTTAATGTCTACAAGCCGGTTATCCTACACAAAGTTCTGGAGTCAATTCAGCTTTTGGCTGAAGTTATCCGCTCATTTAACGATCGCTCCGCCAAAGGCATCCAGCCGAATGAGAAGCGCATTCGCGAGCACCTCGACAATTCCCTGATGCTGGTGACGGCGCTCAATCCGCCCATCGGCTACGAGACAGCGGCGCAGATTTCGCTCAAGGCCTATCGCGAGGAACTTACCCTACGTGAGCCGCGCTGAAACTGGGCTTCCTAACCGCAGAGCAGTTCGACGAGTGGGTTAGGCCGGGAGGGACACGTCCCACCCGCTCGAAGTCGAAAAGATATATATCCGCATAGCACTAAACAGGCCGGCGAATAAAGGACTCTTCCGTCATGATCGCAACGAAAGAAAAGAGCCTCAATGGCGTCCCTCTGCAGACAGGCAATTCGTACTCCGTGCGTTCTTGCTGGCAATTTCGTGCGTGATCAGCTTTTGGCTGATCACGTACACGCATGCGATTTCCGCTGAACAAGATCACCCCTGGCGACCTCGAGCGATTTAAGATGTGGCGTCGAGAGAACGGCATTCACGACAACACGCTGCACAAGCAACTCTTACTGATTCAGAGCTTAGAGCTTCTGCGCTTATGCAAGAAAGAACGAAAGAACGGCTGGATCAAAGGCGATCCGTGGCCGCCTGCCTTTGGCCACCCATGAGCAGCAATCACGAGAAAAGATCAACAACTTACATCGATTCTGCTACACCCCGCGAAGGTCAATGAATACGGGTGTTTGGTCTTTGTTTTCAAGGAGAAGGGTGGTACGCCCGGTAGGATTCGAACCTACGACCTTTTGCTCCGGAGGCAAACGCTCTATCCAGGCTGAGCTACGGGCGCATGCATGGATGCCTTTTAGGATAGCTTATTGTTTCCGGGCGACGACGGCGTGGCGGGCGGCACTAGAGGCCTGGTGGTGGCCGGCTGCGAGCAAAAGCTCAATACGCTTCCGGATCACGTCCTCTTTGTACGATTCTTCGTCACCGAGAGGTGGCGTCTGGTAGTGAATCATTCCCTCGCGGTCGATCAGGATCAGTTGTGGAACAACGAATCGCTGGACGGCGGAAAGACCAAGGAATGCTAAGACCTGATCGCGGGTCGTCCAACCAACGGGGAATTGAGTCTGCTGCTCTTTTGCGAAGTTAGAGACTAGGAGGTCCGAGTTGTCGTTGAAAGCTACGTCCACGGCTTGAAAACCCTTGGCGCCGTAATCGTTCTGAAACCGGCTCATCACATGAGCGGCGGCCTGGCAATGGGGGCATGTCGTATAAATGAATTCAAGCGCAACGACCTTGCCTCTCAATTGACTCAACAACTTCTGGCCCTCGCCGGGAACTGTGTAAGCTACCTCGGGAGCCTTGCGAATGGCGGGCGCAAGGGTGTCTTCGCCAAACGAGGCGCAAGTGAATGCCAGCACACTCAGCGTGCCGAGCAGCAGTGTTCTCACCAATCAATACTCCTGAATTTCAGTGTATCGGATTCAAGCTAGCCCTGCAGGAAGGCTCAAGATCCGTACGTTTTACACTTAAGGCAGACCCTGCGGTGTTTTCCATCCGAAATCTATTACTGCGGCATGGGTATGCGTTCCTCTTCTGCTATATTTTCGCGGTACAGGTGGGGACGCCAATCCCGGCGGACCCGCTACTCCTCGTAATGGGCGCTCTCACAGGAGATCACCTCTACAAGTTCTGGCCCTCACTTGCGATTGCCGTGATCGCGGCCATGACAGGCGACTATATCTGGTATGAGTTGGGGCGCAAGCGGGGGCGGCGCCTACTCGCGTTGCTTTGCAAGCTCTCCATTGAACCGGACAACTGCGTCAGGAAGACTGAAAGTGCATTCGGTAAACGCGGAGCGGGCGCGTTGCTGTTTGCCAAATTCGTGCCGGGGATGGGGCTGGTCTCGATGCCTTTAGCGGGAATGGTGGGCATGCCGCGGTGGCGTTTCCTGCTGGCCGACGCGGCCGGGTCGTTCTTATGGAGCGCGGCGTATCTCACCGCGGGCTGGCTGTTGTACCGGCAGGTGGACGCGGCCATTCTGTTTCTCGGACTAATGGGACGGCGCGCCGGCTTGGTTGTGGTCTCCCTGATTGCCGCGTATTTAGCATTCAAGTACTTCCAGCGCTGGCGATTCGTTCGCGAGTTACGAATTAATCGTATCGCCCCGGCCCGTTTGAAGGAGATGCTCGATGCGGGGAACCTGGTCACGGTAATCGATCTGCGGCACCCCGCCGAGATTGAGCGAGACGGAATGAAATTACTAGGCGCGCGAATCATGAGGCCTGAGGATCTCCGCTCCCGGTCGGGCGAGATTCCGCGCGAGCAGGAAATTATTCTCTATTGCACTTGACCAAACGAAGCCACAAGCGCCCGTGTGGCGCTCCAATTAAGAAAGGCGGGGATACGACACGTCAGGCCCCTCGAGGGCGGGCTGGATGCCTGGCGAGCGCTGGGCTATCCGCTCGAACCGGTCACGCTTCCTCGCCACGATGAGGCGCTGGCGACATGATCGGCGGCCGCCGCAGGGAACAGGCACGAACCGGAAGGCTAATGCGCCTCCATCACGCGACGCCAATCTTGCTCGCCGGGTATGCCCTCGACGCTTGTAACGAAGCGTCCACTCCTGCGTTCTACAAAGTAGCCGCTTTCGCTTGTCCCTGCGAACAGAGTGGATGTTTGCGACGTGGCATCGCAATGCTTCCATTTCTTGCGCAAAGCAGTGGAATAAGCGGAGAAATAATCGGCAGCAGCAGTGTCCGAATCCCATTCTGATGCATATTCGAGAACCGGCCGCCTGCGCCTTTTTCCGACCTCGACAATGCGGTACTCCCCGCCTCGTGCGTGCGGCGAGAGCCGCTCTGCGTTGGATTTTCCGGTGAACTGCCACAACAGCATACGCTGATCAAACTCGCCCAACGACCCACTGGCCAGTTCGCGGCGCCCACCCTCAAACGTCGGGTTTGGCGGATCGGGATGAGTTGGTTTCACGTGAGCAAAGTACAAATCGGGATGATAAATTTGCGCGGAATCGAGCGGAGCGTCGGTGAAGACATCCTCAAACGCCTTCCTGCCAAGTTTCTGGTACAACGTGTTGAAGAAGCGCGTGCCGTCGGTGTAGGGGAAAAGGAGCGATTGCTGAATGTAAAGGGGAGAAGCATTCAGCACGGGGTACTCGTCCGAGGACGAATCGGCCGACTTGATAACGGAATCGAGCTGTGCGCTGCTAGGCGGTCCCTCGAGTCCTTCCTGACGCCTCTGGTAGGCCAGCATCGCCCATGAAGCCTGGCCCTCTACTACCGCAGTATGAGCCAGATTTTCGTCGTCGTCTCCCTCGTCGTTGTCGACGTATTTTTCCAGATTGAAATGCTGGTCGGCCAATGCGTGAGTCAGTTCGTGCGCGAGCGTCGTTTCTTCCGAGCTGAAGGAAGCGACATCCAGAAGAAAGAGCTTCTTTTCCTGGTAGTCGTAGAACGCTGCGGCTTGTTCGGTGAGCAAATCCACCGTCGACTTTCTGAGGTCAAAATCCTCCGGGACGAGGCCGAACAGTTTGAGCGTAAGCTCATCCGCATAGATCTCTTTCGGCTTAAGAGTCTGCTTGATTCGATGCGCCAAGAATTTTCGCAGCTGCGCCTGTGACATCCGACCGTAGGGGACCTCGTGTTTCTCGTCCAGGCCGGTGATCTCGGCTAATGTTTTAACGATGCCGTTGATCTGGTTGAAGACCGGGTCGGTGGTTGCAGCTTGCCGGGACGAATAGCAATAGAGAAGTAAGGGGGCGAGTATCGCGAGAACGAAAGATCGTCGGAGCATCGAGCTGGTCGGCAACGCCGCTATTCCAAGACTACAAGGCTGGGAAGCTGAAATTGCCGCGAACCTAGATTAGGCCGCCTAAGATTCTTCCGTCTGCTCGACCAAGCGCTCGACGTTAACCGAATATAAGCACGATTTGCCCTCGCGATCGCTTTGAAAATACACGCGCTGGCTGTTAGGCGAAAATACGGGACAAACAGACTCAGCGTTTGTCGCCTTGTGTTCGCACAGAACCATCTCTCTTTGCGCGCTGCGAAGAAGAAGGACAACCTCGGGCTGTGCCTTGCTACGGCTTGCGCCCACAAAAACCGACCCATCGCCGTTCGGTGCGAACGATGCAAATTGGCTTGTCTCGGCAACAATATGTTCGGGACTACCATCGAGGCATACCTCGCGAAGCTCAGAGGCGACATAGGCTTTCAGGTCGACTTGCCGCAGGAAGAGCACTGCTTGGCCATCGGGGCGCCAAGACGGGTAGGCAATGTTGCCTTTCGCAAGGAGCCGCGGCTTATCGCCCGAAAAGGAGGCAAACCAGAACTCGTGATCGCTCTCTGCTTCTTGGCGGGAGAAAACGCAACCGTTTTCGAGCGGGCTTACAAGGCCTCGGGACGATACGTGGTCGGCCAGGGCGATTGTTTCACTGGGAGTCCACTTGCTCAGTTTGCCGCCGCTTCGGAAAACCAGGGTATTCTCATGGCCCGCGATGTGATAATCCGATACCTCTTCGAGCAGCATTCGCGACCTCCCGTGCCGCAGATCGATGGCTCTGAGCGACCTATCATCGAGGTAGTACAACTCGCGCTCCCGCGAATCGAGGCAAAGCGATCGAGGAACTAGACGCTTGGTCTCCCCGAGTCGAGTGATGACGCCTGATTTCAGATTGGCCCGGTACGGGTCAAAGACTCCCGCGCGATCGCTAGAGAATACCAGGAAACCTTCGCGGCTGGAGACAAAATGGTTCCCTGGTTCCGAGAGCAAGCTCTGATGGCTAGGTGGAGTTAACCTAACGACCGGGTTCTCGGTGATGCTGTCGGCAAAACGGAAGAACTCGCCATGAGCTTGCGATGCTGCTTGCGATTTGTGGGCCTTCGTGGTTTGTGAAGCCAACAAAGCGCCGGGAATAAAGCTAAGTAGTGTGCGCCTTGTCATTCTGCGAGGCAGCAGTTTAAGAGCGAGCCCAAGACCCAAAGTACGGCCCGGACACTGCCGTTCTGCGCGAGTCTATCAGAGAAACACAGGCTCTATCTTTAGGTTAACCGATCGGCGAAACAGCGGTTTCTGAAAGAGGCCGACGATCAGAGACCCAGATCGTTTTGGGAGGGTTTCGTAGGCAAAGTCAGAGGCGATTTTGCGAGATATTTGTACGGATTTACTGGCACTCCGCCTAATCTCACCTCATAATGCAGGTGGGGGCCGGTAGTATGCCCCGTACCGCCCGATAGCCCAATGGTTTGGCCCTTGCGGACCTCCAGTCCCGGGACAACCACAAATGCGGATAGATGGGCGTAATAGGTTTCCATGCCGTTGCCATGGTCGACAACGATCAGCTTGCCATAACCGCCCTCCCACTGCGCCTTTTCAACCACGCCATCGGCGGCGACGTGAACCGGCGTGCCGCGGGGAGCCGCTAAATCGACTCCGGCGTGAAATGTGCCCTCTCCCGAGAACGGATCGAGGCGGCCACCGTACGAGCTGATCAGGACCCCGTTAATAGGCCAAAGACTTGGCTGAGTGTTTACCTGCCACTGGTGAGGATATCGGCGGAAGATATCCGAAACGTTCGCGCAGCGTAGATAATTATAGGTCTGGATAGTATCTTCAACCGTGGGGGTAAGACGGGTTTCGGATGCCGGCTGATCGGCCGCGGTGGACTTTTGCTGGTTGAACCCGTAAGCGATTGAGACCTCGCTGGCCAGAATCTGTAAAGTGGCAAGCTGGTCAGTACGTTGCTTCGACACACGCTGCAATTCCTCGTACCGGCCCCGCAGACGGTCCAAATCGGAGCGGAGTTCGTTGTACTGGGAAACCTTCCATGTCATGCGTAGGTAGCTTGATAACAGGAAGAAGGCGGCGAAGCCGCAAATGGCGAGTGAGCCCAAGGCGTAGTAGAGAGTCCGATAAGTGATATGAACGCGTTTTACTCGCCCGTGAAGTGAATGGGCCAGCTCTACCACGAAGAACGGCTGATTCATCATCTCCTCTCGGGAAGCAATCGACGAGCCACTGCACCCGGGTAAGGTGAACAAAAGTTTAGAGTACCGTCAGCGTGAAAAGCTGTCAAGCGTGTTAGGCGGTGCATATAAGAGCGCTTACATTATTTTCGGTCTCGTCGGATCTCAACATTAAGTCTTTTAATCTTCTGGTTCAGCGTTGAGAGGGGAATGTGTAAGCGTTCTGCCGCTTCGGTCTGACTATAATTTACTTCCTCCAGGATTTCGATGATTGTTCGTCTTTCAAAATCCGCTACCATCTCGAAAAGGGACGCATCGGACGGTAGAATTCCGCTGGCATCTCGCCTGATCTTAATACCGCCGGCATGTTGAAGATAATCGGGCAGCACATGAGCCGGTACGGAGTTCGCGGTCGCCAGAACAACGGCTCTCTCTACAACGTTTTCGAGT
>JBAUZG010000231.1:0-22996 GCA_049585195.1 Bryobacteraceae bacterium | reverse complement strand
TGCGCGCGTATACAAATCGGTCGCTTTCTTTTGGGCAGCAGCTTGGGCCGCGGCGCTCTTGTTATCGGTGGAGACAAGAATTTCTCGAAGGAAGACCTGTTCATCGCGCACAAATTCGTTCTTGTGGCTGTTGTAGTAGGCCTGGATATCCGATTCAGGAATGCTAATCTTGCTCGCCACCTCCCGCCCAATCACCTGGCGGGTCATCATGTTGTTCTTGACTTCCTGCTTAAAGTCTTCGAAAGACATGCCTGTCTGCTGACGGATAAAGTCGTGGAATTTGTCCGGGTCGGCGACCTTCTCTTGCCGTTGCAGGTCCGCCAAATACTTGCTGACTTCGCTATCGACGTTCAAGTCGAGTTCCTTTCCCCGTTGCACCAGCAGAAGCTGATCGATCCTATTGCGCAGAAAATCCTTCTCATGTTCCTCGTAGGCGGCCTTCAGGCGATCGCCCGATAGCTGTTGCTGTTGCTGTAGCGCGGCAATGGTATCTCGCGCGGTCTTTTGTAGCTCGGTCTGCGTAATAATATCGCCATTGACCTTAGCAACGATTTGATCGACAACGGCGAAGTCGCTATTGTCCGGCGCGTTGGCATTGTTCCGCGGGTCGGCCGCAAAGACGAGGCCCGCGCACGCCAAGAGGGCCCCCATACTGCTCCACTTCATTGTCCCCATTATGACAGGATTCCAGAGACCTTTTGGACGCACGCTCGCGGCGAATTGTTAACATCACAATTTCCATGAATCGTCGAGATTTCCTCGCTATTTCCGCTGGCGTACCGCTTACCGCCCGCGCCCCGCTGACCGCTATCGCTTCGTTTTCTCCTATGACCGGCTCACCCTCCTCCATCAAACTCGGTATCGACCTGTTCAGCCTCCGCGGTCAAAACTGGTCGGCCTTTCAATATCTGGATTACTGCGCTGAGCGGAAAGTACAGGTGGTCCATTTCTCTGAAGTGCGCTTCATTGGCGGTCTTCAGCCGGATCATCTCAGGCAGGTAAGGCAACATGCCGCGTCGCTCGGCATTGAAGTCGAGATCGGGATGAAATCGATTTGTCCGAGCTCGAAAATGTTCGACCCAAAGGACGGAACGGCGGACGAGCAGTTATCGAGGATGTTGGACTCGGCTCAGATTGTCGGTTCGAAGATTGTTCGCTGCGTTTTGGGTAGCGCCGACGACCGCCTGCCCGGCCCGATCGAGGCTCATATTGAAGATATGGTTCGCGTTTTGCGCGCCGCGCGCCCGAAGGCTAAGGATCTGGGACTAAAAATCGCCATTGAGAACCATGCCGGTGACATGCAGGCACGGGAACTGCGGATGCTAGTCGAGGAAGCGGGGCCCGATTTTGTGGGAGTATGTCTCGATTCGGGCAATCCCTTGTGGACCATTGAAGACCCGCACCTTACGTTGGAGGTGTTGCACCCCTACGTTCAGACGAGCCACGTGCGGGACAGTGCCGTTTGGCGAACGCCAGAAGGCGCGGCGGTCACCTGGGTTCAAATGGGGCGGGGAAACGTAGGAATTGACGAGTACGTTCGCAAATACGTAAGTTTGTGCCCGGGAAAAGCGCTTTCACTCGAGTCGATCCTGCTTGGGCCGCGGCAATTTCCCTATCGCCAGCCCGCATTTTGGGACGCATACAGAAAGACGCCAGCCTGGGAATTCCAACGCTTTGTCGAGATCGCCGAGCGCGGTCACCCATATCGGGACGAGGCTTGGGAGACAAAAGATGAAGCCAAGCGGGAGCGTGACGCGCTCGATGAAAGCTTAGCTTATACGAAGAAGATTCTAGGCTTGACGTAGAGCAGCCAGGCGAGGCAGGCCCGGCCACTACAAACACAGTTAAGGACTGTAGGGGCGAGGCCCGCCTCGCCCAAAATGCAACCTTAGCGCCGGATAATGACTTCGCGAAGATGATCGCGGCTCAGAAAGAACTTCACCGATTGAGTTTCAGAAAACAGCCGCTCGACAGAACGATTGTTAAAGTACTGCACCGGGCGGGAGGTGTCGCGAGGGACAAGCAGAAGTGTTTTGGCGTCCTGGATTCGGTAACTATACACCGGCATGCGTGTAATCTTCTCGTCAGTCGAGAAGAAAGCCAGTAAAACGCCTCCGGGGCGCATTACGGCAAGGAGCCGGCCGATGAACTGTTCGAGAAGGGGCGGGGCGAGGAATTGAAACGTGTCCCAGACCAGGCAGCCGTCGAAGTGGTGTTCGGGAAAGTTGAGCACCTGATTCAGGAATTGCTCGGCCTTAGCGGGGACAGCCTGGTTTTCGAGGAAGTCGCCGTCGCCGAAACACTGGTCCATCGCGCCGAGAATGTCCTCGGCCGATAGCTTGTGCCCCATTTCCGTGATAAAGGAAATGTTCGCTTGGCTCGCTGTCGCTAAATCGAGTATGAAGAGAGGATCGTCGGACCGCAGGGCTTGAAAGAACTGTTCGGCGCCGCTGCTGTGGCGGGTGATAGATGCCGCGGAATGGTTTGGGCCGGGTGGAAGTCGCGAGCGCTGGTTTGAGGTAGAAGCCCGTTCAGGCGAGGCCGCCCGAGCATTGCCTGTCTCACCGAAGATATTCTTGAAGCGATCCTTCCACAAAGAATTTCACCACCCGGCGGGTCATCGCAAAAATGGGGGAGCCTCCTTCGATCACTTATTGCCTGAACCCGCTCCGGAAGCGATAGGCGACGGTGTGGGCGAAGTGCTTGTGCCCGTGGCGGCCGTAGTCGCATTAGCGGGCTGGGCCGGACGCTGCGGCTGGGCCTGGGGCTGAATGGTTTTGGTGATATCGATGCTGCCTTTGAAGTAGGCCCCGTCCTCGATCATGATGCGGCTGGTCTTGATATCGCCGACAAGTTTCGCTTCCTTCTTAATGTCGATCTTTTCAATGGCCTCGACATTTCCCTGAATTGAGCCGTAAATCACAATTTCACGAGCTTTCAGACCGGCGTGGACACGGCCGTTGGGACCGATTGTGAGCCGATGTTCGTGGCACTCGACGGTGCCCTCCACTTCGCCATCGATAGTCAGGTCTTCCCGGCTGAAGATCTGGCCCTTCACGCTGACATTTTTGCCCAGTGTGGCTGAACCGCCGCCGATGCGAGGTTCGGAATCAAAAGTTCTGGTTGGCGATGACATGGGGGTGGTTTCTCTCCTCTGCGTCTCCGCGGGCTGAGCCGGACTGGGTGACGCTGTTCTTACTGGTGGGACTTCATCTTCTTTTCGTTTGCTCCACATGCGAAGTGGCTCTCTCCTCAAAAGGCTCAATTAATGGTACTACTTCAGGGTGTTTCTGCTGAGCGGCGCGGCAAGGCTCTGTGATAATGAAGAAGGTGTCGAAGGTTCGGGAACTCGAGCAGCGCCTTGAGCGCGCGGAAGAGCAGTTGCGGGTATTTCAGCGCATAAGCCGCCTTATGACTCGGGATATGAGTCTTGAGGACGTGCTTCACGCGGTGGTTGACCTGATCGTCGAGTTCATGGCCTGCGATTCGTGTCTGGTGTACCTGGTCGAGGATGACGAACTCATATTGAATGCTTCGAATGCCGAAGGCCGAGCACACATTGGGAAAGTCCGCCTACATCTCGATGAGGGGTTAACCGGATGGGTGGCGCGCGAGCGCAGGCTGCTCGCGATCTCGCGCGAGGCATACAACGATTCCCGATTCAAGTACTTTAAGGATTTGCCGGAAGATACGTTCGAGGCATTTTTGTCGGCGCCAGTTATATCGCAGAACCGCGTGGTGGGCGTTATCAATGTGCAGCACCGATTGGCGCACAGCCATACGGGTAGCGAGATGGAGCTGCTGACCACAGTAGGCGAGCAAATCGGGTGTTTGCTCGTACTTTCGGGGCAGAGCAGCCGCGAGCCGACCGGCATAGCGGTGTAATGAGCGCCCCCGGCACAAGCCCGGTAACACCGGAGCGCCTCATGCAACTGGCGTGGGGCTACGCGCCGCCGCTTATTATTGAAGCCGCGCTCGAGCATCGCGTCTTCGATTTGCTAGAAGGCGGCCCAAAAACCGTTCGAGAAGTTGCCGCACTGAGCGGTGCTTCTGCGCGCGGGCTGGCGATCGTGATGAATGCGCTTACAGCGCTCCAGCTTTTGGCCAAAGATGCCGAAGGCAGGTACGCGCTTACGCCGGAGAGCGCGGCCTTTCTGGTGAGTACAAAGCCTTCCTTTCGAGGCGGCTTACTCAAGCGCACCAGTAAGATGCTTCCCAAATGGCTCGAGCTCACCGAGATTGTACGCTCGGGCAAACCAGCCAGAGCGCTCAATAGCGAACAAAGCGGCTCAGAGTTTTTTCAGGGAATGGTTGAATCTCTATTCCCGGTAAATTACCCCTCGGCCCAAGCACTGGCGGCGGAGCTAGGGCTCGCCAACGCCGGGAAACCGGTCCGAGTGCTCGACCTTGCTGCCGGCTCCGGCGTGTGGGGGATCGGTTTAGCGCAGAGTTATCCGCAAGTCAGCGTGACGGCAGTCGACTGGCCTGGCGTGATCGACGTGACGCAGAGGATGGCGGCGCGGTATGGCTTGCTCGATCGGTTTCAGTTTGTGACAGGCGATTTGCAGTCGGCCGATTTCGGGAAGGGTTACGACGTCGCTACCCTTGGCCACATTCTGCATAGCGAGGGGCCACGGCGCAATCCCGCCCTTTTGGAGAAAACGTTCCAAGCGCTTGCGCCAGGCGGCACCATTGCGATCGCCGAGCTTCTGGTGGATGACGAACGTGCGACCTCTACGATGGGCTTGCTCTTTGCCGTGAACATGTTAGTGAACACGGAAGAGGGCGATACGTTCTCTTTCAACGAAATCAGTGAATGGTTGCGCGAGGCCGGATTCGAAAATCGGCGCACGCTGGATTCGCCCGGGCCTTCGCCATTGATTCTCGCGAACAAGCCGGCGGCTACCTGAGCAGGCGCTTTACGCTTGCGGTTCGGAATTTTGGGGAAGGAGCGTCGGACGGCGCGCGGGTCGAAAGCTTACAAAGTTTCGGCGGCATGCGGCGCACCGGTACTGGTGGGCGCCGAATGTAATGCGGAGATTCGCCAGGAGGCCGGGGTTGTAGTGTTTGCGGGACCAGGTGGTGAGATCGGTTCGAAAGCACCGCGGGCACTTCGCATAAAAGAGTTCAGAAACAAACAGCACGCTCGCGGAAAACCGGTGCTGGCACTCACGGCATCGGAACGGATAGCGGCCGAGCAGGGCTCGAGCAGCTTCCATAAGCCCCTGGAGACGCGCGCGGCGGATATTGGCGCTTCCGCATCGTTCGCACCGGAGGGCGAACGAGTTCATGTGTGAACCGCCTCCTTAGTCATCGCATGATGCGCCGCGTAGAACGCCTGGTAGCGCTCAAACTCCTGGCTCAGGGCAGCGATAACAGAGGAGGATTGGCGAAGGCGCCGACCCTCAATCTCGAGCACGGGAAGAAGATTGCGCGTGGTCGATGTAATGAACACTTGATCAGCTGCCTCTAGTTCCGCTGGCGTGAGATTGCGTTCCGCAATTGAGATACCCGGAACGTGAATTTCCTCTAGGAGAATGGCCCGGGTGACGCCGGGAAGGCAACCGGAGGTATTGAGAGGCGGAGTCCAGACGTTGTCTCCGGAGATGACGAAGATATTGGCCGAAGTACACTCGCTGATCTCGCCTCGCTCATTGAGAAGTATTACTTCGTCGAAGCCGCGCTCGTGCGCCTCTTCGTTCCAGGCAAGGTTTTGGAGCCAGGAAGTAACTTTGGCGCCCGCGAAGGGAGAGGCCGCATGACGGCCCTGCCGCACATAATAAAGCTTTACGCCGCTGCCCCAGTCGGTCAACTCCGTTGTGAAGGCGATCACATCGGCATCGCGCTCGATACCGGAGCCTTCAAAAGCGCCTCCCCGATTGCGCACAACGGCGACGCGGAGCGTTCCGTTGACGACTGCATTCGCTTCGACGAGCTTCGAAAGCCATTGCTCGAGCTGGGCGGCGGAGAAGGACATAGGCACACGCGTCAACTGAGCGTCATGGCGCATCCGGGTATAGTGACGTTCGAAGGCAAACAACACGCCCTCGTACACGCGGAGAGTGCTAAACACTCCCCAACCATTCATAAATCCGGTCTGTCCGGGCGAAATCAGTGGATCGGAGGCATCACGGATCTCGCCGTTGTACAGAAGCAATGAATGCATGTCCGTATCTTATCGGAACAGGCGCGCGTGGGTGCTGCTACGGGCCGTCCAGAGCGCAGGCCGCGAGCCGGTCGAGCAAAGCTCGAAAGGCGAGACCCCGATGGCTGACCTGAAACTTGTCCTGCTGGCTGATTTCGGCGAAGGTGCGGGAGAACGGGGGAAAGAAGAAAAGCGGATCGTATCCAAATCCTTGAAGACCGCGCTCGGCGGTTAAAATCTCACCTTCGACCGAGCCCTGGGTGGTAAACAGGACGAGACCGTGGCGGGCTAGCGCAATGACGCATACGAACCGGGCGGCGCGGTTTTTGACACCAAGTAGGTTTTCGAGCAGCAGGGCATTGTTCTCGGCGTCCGTAGCGTCTTCGCCGGCGTAGCGAGCCGAATAAACACCTGGCGCGTCGTGAAGCGCATCGACCTCGAGGCCCGAGTCGTCGGCAAAAACGAAGCCATTGATAAAGCGTGAATAGTATTGCGCTTTGATGGCCGCATTTTCCGCGAATGTAGATCCCGATTCTACGGGGGGTTCGATCTCGCTCAAGCCGGGAAGCGGCTGGATGTGGAGATCTTTTACCGGCGAGCGCGCGCCAGCCTCGACAAACTCGCGAAGCTTTCCCTCATTCTTCGTTGCAGCATAAAGCAGCATTACTTGCTGGCGTCAAGCGCGGCCTTTTGTGCCGAGAAAAGGGCCTCGATGCCGGCTCTGGCAAGGCCGATCAACGTAGCCATTTCTGAGTCTCCAAAGGGCGTTTTTTCGGCAGTCGCCTGGATTTCGACGAATTTACCGGCACCGGTCATGACGACGTTCATGTCGACCTCGGCGCGGGAATCCTCTTCATAGCAGAGATCGAGCATGGCCTGGCCGCCAACGATGCCGACGCTGGTGGCGGCGACGGAGTCGAGAAGCGGATCTTTAGCAATGACCTTGAACTTCACGAGTGTGCGCAGCGCCTGCGCGAGAGCGACGTATGCACCGGTGATGGCCGCTGTGCGCGTGCCACCGTCGGCTTGAAGGACATCGCAATCGACGATGATGGCGCGTTCGCCCAAGGCGGCCAAGTCAACGACGGAACGGAGCGAGCGCCCGATGAGCCGCTGTATCTCATGTGTGCGGCCCGAAGGTTTGCCTTTTGAGACCTCTCGAGGCGTGCGCGTGGCTGTCGCGCGGGGAAGCATCGAGTACTCGGCTGTGACCCAGCCCTTCCCCGTGTTCCGTAAAAAAGCCGGGGTTGTGTCCTCGACGGTAGCCGCACACAAGACTCGAGTATGGCCTACTTCGATGAGAGCCGAGCCCTCGGCCGTGATCAAGTAGCCCGGAGCGATTTTGAGGGGCCTTGCCTGGTCGAGGGTTCTTCCGTCGGTACGCATCTTCAGATGGTTTTGAGCGAGGCAAAGAATATAAACGCAAAAATCAGCAGAATCAACGCGGCAATAATCAGGCAGGGCACGGCGCCTTGGCGGCGAGCGGCAGCTACCTTGTCGCGGCTGGATTTTTTTGAGATTCTCTTTGAGGCCATTCAGTGAGGATTGGCCAGTGCAATCATCATGCGCTTACAGTTGTAGCACGAGCGGAGGGCGCGAGAGGGCAGTCGTCAGGCCTGGCAGGCCGCCACTATTTTTTGAACAGGCTGTCGAAGGCCGCGCGGGCGTCGTTCGAGGTGCGGGGCATTACGGCCGGCTTAGCAGGTCCGTTTCCATTCACGGGCGGCGAGGAGGGTAACGCATCGCGGGCCACGGTCACCCGCGGCGAAAACAACTCACACTCGTTCGCCTGATCCTTCACCGGTATGCGAACAGGGACTGCCTTGAGGCATTGAAAGCGAGTAGATGGCTCGAAGTGAGCGCACTGCTTGCAGCAATGCAAGGCGGCCTGGCATTTCGGGCAATGACCGCCGAATGCGATTCCGGGAGGAAGCGTGGCGGCACAGTTGTAGCAGCGGGTAGCTACAACGTTTTGAACGAGTCTGGGGAGTTTGGGTCCCGTGACATCGAGAGGCAGCTTGGGGCCTTGCGGTCTGGGCCGTTCGGAACGATACGTGCCGGAGTGTTCGCGGTCCGTATCCATATACCCACGCTGCCTATATTTTCGATCTCCGTCCATAGTCGTGGATCGACTCCTTTTACAACAAGCGCTTCCGTCTGTGAGCGCCGAGGGAACTCAGGTGAGAAAGCAGAAATAGTCTTTTGCTAGAACAATCTAAGCCAGGTACGATTCCAGTGCGATCTGAACGCTTCCCGTTACATCAGGCGCTGGAACTCTCGCTTCGAGATCAGCGGGAACTCAGATTGGGTAGGACTGCCAGGTCGCAGATCCCGCTTGCACCTAGTTAGTTAATAACACGCTTTGAAGAAGCGCGCTACTACATTCTACTAAAGAAAAGTACCTAGATGTATCGATAGTCCTAGTCCCTAAGTATCTGTATGGGAAAGGACTTTCCCTCAATCGGTCCAACAATTGCTCCGCTCGCTTCGGAAAAAACCTAGAGCTCACCCGATTTGTACCCAGCTTTAACTCCTATGGTAGCCCAATCTTTACCCAACGGATCCCCATGTGAGGAGCGGATTGCACGGGCGTGTAAGCGGGTTTTCGAAGTGATCCTGGCACACGCGTACGGAGTAGCCGAGCCGTCCCGTGTGGCGGACAATATGCTTGTTGCAGAAGACATAGGCTTCGCCGGCTTGCTCGACGGGCTTCAGCACAACGGTTTCGATATTTTCGAGTTGGCCTGAGACGCCGATGGGTCCGAGTACGGCTTCTACGCGGACGTCGGCGGGCTCGAGACCCGCCAAATCAACGACGGTGCGAATCTTGACCGCCGATCCGCTCAAAACCTGGCCGGAGGGTCCCTCCCCGACGTCGACAAACTTCACTCGTTGCCAGGCTTCGGTGAGCTTGGCATCCCAGGCTCCTTTGCGACGGGCCTCGAGGAAATCGTCCTGCGAAATTCGGGACCACAGACGATGGGCCGGCTCGTAGAGCTCGCGCATATACTCTTCGACCATCCTCCCGGCGCTGAAGCGGGGCGTGATTTCAGAAAGGCTCTGTTTCATGCGGCGGACCCATTCAGGAGGTGGACCCTCGCCGATTGACTCGTAGTAGAGCGGAACGATCTCGTTCTCCAATTTGGAGTAGATATCGCTCGCGTGGATATTATCCTGATCTTCGGCGTAGGCTTCGCGGTTCCCTATCGCCCAGCCGCCGGAATACTCGTAGGCTTCGTCGAACCAGCCATCAAGAATACTGAGATTCAGAACGCCGTTCATGGCCGCCTTCATGCCGCTGGTGCCGCACGCTTCCTCGCCGCGGCGCGGAGTGTTGAGCCAGAGATCGACGCCCTGAACGAGTTCACGCGCCACGTGGATGCCGTAGTCTTCGACGAAGACAAGGCGCTTGGACAACTCCGGATCGCGCGAAAGGTTAGCAATTTCTCGAATAAGCGACTTGCCTGGATGGTCTTTGGGGTGGGCTTTGCCGGCGACGACAACCTGCACCGGCATATCGGGATTACATAGAATCTTCTTGAGCCGGGAGACATCGCGGAGCAGAAGAGTGGCGCGTTTGTAAGTCGCAAAGCGGCGAGCAAATCCGATGGTAAAAGTGTCGGGGTCGAGTACTTCGGCGAGGCGCCGGATTTCGGCTTGCGAGCCGCGACGCTGGCTGGCTTGAGAGACGCCGCGCTCGCGCACAAACGCCACCAGCCGGCGCTTGCGTTTCCGATGAACCTCCCAAACCTCCTCGCTTGGAATTTCATGGACGAGTTCCCACATTTTCCGGTCCTCGAGGCGCTCGCGCCAATCGGGCTGCAAATACTGGTCGTAGAGCAAAGCGAGGTCGCCGTTGATCCAGGTAGGAGCATGGACGCCGTTGGTAACGGAAGTAATGGGGACTTCCCGGGTGGGGAGCTTGGGCCAGAGATCCTGGAACATTTCCTGAGAGACAGAGCGATGCAAGACGCTAACCGCGTTTCGGAAGGCCGCAGTTTTTAGCGCGAGCACGGCCATGGAAAATCGCTCGCTAGGGTCATGCATATCCTTTCGGCCGAGCGAAAGAAGCTGCTCGAAGGTGAAGCCCGCGTTCTCACAATAGCGCGCAAAATATTCGTAAACGAGTCCATTATCGAAGAGGTCGATGCCGGCGGGGACGCACGTATGAGTAGTGAAGACATTGCTCAGGCGTGTCGCTTCAAGAGCCTCGGCAAACTTCAAATCGTGTTCTTCCATCAGGAGACGAACACGCTCGATGGCGAGGAATGCCGAGTGCCCTTCGTTCATGTGATAAACGGTGGGCGCGATGCTCATCTTCTTCAAAGCGCGCAAGCCGCCGATACCGAGGACGATCTCCTGCAGGATGCGCTTCTGATGGTCGCCTCCATACAGCTGATCTGTAATCTCTCGGTCTTCGGGCAATTGATTCTGGGCGACGTTCGTATCGAGCAGCAGCAGGCGCACCCGGCCGGTGTCGATGTGCCATACCTTAATCCAGACATCGCCTCCAGGAAGTTGAATGCTGACCAGAACTTCCTCACCCTTGTCGTTGAGAGCGGGACGGACAGGCAAAGTGTAGAAGTCGTTGATGGGATTTTTTTCCTGCTGCCAGCCATCGGGATTGAGCGACTGTTGCAGATAGCCCTTCTGATAGAGCAGGCCCACTCCGACCAACGGAATATCGGAATCGCTCGCAGCCTTCAAATGATCGCCGGAAAGAACACCGAGGCCGCCCGAATAAATCGGCATACAGTCGAGAAGCCCGTATTCCATCGAAAAGTAGGCGATCAGTGGTGAACCACTCTTACGCTCGCGCTTGCGCAGGTACGTATCGTATCTGTCACAGGCACGGCGGTACTGCGCCAGATATCGAGGATCATTGGCCGCTTTATTGAGAGATTCTTGCGAGGTGGTTCCGAGGAATTGAACCGGATTGTGGTTGGAGTCCTTCCATAAGCTGGGATCGAGCCGGCGGAAAACCGCACGAATAGAATGATCCCAACTCCACAACAGATTGTAAGCGATTTCAGTCAGTCGGGAAATGGCGGCGGGCAGCGCCGGACGCACCATGAATTCGCGAAGTGGAAGGACGGAATACGGCATCGTTTCATTGCCGAACTTATCCAAGATACCAGAGGAAATTCGAGCACCAAAACGTAACGACTTCGCAATCAAAACAGTCGTAACCGCATCTGATTAGGGTGCGCTTTAACCGGCCGTTTCTATCGACGGCCTTCCGAGGAGGTGAGAATGGCGGTAGTTACAGAGGTGAACCGAGCCCATTTGGCGGCTGAACTCGAATCCGGACGCAAGCGGACCGAAGAATTGTTTTCGGTACTGCGCACTTCGCATTTATACGAGCGGCCCATCGCGGAGCGTCATCGTGTGGTCTTTTATATTGGCCACCTGGACGCGTTCGACTATATCCACATCTGCCGCAAGGGGCTCGGACACCGGTCGAAGGAACCGGCGCTCGATTCCCTGTTCGAGGCAGGGATCGACCCAGACTCGAATCATCTCCCCACCGATACGGCGAGCGACTGGCCAACGCTCGACCAGATCGATGGTTATGTTTCCCAGGCGCGGCGGGCCGTCGACGAAGCGTTTGATTCGGCCCCGGAAGACGCTATCCACATGATCATAGAGCATCGGGTGATGCACCTCGAGACGCTGGCTTACATGTGGCACAACTTCGACTATGGCGCCAAAATCAAACCGGCCGCGGCGGAAACAGCGCCTGAATCATTCCAGATGCAACCTAATTCCTTCTGCGATGTGAGAGAGGGCTTCGCAGTGCTGGGCAAACCACGGGATGGATCATTTGGCTGGGACAACGAGTATGAGGAACATGTCGTTCACGTTCCTTCGTTCCGCATTCAGCGGTTCAAGGTGACTAACAGAGAATATTACGAATTTGTTCGCGCCGGGGGACCTGTTCCACATTTTTGGTCGGAGCGCAATGGCAAGTTCTATTTCCGCAGCATGTTTGAAGAGATGCCATTGCCGTTGGACTGGCCGGTTTATACGACTCAAGAACAAGCGTCTGCTTACGCAGCATGGAGAGGAAAATTGCTTCCGACCGAAGCGCAGTTTCACCGGGCGGCGTACGGCGCTTCGATGGAAGCTGCGCGCTTGTACCCGTGGGGTGAAACCGAGCCAAGTCACCGGTTGGGCAATTTCGATTTCAAACGATGGGACCCGGAGTCGGTGTATGCAACGCCCGAGAATGAAAGCGCATACGGCGTTCGCCAATTAGTAGGCAACGGATGGGAGTGGACCCAAACGCCCTTCGAACCCTTCACGGGTTTTGAACCGTCTCGAACATACCCTGGTTACTCGGCCAATTTTTTTGATGGCGCCCATTATGTAATCAAGGGCGGGTCGCAGAGAACTGGGGCGCGGCTTTTGCGCCGCTCGTTCCGAAATTGGTTTCGCGCCGACTATCCATACGTCTACGGCACGTTTCGCTGCGTGGAGGACTGAGGAGGGATTCATGTCAGCTGTTTCCGAAGTACAACTTTCCGGGTTTGCTGCGGATGTGATTGCGGGGCTGGTCAAAAGCGCGAAAAAGAAATTGCCGCCTCAATATTTCTATGACGGGCTGGGCAGCAGATTGTTCGAGGCCATCACTCTGTTGCCGGAGTATGGCCTGACCAGGGCCGATCGAAGAGTGCTGGCCCGCTGCGCAAAGGAGATAGCCGAGAGCTTAGGCTCGCCATGTCTGGTGGCGGAGCTCGGCAGCGGATCGGGCAAGAAGACCAGCCACATACTGGGGGCTATTGCCGAGGCGGCGCTGAAATACTATCCGATTGACGTTTCCGACGAGGCGCTCTCGACCTGTTCGAACGAGCTCGCCTCGTTCGCCGATATTGAACCAATTCATGCCGATTATCTGGAAGGGGTCACGCAGTTGTCCAGATTGCGGCCGCAACGAAGCCGCTTATTGTTGCTGTTTCTAGGGAGCTCTATCGGCAATTTCGAACCGGAGCAGCGAATCGAATTTCTGCGCAAGCTCCATACGCATCTGCGACCGGGCGATCTCTTTCTTCTGGGCGTGGACCTGGTCAAGAACATCGACGACATGCTGGCGGCATATGACGATCCACTGGGCGTGACAGCATCATTTAACATGAATGTTCTCGCAAGAATGAATCGCGAGCTTCAAGCAAATTTCAATCTGAGGGCGTTCGAACACCAGGCGGTATGGAACGCATGCGAGCGCAGGATTGAAATGCACCTGGCCTCGCTGATGCATCAGACGGTGACGTTCCCTTCGCTCGGAGTTTCGGCCGATTTCGCACCGGGCGAAACGATATGGACCGAGTCGTCTCACAAATTCACAATGGAAGACCTGCAGGAAAGCGCGATCGCGAGCGGATTCAAGGTGCTGAACACATGGGTGGACGAGGAATGGCCGTTTGCGGAATCGCTCTGGGAGGCGTAACTTCGGAATCGATGCTGTTTCCTTAACGCATCCCGATACCTCTGTTTATTCGCGCGATATTACCGCAGCGGCCTCTGTAGCTAAGCGACGGTAATCCGAGCAAGACTTAGAGCCCTAAAGGCCTGGAAGTCGTGAGGAGAGTGATTCCCGCCAGAACGATGACAGAATGGCCTGAATTTCAACTACAGGAGTTTCAGAATGCTCGATAAACCAGGCGCCCTGGCGCAGACGGGTTCGACGATTCCGCCCGACGACTTGCAACGGAATCTCACCTTTGCAAAACCGGATACCGATCAGAGTTTACGCCACGTTGGTTTGGTCGGAGATACGTATACGATTCTTCTTACAGGGGAGGACACGGCAGGCCGCTTCTGCCTAATCGACATGCACATTCCGCCTAATGGCGGCCCGCCTCCCCATCGCCACGATTTCGAAGAAACGTTCACAGTGCTTGAAGGGGAGATTGAGGCGACCTTTCGCGGCGAGAAAGTGGTGGTGCGCGCAGGGGAGACGATCAACGTTCCCGCGAACGCGCCGCATCAATTTCGTAATTCGTCTTCAAAGGCGGTTAGATTGCTGTGCACCTGTTCGCCGGCCGGTCCAGAGAAGTTCTTCTGGGAAATCGGCGTTCCGGTCGCGACACGGACAACGCCCGCTCCCAAGCTCGACGAGGCAGCACAGGCGGAGTTCAAAGCGAAGCTAGAGGCACTGGCTCCAAAGTATCGGACGGAATTGCTTTAAAAGCGGATTTGCTGAATTTGCGTTGGCGGTAGCTTGCTAACCTGCTGGTGACGTGCCGTTCCTCTCTTTCCGCGATGTAGAATGCCAGCGCAGCGGCCGGGTTGTGCTCGACCGCCTTTCGTTCGATTTGGATGAAGGCGAGACGCTGGTGTTGCTAGGCCGGAGTGGGTCCGGTAAGACGAGCGCGATCCAAGTGATTGTCCGGCTTCTCGAATTTCAGCGAGGTGAAATTGAGTTTGAGGGACGCGATCTGCGAAGTCTCGATGTCATCGCATTGCGCAGGCGCATCGGGTACGTGATTCAAGAAATCGGGTTGCTCCCGCACTGGACCGTAGCGCAAAATGTGGCGCTCGTTCCAAAGCTGCTCGAGTGGAATTCGGAGCGGATTGAGGCGCGGGTCCGGGAGCTGCTCGATCAGGTGCAGCTTCCGTATGGGCAGTATGCCGGCCGCATGCCGCATCAGCTATCCGGGGGCCAGCGCCAACGTGTCGGCGTAGCGCGGGCGCTCGCTGCGAATCCCGCGCTGTTGCTGTTTGACGAGCCGTTTGGCGCCTTAGACCCATTGACGCGGCTGGATATGCAGCAGCAGTTCCTCGCTTTACGCGAGCGCTATTCGATTCCAGCTATTTTCGTCACGCACGACGTGACCGAGGCGTTGAAACTGGGTACTAGAATCGCGGTGCTCGACGGCGGCCGTTTGGAGACGATAGCGGAACGCCGGCAGTTTCTGCACACGAATACGCCGGTGGCTCGGGCGTTCCTCGAAACCCTTCCCTCGCGTCAAGGCGTGAACTGATGGACGAGCTGGTTATCAAAACGCTGGCCCGAGATGTGGGGTCGCTGCTCGTCGAGCACATCTGGATTGTGTTGATTTCTTCGGGCATTGCGACTGCGCTCGGGGTTTCGCTCGGAATATTGAGCACGCGTCACACAGTGGTGCGGCGGTATGCCATCGCGTTTGCGAACGTCGCGCAAACCATACCGAGCCTGGCAATGTTCGGATTTCTGATACCGATTCCGTTGATCGGCGGAATAGGGAAGCGGGTCGCGATATTGAGCCTGATTCTTTACGCGCTGCTGCCCATACTTCGGAACACGATCGCGGGTATCGCCGGCGTCGATCCGGCTGTGCGGCAATCGGCCACAGCGATGGGCATGACAGATGGGCAATTGCTGTTCCACGTCGAATTGCCGCTGGCCGCGGCAACCATATTGGCAGGCATACGAACGGCACTTACGGCCACGATCGGCACGGCCACTATCGCGGCCGCGATTGGCGCAGGCGGACTCGGCGTTTTGATCTTTCGCGGGTTGGCCTCGGTAGATACAGTCGAGATTCTCGCCGGAGCGTTGCCTGCCGCCGTGCTGGCACTCGTCGCGGATGGAGCCATGTCGATGATTGAAAAGCGCTGGCAGGTTGCGTCTTGAGACGGGGCACACTGCTAGGATTCGCGGCAGTGTTAGCGTTAGCGCCTTTAGGCTGTGGGCGGCGCGACGCGATTATTGCCGGTTCGAAGAACTTCACTGAACAGATCGTATTGGGTGAGATCGCGGCGCAGCAGATCGAGAACAGGCTGCATGTGAAAGTCGAGAGGCGTCTCGATCTGGGCGGGACACTTTTAGCGCATCTCGCATTGAAAAACGGCGAGATTGATTTTTATCCGGAGTATACGGGGACAGCTTTGACTGCCGTGCTGAAACAGCCGTTGAACACCGATCCGAAAGGCGTATTCAGAACTGTTTCGTCGCTCTACGAAGAGCGGTTTCACCTGCGTTGGATGCAGCCTTTGGGATTTGACGATTCGTTCGCGATGGCAGTGCGCGAGGACGATGCAGCAAAGCTTCGAGCGCAAACGTTGTCGGCGGCGTCGGAGCGTGGGTGGCGGCTCGGCGTTGGTTATGAGTTTCTGACGAGGCCGGATGGGCTAGCCCGTTTGGATTCAGTGTATCGTTTGCGATGGAACGGCCTTCCCAAAACGATGGATTTAGGGTTGCTATATCGCGCACTGAATGGACATCAGATCGATATGGCGGCGGCAAATTCGACCGATGGGTTGCTCATGTCGGATCAGTACCGGGTTTTGGCGGACGATCAGCATGCGTTTCCACCGTACCAGGCGTGTTTCATCGTTCGTGACGAGGCTCTGATGCAAAAGCCCGGTCTCGCCGCTGTATTGAGCGAATTGTCGGGCCAGATCGATGAGAACACCATGCGGCAAATGAACGAGCGTGTGGATCTCGAACATATACCGATTGTGAGAGTGGCGGCTGATTTTCTAAACGGCCTGAACAGGCGCTTAGCTCAGAGAAAAGGCAAGGCGTCGATATAATCGGAGTGCTGCAAGGGCCGCCCCCTGAGCTCGCCTTTACAAGCTGCGTTCCCCGCCGATGATCAACAAACTGGTTCTCGCAAATCTGAAACATCGATGGGTGAGAACGGTTCTGAGTGCGGTCGTGATCGGCGTTCAGGTGACGACGATTCTGACGCTCGTGGGATTGAGCCAGGGCATGCTCGAAGATTCGGCGAGGCGTGCGCGAGGAGTTGGCGCGGAAATCTGGCTGAGGCCCGAGGGAGCAAATTCGTTCACACTCGCCTCGGCACAGATCAACGAAAAATTCGTCAGCTTGGTATCGAAACAGCCGCACGTTCAGATGGCCCTGGGCGTGGTGATTGCGCAAATCTTCGGGTTTACGACGATGGCCGGCGTCGATCTAGACAAGTTTGTGACGATGAGCGGCGGGTTCAAATATTTGGAAGGCGGGCCGCCGACGGGGCCCGATGACATCCTGGTCGACGACTACTATCAGCGCGAGAGTAAAGTGAAGGCGGGTCAGACGGTCAAGCTCCTCAACCACAACTGGAGAGTCGCTGGCGTTGTGGAAGAAGGCAAGTTGAGCCATTTAATTGCTTCAAAAGAACGCCTGCAAGAGCTCACAGGCAACCAGGGACGTGTCACGCAGATTGTGGTGAAACTCGATAATCCAGCGAACACGCAGACGGTGATCAATCAACTCAACGAATTGCTGAAAGGCAACCTGCGTGCCGTTTCGATCGGCGAGCTGACCTCGCTCTACAGCGTAAATAGCTTGCCGCCATTGAAGGCTTTCATCAATATTGTGATCGGGCTGTCGATAATCGTTGGCTTTCTCGTGGTTTTCCTATCCATGTACACGGCGGTGCTTGAACGGACGCGCGAGATCGGCATTTTGAAGGCGCTGGGCGCGAAGCCGATAACAATTATCAACATTCTGGTTCGCGAGACGCTGGTGTTGGCGCTCGTGGGTTCAGTAATCGGCATCCTGCTTACGTTCGGCGCCAAAGGACTGATTATGACGATCGTTCCGGCGTCGATCCAGGTTGTTAATGTGCCCGACTGGTGGCCCACCGCCGCTGCAATTGCCATTGTGGGTGCATTGCTGGGCGCGGTCTACCCCGGCATGAAAGCAGCGAAACAGGATGCCATCGAGGCGCTGGCATATGATTGACGGCGCGCCGGTCATTGAAACCCGCAATTTGAAAAAGGTCTATCATTCGGGCGAGATAGATGTACACGCGTTGCGAGGAGTAGATCTTCAAGTCGCGCGCGGCGAGTTTCTTTCGGTGATAGGGCCGTCCGGATCGGGCAAATCGACGCTGTTCCATATTCTCGGCGGCTTGCTCGCGCCCACCGAGGGCGAGGTGATTCTGGATGGTGAGAATCTGCAAAACCTTTCAGACTCGCAGCGGACCGAACTACGGCAGCGGAAGGTCGGATTTGTATTTCAGAAATACAACCTTCTGCCGACGCTGAGCGCGCGGGACAACATCATGATGGCGCGATACCTGGCACATAACAACGGACCGTTGCCGCCGGAGTTTACGCGCATTCTGGAAATGCTGAACATCAGTCAACGGCTCGATCACAAACCGAGCGCTTTATCGGGAGGCGAGCAGCAGCGGGTGGCGATCGCAAGAGCGATGGTGAACCGGCCGGCGATCCTGTTGGCGGATGAACCGACGGGGAATCTGGATACGGAGAACTCGACCGCTGTGCTCTCGCTACTTCGCGACGTGAATCGGCAGACCGGGCATACCATCCTCATGATTACGCATAACCCGGAGGCTGCGGCTTTCGCCGACCGGACAGTGTCGATGCGCGACGGGCGGATTGTGGGCTGACCCTCGGAGGGTGGGCTTCAGCCCGCGCGGGGCTTGAGCCCGGCCTATCTCGCAGCTATTGCATTTTCTCGTTCGTCCTAAGTCGATTGTCCGTGGCGCCAATGTGCGGGTCCAACTTCCGCGCCAGACGAAGCGTTCGCTCGCCGCCCTCTCGATCGCCTTGCTCGCCGAGCGCGAGGCCCAAGTCGTAATTGAGGATTGCCGAGAGCGGATCGATCTCAAGGCCCTTGCGAAACACTTCGATTGCATTTTGCGGCTGACCGCTCGAATATAAGGCTGCGCCCAAGCTTTCGTAACTGGCAATCAGATTCGGATCTAATTCAATGGCGCGCCGGAACGCTGCCACTTGCTCCGGAGAGCCCGGCCTCAATGTCAAGCCGAAGTCGAACTGTGTGGAAGCATCTTTTGGATACGTTTGCGAGGCGAATTGCAGAATTTCAGATGCGCGCCGCCGGTCGCCCGCCTCACCAAGATTCGTTCCCATAAAAACGAGCGCCCGCAGAAAATACGGATAGATTTCAAGGGCTGACTCATTCTTGGAAATTGCGCCTTTGAGATCGCCGTGGTTTTTTAGCGCGGAGGCTTGTTGAAACAGTTGATCGGCCTGCCACTTGAAATCGCGCGCCATACGATACAGAATGACGAAGCGATTACCCAGATCCACCACCGGGCTAGTCTCGCCGTATTGCAATTGAACGGCGGCAGCGGCGAGTTTCGAATCCATTTGCGCTAGTTCCAATTCGCCGATGTAGCCGCCCCCTGGCGCAGTTGCATCTTCTGAGACTTGCCGTGCAACATTGGAGAACGATTCGCCATGAGCCAGTCGCGCAGCGGCCTGAGCCGCTTTCTGCTGATCTCCCACCACGATGATGCGCAGGAACTCGCGCTTGGGCGGAACGAGTGACCGCAAACCGCTATCGGTCTTCTGGGCTTTTATGCCTTGCTCCGGATGAACGCGTATCCAGTGGTCCGTCATCCGGAACGAGCCTTTGTCGATGCCCGGCATGTGGCAGCCGATGCACCCGTCCGTAGCATTCACCGGGCATATGGCCGCATGCTGTTTTACTGAAGAGCTGTGGCATTGAAGACAAGCTGCAACCGAGCGCTGCGCTACTTGAGGCGAATCCTGGTGCGGGTCGTGGCAATTTGTGCACGAAATTCCCGCGCCACTTTGAATGAAGCATTCCGAATTGCGAAGCGCGGGTACCTGATTCGAGACCAGCAGATCGTCCGGCATGGGATCGGACTGTTGACTGGTGCCGCTGTGACAGGGCGCGCATACATTCATGCTTTCCGCGCCGCGTAATCGCGCCGGCAGAATTGGCGGCACCTGACGATTTCCGCCGGCCATCGAACCGGCATGATCCGCCGCTGGGCCATGACAGTTTTCGCAGCGCACTCCGCCTTGCGGGCCGGAACCGGGCGTCTCGGGCTTGGCGTGACAGGTGAGGCATTTCGTTTCGAAATCGGGATTGAGAATGCGGCCGAGTGCGTCTTCGTAGTTGCGCGGCTTCTCCGTTTCGAAGCCGGGCGAAAGCTCAAGTTTTCCGTGAAACGCATTATAGGCATAGCGGGCTTCGATCAACGCTGGACGTTCGAGCGGTATTCCGTCAACTTGATCGATACGCTCCAGAAAACTGAGACCGTGGCGCTTGCCGCCTACAACCGATTCGACAGGAAGCGTTACCGTCCGGCTGTTTGGTATCGAGGTTGAAAAGGCAAGATGAGTTGCAGAGCGCAGGACCGCGTATTGCAACGCCGGCTCCGGCCCCTCCTTCGTTTTGATTTCGAAATCTCGTGGAAACGATGCCGGGACGGCTCCATGCCAGGTGTTGGCCATTGCCGTTTTGGTCTGGCTCGCCGCAATTTCCTTATGACAACCGGCGCAGGCTTGCGGACCGGCATAGCCGGCGTTTGCCGCAACTGCTCCCTCGCGGTCGCGGCTCGGAAGATGGTCTGCCGAGCCGCGCGCGTAAGCAAGCGGTTGAAGGCCGATCATTACAAGCACGAGCGCGAGCTGTCGCATTACTTCACCGGCTTGGCCGTAATGCCCATGGCGGCGCGGTATTTGGCGGTCAGTTCCTCCGCCTTTATCGACTGGCCTTGCATCTTGTAGACGCGGCTCAACAGTTGAACCGCTTGTTCGAGCAGCGGATCGAGTTCAACGGCCTGCTCCAACTGCCGCGCTGCTTCGGCGGTGTTTCCTTCGGCTAATAAAGCCGTGGCCAGATTCACGCGATATGGCGCATAGTTGGGGCGGAGTTCGAGAGCACGCTCGAAATATTGCCCGGCTGCGGCCGTCTCCTTCGCCGTCAACACGATTGTGCCGAGCGCAGTCAATACGGGCGCATCGTTCGGGAACTGTTGCGCAACCTTGTTGAGCATCCGGTAACCGCGAATGATTTCGTCTCTATTGTTGGTTTCCATGCCCACCGTGACCAGGGCCAAGGCAAGATTCCGCTCCTGCAGCTTAGTTTCCGGCTCGCGCCATGCAGCCAGATCGTTCGCCAATGCCACTTCGCCTTCTGGCTCCGGCCGCCGTGTAATCCGGTGATCGGTGAACGCGGTGTGGCCTCCGTCTTTGGCGTTGCGGCGAGGCATGTGGCAGGCAACGCAATCGCGGCCTGGGGCGGCATGCGATGGTTCGAGCGTAGCCGCATGGCAGCTTAAGCACCGCTCGCGATAATAGGCAGCCTTTTGGACAGGAGTCTCATGCGGATTATGGCACGTTCCACACCACAATCTTCCCCCGCTCATTCGCGCGCAGGCGCTCTGCGCGAGTTGTTCGGAATGGCTGATCACTTTTATGGTTCGTTCTCCCCTACGCTCGGCGACATATACCGTAAATGTATCTTCAAGCGGATGGCCAGGGCGGAAATCGGCGACGCTTTTACCGGGATTGGGAATGCGCACCTCGCCGGCCAGGTGGCATTGCTCGCAGACACTATCGCGCGTGCTGGGAGAAAGCCGCGCCGGATTGACGATTGTTCCGGGCAAGGGCGACCGAAGATGCGCGGCCGGATCGCCGTGGCAGCGCTCGCAGCCGATGGCAGCAGGCGCGAAGAATGGAGCTTCGTAGCTATTCAACGTATCGGGTTTTTCGAGCGGCTTGCCGGAATGGCAGTCGAGGCACTCGACGGTAACCGGGCGCGAAAAATCGGGATCGGGCGTGTCTTCATACCCGGGCGCCACATCCCACAAACCACGATTCGTGTAATAGGCCACGGGAGACTGAAACAAATGATCGCCCACGCGGGCGAGATAGCCGACGGCATGGCTGCCGGAGCCGATCGCATATTGCACAGTTAGTGATTCGGTCAGACCGGGCCGTTCGAGCGTTTGCCGCACTTCCCCGTTTTCATTGCTAATCGTGAACTTTGTTCCGGAAAAGCTATGCGCAAATGTGCCTTCGGGTGCGCGGCCGGCGGCGCCGAGTGAGTGGGCCATCGGCGAACGTGAAAAGCCTTCCACTTCCTTTGGGTGACACGAGATGCAGGGGTGGCCAACCTGCGTTGCCGCGGCGGCCATCCAAACTGCAAGTACGAGATGCAAACCGAGAGCGTACCAAAGAATGCCGCGCCTGGCCTGAAATTTACGAATCGTTTGTTTCGCTTGTCACCTCGCCGAAACAGAAGCCCTTCGACGTCCGAATCGAAAGCAAAAGTTAGAGCAAACGTGTGAACTGTACAAAATTTCGCTTGTCAGCCCCTCGCCAAAGCGAATATACTCCCTAAAGCGGCAGTTAACAGATTTCATCTAGTTGACGCGAAAAGATTGCAGGGGAGACAAATGAGGTACAAAGTTGCAACGTCGCAGCACTGGCTAGTGGTGTGCCTGTGCTTGTTTTTCCTAGGTAGCGGCAGCCTGCGGGCACAGCTCCTTCAGGGCATTTCAGGAACCGTGACAGACGCAACGGGCGCTGTCGTACCCAATGCGAAGGTGAGCGCAACAAATGACGCAACCGGCGTCGTCAGAACCACGGATACCAGCTCGGCTGGAACCTACAAATTCACCGATTTGATTCCTGGTACTTACACCGTCAAGATCGAATCCGCCGGCTTTCAAACCTCGGTTAACAACGGCGTCGGAGTCGAAGTGGCCAAGGTCTCGACGGTAGACGCGTCGCTCCAGCCGGGTACCGCAAGCCAAACAGTGGAGGTGCAAGCGAGCGCCGTGGCGCTCGACACCACAACCCCGGACCTTGGTACCACCATTGAAAACAAGGTCGTTCAGGAACTGCCGAACCAAATTAACAACCCCAACGCCGGCGGACGCGGACGCCAGATCGACCAGTTTCTGTTCCTCGCGCCCGGCGTCACGGGCAGCAACTTTAGCAAGCGGGTCAACGGTGGGGTGGACTTCGAAAGCGAAGTGGTTTTTAACGGCATTCCCATGGCGCAATCGGAAACGCAGGGATTTCAAACCATCTGGAATCCTCCGTACGAGCTGGTCAACGAGTTCAATGTTTTGCGATCGTCGTTTTCGGCTCAATACGGATTGGCAC
>JBAUZG010000230.1:0-7968 GCA_049585195.1 Bryobacteraceae bacterium | reverse complement strand
TCTGTGCTCCGGGCGGCTTCCTGAAACTGCTTTGGCCGAAAGAGAAGGAACTGTTCGAGGCCGAACTCGAGCGCCGTCTGGCTCGACAGCCCGCGCAGCAAACTCTTACGCTCACGGCGCCAAATGTAACCGTGCTTCGGCGTCTTCCCGCTTCGTGGCGGCTGCCAGCTCCGCAGCCGGCCGTCCCGTGGAGGCCTGCTTACGATGCCGATACGCCGTCTGAACGCGAACCCAGTTACGAATGGGTAAGTGAAACGGGCCGTCACGTCGGCAATATTGTCCACGACCTGCTTCGCCGGGTGGCCGAAGAAGGCCTCGAGAGCTGGACCAGCGCAAAAATTGCCGGATTCGCCGCATTCGCCAAGAGCGAACTGGAACGTGCCGGAGTACCGGGCTCAGAACGAGCCGCCGCCGCTGATCGTGTGCTAACGTCCTTACGCAATACACTCGAAAGCGAGCGCGGCCGCTGGATTCTCTCGCCCCACACTGGCGCACAATGCGAGTGGGCGCTAGGCGGATTGCTCGACCGGCAGCTCATCACCGCGCGCATCGACCGGATGTTTATCGACGCCTCGGGTACGCGCTGGATCATCGATTATAAAACCAGTACTCACGAAGGCGCCGGCCGCGAGCTGTTTCTCAAAGAGCAAAAGCGGCGTTACCAGACTCAGCTTGAACTCTACGCTCGCCTTCTTCAGGAAGCCGGTAATGCGAACGTTGCCGTAGGGCTCTATTTTCCGTTGCTTGACGAATGGGTTTCGTGGGAAGCGGAACTCGTAGAGACGAGGCCTGCCTTGCCCTGAGGCTCTAGCCGCACCGTACTACTATTTCTCTATGTGGAACGATCTTCGGTTCGCAGCTCGCACGCTGCGGCGCTCACCCGGGTTTGTAATCTTGACCATTCTCACTCTCGGGCTCGGCATCGGGGCCAATACGGCAGTTTTTTCGTTGTTGTATCAGGTCGTGCTCCGCTCAGTTCCCGTAAAAGATCCGGCATCGCTGGTCGTACTTGAATCCGACCCATATCACCGCGGCCGTGAGCGGCGCGACAACAGCCACTCCGTGTTCTCGTATCCGATGTACAAAGAGCTGCGCGACAGAAATCAAGTTTTCTCGGGCGTTATTGCGCGCGCCCTGTTTCCGGCGACGCTCGCCTTCCACGGAAATGCAGCGAATACTACGGCGGAAGTCGTTACTGGAAATTTCTTTGAGGTATTAGGAGTCAAATCTGCCCTCGGCCGTTTGCTTTTACCCAGTGACGATCAACGTTCGGCTCCGTCGAACGCTATTGTGCTCAGTTATTCCTACTGGGCCGGGCATCTGGGCGCAGATCCCGCTGTTCTGAACAGCCGCATCTTGATGAATAATCATCCGGTCGAAGTGGTTGGCGTAGCCCCACGGAGCTTTCGCGGCCTGGTTTCCGGAGACACTCCCGATTTCTTCGCGCCCGTCTCAATGCTCGGCATGGTTGCGGCCGATTGGGACAACGATCGACCCGACTCAAACTGGCTAAATATCTGCGGTAGGCTAAAACCGGGCGTCACCGAGGCACAGGCCAACGCGATGCTGCTCCCTCTGTACCGGTCGGTCATGGCCAGTGAGCTGCCGCGCTTCCGCGATCTCGACGCGGACGCGAGAAAGAAGCTGGCCGCCAAGACGGTAACCGTCCGTTCCGCGGCGCAGGGTCTGAACGAGCTTCGTGATCAGTGGCAGGCACCGCTCGTGGTTCTGATGTTCATGGTCGGTCTTGTGCTGCTGATCGCGTGCGCCAACGTCGCCAATCTACTGATGGCGCGCGGGGCATCCCGCCAGAAGGAAATCGCGGTCCGGCTCGCGATTGGAGCCGGACGAGGCCAAATTTTCCGGCAGCTCCTGATTGAGAGCACCGTATTATCGCTTGCCGGCGGTTGCCTCGGTATATTTGCCGCCCGGTCCCTTATCGAAGGCCTTTTGGCCGTATTGCCGGCCGATGCGACAGGCGGCTGGCTTTCCGCAAACCTCGACTGGCGCGTTCTTCTATTCAGCCTGGGCCTTTCGGTCTTGACGGGAATCGTCTTTGGACTGGCTCCGGCGCTTCAAACGACGAAACCCTCGCTCGTCTCGGCGCTAAAGGATCAAAGTATGAGCGTGAGCAGTACCGGTGCGCAATCGCGAACCCGGCAAGCACTGGTTGCCGCTCAAATCTGCCTTTCGTTTCTTTTGCTCATCGGCGCCGGACTATTTACCCGGAGTCTGGTGAATTTGCTCTACTATGATCCCGGTTTCAAGCCCCAGCACTTGGTCACGTTCTCGATCGATCCGACTTTGAGCGGCTACTCGCGCGAACGTGCCGCCGCGCTGTTTCGCGAGCTCGACCAGAAGTTTCAAAACATGCCCGGCGTGGTATCGGCGGCCATCGGCGAATTTAGGCCTTTCGGCGGCGAAAACTGGGGGACTGGCGTAAACCGGCCGGGGTCGGAGAGAGGCAGCGAATCGATCTCTGTTCAAGAGAATGCAGCCGGGCCTCGCTATTTTCAAACTCTTGGCATTCCGCTTCTTTCCGGCCGCACGTTCGCCGAAACAGACACGCGCACATCGGCAAAAGTGGCGATTATTAACCAAACGCTCGCCCATTACCTTTTCGAGAACGAGAATCCGATCGGCCGGCATATCAAGATAGGCCCGCAAGACACGGATACTGAAGTTGTCGGCGTAGTGAAAGATTCAAAGTTCAGCGGCCTTCGTGAGCAGCCTACTCGTTTCCTTTACGTTCCAAAAGAGCAGGCGGACGACGAGTTCATGGGGCAAGCCGCGTTTTTTATTCGCGCCCGCGGCGATGAATCATCGCTGATGAATGCCGTAAGAATGACCGTGAAGCGGCTCGATCCGAACGTCCCCATTGATCGCCTCACCTCGATGAAAACCATGGTGGACGATTCCATCTACACAGACCGGCTGATTGCGATCCTGGCTGTCAGCTTTGGAGTTCTCGCCATGATTCTGGCAGGCGTGGGACTCTACGGAACAATCTCCTATGCCGTGACGCGGCGCACGCGTGAGTTCGGCATTCGCTTGGCGTTGGGCGCCGACCGGCGAACCATCCTGTCGCTCGTGTTCCGAGAGATTGCCATCCTGCTTGGCATAGGTACAATCGTCGGCCTACCTGCAAGCTATGCCCTCGCTCGCCTGATTGAGTCGCAATTATTCGGGATTAAGGCACACGATCCCCTAGTCTTGCTGGCAGCCATCCTGCTGATCGCAATCGCGGCCGGCATTGCGGGCCTCACGCCGGCTCTCCGCGCAATGCGAATCGAACCCTTGAAGGCGCTGCGGTACGAATGAACAAGAGGAGGGCTGTTGGGGATTTGCCCCTTCGATGCCGCTGAATCGATTTAACATTCTGCTCCGGTTCACTGCAATCACATGCGTGCTGGCGTTGGTCACGTTCGTTTGCTTCCGGCTGGTTAAGGTGAATGCGACGACTGCTGGATTCATCTATCTGCTGGCCGTTTTGTTCACCGGCGCGCGCTGGGGTCTGCTCGAGTCCACATACGCTTCCCTCGTTTCGGTTCTGCTATTCAATTTCTTTTTTCTGCCGCCCATTGGCACGCTCACAGTCGCCGACCCGCAGAACTGGATTGCGCTGTTGGCTTTTCTTGCAACTTCCGTGATTGCGAGCCAGCTTTCGGACACGGTGCGGCGACAGGCGATTCAAGCTACAGGCCGTCAAAGGGAAATGGAGCAGCTCTACAGCCTGAGCCGGGCTATTTTGCTTCTCGATCCAGCTACGTCCGTGGCGCAGCAACTGGCGGCACACATCGCTCGCGTTCTGGAGGCTCCGGCCGTGGTGCTGTACGAGAAGGAATCTGGCGCTTTTTACCGGGCCGGACCCGAGGAAATTCCAGGCGTGGAAGAACTGCTGAGAGAAGCAGCCACTCGCGGCACGCAACTTCGCGAAACAAACCGGAGAACGATTGTGACGGCAATCCGGCTGGGAGCAGAACCAATCGGCAGCCTGGCCCTCGCCATTCCTTCGCTTTCCGACAGCGCGCTGAACGGGTTGGTAAACCTGGCAGCGATTGGGATTGAACGTTCGCGGGCCTACGAGCAGGCGAACCGGGCGGAGGCCGCACGCCAGAGTGACGAGCTGAAGTCAACGCTGCTCGATGCGATCGCGCACGAATTTAAAACGCCTCTCACTTCGATCAAAGCAGCGAGCACTACTTTATTGTCGGCTCATGCGGTCGCGCCAGAGCATGCGCGGGAACTGACGACCGTTATCGACGAAGAAGCTGACCGGCTCAGTAGTCTCGTCACCGAAGCGATACATATGGCGCGGCTCGAGGCCGGCCGAATACAGCTTCAATCGAATCCCTCGCATGCTCAGGACATCGCGATAGGAGCGGCCGAGCCTGTCCAGAGAGCAAGCGGCGCGCGGCCCTTCGAGTTAAACATCGAACCCAATTTGCCGGTTTTAGAAGTGGATCGCGAGCTGCTTCAAATGGCGCTCCGGCAGCTCGTCGACAACGCCGTGAAATACTCGCCGCCCGGCAGTCCAATCCGCATCGCCGCTCGCCGCAACGAGTCGCAGGTATTATTCAGTGTGGAAGATAAAGGAGCGGGCATACCGGAGGGGGAGCGGTTCAAAATTTTCGATCGGTTTTACCGTTCGCCAGGCCGCCAGAATGTCACGGGCGCTGGGCTCGGACTGTCAATTGCAAAAGACATTGTGCAGGCACACGGCGGAGAGATCTGGGCGGAAGCGGCGCCCGACGGTGGCTCGGTCTTTAGCATGTCGATTCCCCTGAAAAAGAGACCACAGGCATGAGCGCAGGACGCATTCTGGTAGTCGACGACGAGCCGCAAATCCGCCGCGTTTTGCGGACCAGCCTGATTGGCGCCGGTTATGAGATCTTCGACGTAAGAACCGGCGAGGAGGCGATCGAGCGCTTGCGGACCGAACCCTGCGATCTCGTCTTGCTTGACATGAATATGCAAGGCATCGGCGGGTTGGCGGCGTGCCGCGAGATCCGCGAATTTTCCGAAACTCCCATTATCGTGCTCACGGTCCGTAATGACGAGCGCGACAAAGTGGAAGCGCTCGATGCGGGGGCTGACGATTTTGTTAGCAAGCCGTTCAGCATGCCCGAACTGCTAGCTCGCATCCGTGCCGCTCTGCGCCGCTCGCCGCTTGTCTCCGACGCCGCGCCTCAAAGCGTTCACTTCGGCAACGTGGAAATCGATTTCGCTTCACGTTGTCTAACCGTCAACGGCCAGCCAGTTCGCCTCACGCCTAAAGAGTTTGATCTCCTGCGCTATTTCCTCACGCACCCGAATAAAACCATCTCTCACCGTGAGCTTCTGCAAGCTGTGTGGGGGCCTGATTACGGCGAGCAGGTGGAATATCTTCGCGTCTTTGTCAAACAATTGCGCAAGAAGTTGGAACCCGTTCCCGAAAAGCCCGACTACATCTTGACTGAGCCCTGGATCGGCTACCGCTTTCGCATGCCGGAATAGTATGCATCCTGAATCCGAAGGACTCCTCGAGTCCTCACTCTACGTAGACGATGTGGCTGCTTCAGCTCGGTTTTACCAGAAAATCTTCGGATTTCCTGTTATCAGCGATTTCGGAGCGCGGGGTTGCGCCATGCAGGCCGGCAACCGTCAGGTTTTGTTGTTATTCAAGAAGCGTGGTTCACTCCCCATACAATCTCCGCATGACGGCGACGGCGAGCTTCATGTTGCGTTCGCGATTCCGGCTTCGGAACTCGCCCGATGGGAAGCCTGGCTGGAAGAGAATGGAATCGCGGTGGAAGAGAAGCGCACGTGGGAGTTGGGCGGCCAAAGCGTCTACTTTCGTGATCCAGACCGGCACCTGATTGAACTCGCCACTCCAGGTGTCTGGACGATCTATTGACCGACTTGGGATCCTCTTGAAAGCCGGATCATCTGGACACAAACCACTCCTTTGAAAAACCGCTCCCTCGCGGTCGCGGCTCGGAAAACGAACGCCATGCATTCAGGTGCTCGGCCGAACCGCGCGCGCAAGCAAGCGGACCGCCCTCAGTAGTCACTCCTCGCGAAGGGCCACCAACGGATCTACTCTTGCGGCCCTGCGGGAAGGAAAGTATGTGGCGAAGAATGCAACGGCGGTTAGGGTGACAGCGACGATCGCAAAGGTGAGCGGATCGCTCGCCTTCACGCCGTAAAGCAATGTGGCAAGTAAGCGTGTAAGGCCATAAGCAATCGCCAGGCCAGCGGCGACGCCGATGCATGCGGGTGTCATGCCCTGTTTGAGCATGAGCTTCAGCACTTCGGACTTACCGGCCCCCAGTGCCATGCGGATGCCGAGCTCCTTTGTCTGTTGCTCGACCGAGTAGGACATCAGACCATAGATGCCGATTGCGGCTAGCACCAAAGCGATGCCGGCGAAGATGCTTAGCACCAGCATGTTGAAATTTTGGCGCGAAACGTTGTCGGCAATCACCTGCTCCATGGTGCGGACTTTCGAGATCGGCATCTGCCCATCAACGGCCTGAAATTCGCGCTGGATCGCGATCCGGAGCGAGTTAGGATTGCTCGCCGAGCGAAAACACCAGGAGAGCGGAATGACGCTATTGGCGAGTTGCGTGAGAGTATCTGGCACCTGGCTTTGAGGGATATACATGACACCGACGTTGGTATCGGCGAGACCGGTTTCGCGAACGTCTCCCACGATACCCACAATCTGGCGGGGAGCGTCGTTGAACTGCGGCCCGAGTCCTTTGCCAATGATGATCACCTGGCCAGTGGGATCTTCTTTGGGCCAATATTTCTTCGCCATAGCCTGGTTGATCACAACGACTTTGGCTGAATTGCCAACGTCTCTTTCGTTAAGCAAGCGGCCGCGTAGGAGTGGAATCTTGAATACTGCAAAATAGTGCGGCGAGACAAAACGCCACTGTTCATCGCCATTGAACTGCTGACCGCCTTTGGGCGGTTTCCCCGCAATATTGAAAGGAATATCGATTTCGCTATCCGTTGGAAGCACAAGGGCCACGGCTGCCGCCTCCACACCGGGAAGGCTTTCTACCCGGCGAATCACCTGGACGGCAAAGGTGTCCACCTTCTGGGTTGTCGAATAGTTTCCACCTGCCAGCGATGTTTGGAGAGTGAGGACATGGTGAGGGTCGATGCCCGGATTCACGGTGCTCAACCCGACAAATGTGCGGATCAACAGAGCGGCGGAAGCAAGTAGAACAACCGCGAGAGCCATTTCGCCCGCAACGAGTACTTTTCGGATGCGATTCTGCTTGTGGCCTGTTGCAGAACGTCCGCTAGCTTCCTTGAGCGTGCCTGCGACATCGGGATTTGAGATCTGCAACGCTGGGAACAAGCCAAAGACGATTCCCGTCAGAAACGAAACGCCAATTGTGAATGCTGCGATGCGCCAATCCAGAACGGAGAAGACGCTTTGGGCCTGGCCCGGGTCTGTGAGTCGTGGAATATTGCCTGGAACAAGAAACAAAAGCGTGCGCACGCCCCATACGCCGAGCACGAATCCGAGGACGCCGCCGAGACCCGCGAGAATCACGCTCTCAGTGAGCAATTGCCGGACGACTCGCCAGCGGCTGGCTCCCAAAGCGGCTCGAATGGCGAGTTCTTTTTGGCGCGTTGCGGCGCGCGCAAGCAGCAGATTCGCCACATTCGCGCAGGCGATCAGCAACACAAATGCAACCGCTCCAAGCAAGACGAATAACGCCGTCTTGACGTCGCCGACCATGGCGTCCCGCATGGGCATTACGGCGACGCTTTCCCCTTTATCCATCCAGGTTGGATACAAGCGGCGGAATTCCTCGCCGCGGAGTTTCATTTCGGCGCGAGCCTGCTCGATGGTCACGCCCGGCTTCAATCGCGCGGCGACCATCAGGTAGTGGCCCTGATTGGTGCTGCTTGGGTCGGCCTGCAGGGGAATCCAAACGTCAGCAGGAGGATCGGGCGTGAATCGCG
>JBAUZG010000229.1:0-25936 GCA_049585195.1 Bryobacteraceae bacterium | reverse complement strand
GATACATTGTTGCTGGTCAGATCGTTGTACAGAGACGTCAACGACTGTAAGACACTTGTGGAGACTCCGCCGCCATTGCCATCGAAGATCTGGGAAGCGCTCAGCGAGATGGTGATGTTCGGACCATCTGGACTCGCCACCTGACGATCTACGTCCGAGCCTTGATAGGTTCCCATCCCGGTAGAACTGGTAAGATCGACACTCGTATAAGGGGCGACCTGGTCGTCGTCGCCGCTGAACACGTAACGCCCCTCGAATTGTGTGTTCGCAATCCCATACATCTGCGTGATAATGTTCTGCACCTGGGTGGCGAGTTGTGTGCGGGTCTCCGTCGTTGTCGTGCTGTTATCCGCCTGCGAGGCAATCTGGAGCGCGCTGTTCATCAACGTGGTGGCCGAGTCTATCGCGCCCGAAGCCGCGCCGAGCTCGCTCTGTACGGTAGTCAGGTTGGTCTTCATTTGGTCGTTCTGAGCGATGTTGGCCTTCACTTGTAGCAGTTCGCTTACATGGTCGGGATCGTCAGAAACGTTCTCCATACTTAAACCGCTCGAGACCTGCTGTTGCACCGTAACGATGCGCTGCTCGAGGTTCGAAAGATTGGCGAGAAATTGATTGGTTGCTGTTGAAACGGTGAACATGGCTTTAGAGTGATGATGGGGCTGGCATTAGATCCATGAGTGTGGTCGTCATGTCGTCGATGGCGCTGATGAGTTTGCTCGTGGCGTCATAGGATTGCTGATACTGCTCGAGTTTGGCGGCCTCCTCGTCCAAAGAGACACCGGAGGCTTGGGATCGCAGGCTTTGAGCTTGCGCGAGAAGCGACTGATCTGTGGTGTTGGTATTCTGCGCATTCGAGACGTCGCGGCCCACCAGCGCCGACAAGTTTCCAAAGTAATTCGTGATGGTGGTATTTCCGAGTGTGCTGACTGAGTTGTTCTGAAGAGCTGCCAGCGCGAGCGCGTTGTCGTTGCCGCCGGGATTCGCGCTGGACGCCGCGGCAATTTCGCTGCCCGTGATATTTGTAACTGTCAGAATCTGGCTCGGATTCCCGGCAGTGTAGCTGAATAAAGGTGCTCCGGCATTGCCGTTCTGATCGACTCCCGCGGCTAACTGGGTGTTGATTGTGTCCGCCACGCCCTGTGCCAGTTGATTAAGCTGCGATTCATATCCCGGAAGCGTTGTGTTTTGGACCTGAACCAACGCTCCCAGCGTGCCGCCCTTCACAAACGAGGTGATATCGTTTCCATTCGAATCCTGAATCACCGTGCCTGAAGATGTCTCGTTTGCCGACAGCGAAAATGCATTGGAACCCACTACCAGCGGCCGCTGACCCGCCAGATAGACGTTGATGGAACCGTCCTGGCCCGTCTGAGTCGTTATCCCGACGTACTGTGACAGAGTTTCCAAATCCGAGTACATCCGGGCATCCACGCTTGGGTCGGGCGTTGACTGCGATCCGGTTGAGATTTGAGTATTCAGATTGGCGATATCGGCCAGCGTATTGTTAATGTCGGTGACTGTGTTCTGCGTATCCGTATTGACGGAACTCGCCGCGGTCGCGAGTCCAGTGGCGGCCGTACTGAACGCGCTTGCGACACTCGATGCGTCCGTAATAACCGTCTCCCGCGCCGTGGCGTCGTTCGGCGTCGTCGAAAGTGACGAGAAAGCAGAAAATAGCGTATTCAGGCTGCCCGCGATTCCCGTCGTGTTCTGCAAGTCGAACACCGGCTGAACGTTCGACAGAACGGAGGATAGCGTCGAGGAATAATTCGCGGCCGTTTGTTGAATCTGAACGTTGGTTTCCGCATATTCGTCGCGCGAACTGATGACTCCGGCGACCTCAACACCGCCAGATTGCGCTCCATTCACGTCGAACGGTAGCGCTGCAAAATTGACGCTCTGCGAAACAAATCCCGCCGTATTCGCATTCACAGTATCGTTCTGGACGACTTCCATGGCCTGTTCATAGGCGTTCATGGAATTGGCAGCGGAACTTAAAGAAGTCAGTAGATTCGACATGGGCTTGTTCTCTCTGTCAGACCTTTACGTCGACCCGTGGCCAACGATGTGTGTACCGCGAGATTCTGCCGGGAGGCGCGTAGGATTGCGTCAGCGCCATGAGCCTCCGAATATTCGTCCACTGGATTCTCATCGCTCCTTCGACCAGGCTCCGGGTGCGGCGTAATTGTTCCTGCACGCGCTGAATCTCATCTCGAGACTGCTGCCCCAATTCAACGCCTTTTAGTTGATTCAGGCGGATGCTCGCGTCGCGAACGATAAATGTAACGGTCCGAATGGATTGCGGGTTCGGCGTGAGCAGAAGCCCGGTTGCCCGTTCGAGCCCGGCCGACAACTCGGCCAATACGGGTTGGGAAAAAACTTCCGCTTTCCACGGCCGCGTCGAGCCGAACCTTCTGGGCGCCAGGGCGGACGCTCTTGATTTTTTCGCCAGCAAGGAGGCGATGGAACGGAGGATAGCTAACATGGTTTATTTCTGTTGGAGCATGTCGGTTATCAGCTTGCGGCCCAGCGCCTCGCCGCTGACCGAATAGTCGCGGTTGCGTACCAGCGGGCTGAGTCGGTCAACCTTGCTGCTTGATTGCGTTGCGTCCGCCTGGAAAGCATTGAGCACACCGCCCAGCCGCGTCAATTGAACAGCATCGCTGGAACCTGTCCAACCGGTCGCAAAAGCGACCGAATCGGGAACGGAAGTTGGGAAAGCGGAGGCGTAACTGGATTGCATTCCACCCAGCGGATAATTGACTGTCATAGCTCGCCGTCTAGTCTCCTCGATACTCATATCGGCGAAAGACCTCCGATAGTTTAGAGTAGGCTGCCGGCTGTCCATCTCGATCCGGGAGCAATGCAGCACGTTTTGATACGTAAGTTCCGTCTTATGATATGGTTATCCTGGGGTGATCATGTCTGCCTTTGTGTCTTGGGGCCGTCTCTCGAACTCCCGTATGCAACTTTAGACTATGAGGATTGCGAGCACCGGCATTGCGCTTCCTCCCCATTACTACCCTCAGGACGTCCTGATCGCGGCCTTCCGCCAGCATTGGGGCGACAAGCTCGAGCGCTTCGGGCTGCTTGAGCGTCTCCATACTGCCTCGCAGGTCGACGGGCGATATCTTTCACTTCCCATCGAGGCGTATCCCGATTTGAAACGATGGGGTGACGCGAACAACGTTTGGCGAGAAACATCCGAGCATCTAGGCCAACAGGCCATTTGCAAGGCATTGAATTCGGCGGGGATCGAGCGAACGGAGGTGGCGGCCCTGTATTTCGTCTCGATCACGGGCGTGTCCAGCCCTTCCGTCGACGCCCGGCTTGTGAATCGAATGCAGCTCAACCGCAACATCAAGCGAATTCCGATTTTTGGGCTCGGTTGCGTGGCCGGCGCAGCCGGATTGGCGCGGGCGGCCGATTACGTCAAATCATTTCCAGACCAGATCGCCGTTCTGCTTTCGGTCGAGCTATGCTCGCTGACCCTGCAACAGGACGATTTCTCGGTAGCAAACCTGATCAGCGCGGGGTTGTTTGGAGATGGCGCCGCGGCAGTTGTTGTCGCGGGCGCGCACCGGGCCAGCGAGGATTGGCCCGAAATCGTAGCTACTCGATCAGTTTTCTATCCGGATACCGAATACGTGATGGGCTGGGATATTTCAGAAAAGGGCTTCCGGATTGTGCTCTCCCGCGATGTTCCCGACGTGGTCGAGAAAAATCTATGCGGCGATGTAGACGCCTTTCTTGCCGATTATGGCTTGCGCCGCCAGGATATCGGAAGCTGGGTGATTCATACCGGGGGGCCGCGCGTGCTCGAAGCGGCCACCGCTGCGCTCGAACTTCCCGATGGCGCGCTTCAGACTTCGTGGGATTGCCTGCGGCGGACAGGCAATCTCTCTTCAGCATCTGTATTATTTGTGCTGGACGAAACGATGAAAAATAGGAGGCCCCCACAGGGAACATGGGGCCTACTCGCCGCCATGGGTCCGGGTTTTTGTTCCGAACTGCTTCTTCTGCGATGGTAGCCTACACGCCTGAATAATGAAGCAGGTTGACATTCTCGTCCTGGGCGGAGGCCCCGCCGGTCTCGCGGCAGCAATAGCGGCGCGGCGCAAAGGACTAGCGGTGATGGTCGCCGAGTGCGCAACGCCGCCCGTTGACAAGGCCTGTGGAGAAGGTCTTATGCCCGATAGCCTCGATGTCCTCCGCACCCTGGGCATCGACATTCCTCTCGACGAAGCCGCGGTCATCCGCGGAATCCGCTTCATCGAAGGGAGCTTTTCGCTCGAAACGCATTTTGCATCGGGCACGGGCATTGCGATCCGGCGTCCTGTGCTACACCGGCACTTGATCAAGCACGCCTCCCGGCTCGGCGTCGAGATGATTGGGCAGGCAAGGCGAATCCAGTTTAATTCCGGACAACTGCAGATCGCCGCCTCAAACGGATAACCAAGGGAAACGTTGCGCTCATAGGAGATGCCGCTGGCTCAGTCGACTCAATTGCCGGCGAGGGAATGTGTCTGGCATTTAAGCAAGCGCTCGTTCTCGCAGAATCGCTGGCCTCCGGCACGCTTGATCATTATCGGCGCTCGCAGAATGCGATTAACCGCCGCGCGCGTATTATGTCGCGCCTCTTGATGCTGCTCTCGGCAAGCAGTCGTCTTCGCCGCCGCGCGCGATACGCTTTATCGAATCAGCCTGAGTTGTTTTCGAAACTCCTCGCCATTCACTTAAGCGAGCGCCCATTTACATCGTTACGCGTGCATGAGTTTCTCCGATTCGGATGCAGCTTGCTCGCCCGCTCGAACTCTTGTCAAGCTGGCAAGCGTTAGACAGCGTGCTGCTCCGCCGACACCTTCATGCGATCGAACTGCGCCTTTTTTATAGCGCGGCTCCGCCGGGAAGACATCGCGCGTGAGTACCAGATGTTATTCTCTGCGTCAAGGTATTCGCCGTGCTTTATCGGGGTTTAGGATTTCACCTAACCGTAACCACCTCAATAATTTTGCTTGCTCCCACCCCGCTCAATCTGCTACAGTAAACTCCAGATTTACAGATGTTAGCTGGTTGTACCCCACAAGCCCGGGGTCCGCAATTCGGAGGGCTTGCCCCCTTACCTAAGCGGTTCCGAGCCTGGGCCTACTTCCTCGCATCATTCACAGGAGAATAGTAGTGAGAGAAAAAGGTGTTGTGAAATGGTTTAACGCCGCCAAGGGCTACGGATTTATCCAGCGCTCCAATGGCGACGATGTTTTCGTGCATTTTTCCGCGATTCAAATGAGTGGTTACCGTACGCTGGAGGAAGGCGCGGAGGTTGAGTTCGAAGTGAAGCGAGGGCCGAAGGGTCTCCAGGCGGAGAACGTCGGGCGTCCGTAAATTTAAACCAGTATTCAAACATTGAGCCGCTGTTCGAGTTCCCGGACAGCGGCTCTCTTGTTTTTGGGTGCGCCGTTCCGCGCGGCAGCGACGCAACTGATCGGAAAAATCGTGCGTCCGCTACACTAAAGTCGTGGCCATCAGCCTGTCGATCGTCATCCCGATACATAATGAAGAACCGGCGATCTTGCCGCTCTACGACCGTTTAACCACGGTTCTTGAGCGCCTTCGCCGTTCCTACGAGATCATTTTCGTTGACGACGCGTCCACCGACCGCAGCTTCGACCTGCTCGCGAATCTAGTCGAGACGGACCCGCACCTGCGCGTCATCCGGCTCCGGCGCAATTTCGGCCAGACACCTGCGCTGGCAGCCGGTTTTGACGAGGCATCGGGCGATGTCATTATTTCGCTCGACGGCGACTTGCAGCACGAGCCGGAAGACATTCCGCGGCTACTTGAGAAGATCGATCAAGGCTACGATATCGCGAGCGGCTGGCGCAAGGACCGTGTCGACAACGCGATGACGCGCAAAATTCCCTCGCGTATCGCAAATTGGATGATGAAGAAAGCTTCCGGAGTCGATTTGCACGATTTCGGAACTACGTTCAAGGCATACCGGAGCGAAGTTCTCAAAGACATCAATTTGTACGGCGAACTCCATCGCTTCATTCCGGCGCTCGCCAGCCAGTATGGCGCGCGTATCGCCGAAGTGCCCATCAAGAACGTTCCCCGTCCGAACGGTGAATCGCATTACGGCCTCAGCCGCACGTTCCGTGTCTTTTTCGACATCCTCACGATTCAGTTTCTGCTGCGTTATCTGACCCGGCCCATGCATTTTTTCGGTAAGTGGGGGCTGGCCGGAATCGGTCTGGGAACGATTGTACTCTTCTACATGCTGGTGGATAAGCTGTTTGGCCACGATATTATCGCCGAGCACGGACCGCTCCTCGTCGCTGGGGCCTTGTTGTGGCTGGCTGGGCTGATGATGTTCTCAACCGGACTGATTGGCGAGCTTCTGACGCGAACCTATTTCGAAAGCCAGGGCAGACGCATCTACGCAGTGCGCGAAATCAAAAGCCGGAAGGAACCACACGTCATCGATGGCGCTCGTTGATCGGTACGCCGGAGTGATTTTCGACTACGGTGGAGTCCTGGCGTTTCACCAAACGGCGGCGGACGTAAAGCGCCTGGCAGAACTGGCGGAAATGCCTCTGGACGTTTTCGAGCCGCTTTACTGGTCGGATCGCGGCGGCTACGATAAGGGACTCGTCACGGCCGAAGACTATTGGGGCGACATGGCCCGCGGCGCGGGGCGAAGCTTTAGCCAGGAACAGATCCTGCATCTGATCGAGGCCGATATCGTCTCCTGGACGAACTTCGATTCCGGAATGTACGGCTTCGTCAACGGGCTTGCGGCGAAGGGCAAGCGCGTAGCCGTTCTTTCGAACATGCCGCGTGAACTTGGTGAGAGCATCAAGACCACTACCGACGGCTTCAAACCGTTTCACCACGTGACGCTTTCCTACGAAGTCCGCTCCATCAAGCCCGAACGCGAGATCTACGAGCACTGCCTTTCGGGAATCGCGACCGCAGCAGAAGAAACGCTCTTTATCGACGACCGCTTGGAAAATATCAAGGGCGCGAAAGAACTTGGCGTTAATACAATGCACTTCACCTCGCGCGATGAAATTCTTCAGCGGCTTCAGGGAAACGGCGAGCTGTAAGACTACCGGTACCCCGAGATCAGACGAAGGGAAAGCGCAAACTGCGTGCCCCAACGACATCTCACGAGCGAGCCTTTAACAAATCGCGGATTTCAGTCAAAAGCTTTACGTCAGCCGGAGGCTCGGCTGGGGCCGGTGGCGGCGCTGGCTTCCGATATAACTTGCTCACCTGCTGAACCAGAAGGAATACCACGAACGCGATGATCAGGAACGAGATGACGGCATTAATGAAATTGCCGTACGCGATGACTGGCGCGCCCGCCTTCTTGGCATCGGCCAGGGAATCGAAGGTCTTTCCGCTCAGCACAATGTATAGATCGCTGAAGTTGACGCCCTTCAGAACCGATCCGATGGGCGGCATCACCACATCATTGACCAGGGAATTTACGATTGCGCCGAATGCCGCGCCCATAATCACGCCAACCGCCAGATCGACGACGTTGCCCCGCGCTATAAACTGTCGAAATTCGTTCAACACTGGATCAGAACCGCTCCTTTGCTTGAGAATCAGCCTTGGAGAATAGCATAAACGCCTTGCGCAATCGGCTAAATCGGCCGAGCGGCACTGAAATCAAAAAAAGCTAGTAGACACTCTACATCATTCGGATGTAGAATCCCTACAGCCGATGCCTCTATTGAAGCCGCAGGAAGGCGAGTGATGACAATACCCGGAGAATACCGGCGGTTTCGGGTTCTTTACAGAGCCGGGCTGTCCCATCTCGTCGACTTTGACGTTCTCGGCGGAAGCGGCAAAGGACAGAATCTGGCCATTCGTCTGGTATCGATCCTCGCAGGGCTGAGCTTCGCCCTGGCATTCATGCTGTTGCCGCGCTATCTAACGGCCACGCTTCGGCCTGCCGAGCTTGCGCGTCTGGCGTGGAACGACGAGGAGTTTCTCATCTCGACCACCATTGCCGTCGCCGCACTTTTTGCGGTGCTCGCATGGAATTCTGTTTTCCCCGACAAACGCGATTCATTTGTCCTGGGCCTGTTGCCGGTTCGTGTCCGAACTTTCTTACTCGCAAAGCTCGCGGCCATCCTAACTGCGCTGGCAATCGGCGTCGCCGCCATCAATGCTTTCACTGGAACAATATTTCCATTCGTCGTGGCCGGAGGTTTGCGGCAGGGTTTCCATTTTCTTGCGGCTTGGTGGCTGGCCCTGTTCGCGGCTGGCAGCTTCGCATTCTTTTCCGCGCTCACGCTGCAGGGAATCGCTTCCCAACTCCTTCCCTGGCGCATGTTTCTTCGGCTATCGACCTTGCTTCAGTTCGCTGTGCTGTTCGCCGCTCTGGGCCTTTTCTTTCTGACGCCGCCTTTCGACTCGCTCATGCAAGCGACGGCCGCGCACGCGCAAAACCTGGCCACGTTCATACCGTCCTTCTGGTTTACAGGCCTGTTTCATGTTCTGCGGGGCGATCGAACCTCCCTGTTCGTCCCGCTTGCAGCCCGGGCCTCGCTCAGCCTGGTGGTTGTAATCCCCCTCGCAATGGTCCTCTACGCGCTCGCGTACGTTCGCAACACGCGCCGCGTCGTGGAAGCGCCCGATGTCCCGCCGGGCAACCACCGCAGACCCCTCACACGAATTCTCGATTCAGTCGCGACGATCTTCAATCTAAGCTCTTTGGATCGCGCAATTCTGCTATTCACGGCACGGACCATCGCTCGAAGCCGCCCGCATCGTCTCCTGCTCGCTGCGTTGAGCGGCGCCGGCTTGGCGGTTTCGCTCGCATTCTCGAGAAGCTTTCTCGAGGGAATGTTGAATGACCGTTGGAACGAGCCTAACGCTCTCACGATGGATGCAAGTGCGCTGATGCTGTTTTTCGCGATCGTCGGCATGCGCGCGATGTTCGTCTTGCCCATAGCGCTCCCGGACAACTGGATCTTCCAGATCACGGTCATTCGCCGGCCCGCTCTCTACTTCGCCGCCGTGCGGAAGACGTTGCTGGTGCTCGCCGGCGTTCCTGTTTGGCTTGTTTCAGGAATTGTTTATTTCGCCATTTGGCCGGTTGTGCCGGCGCTCGAACACATAGCTGTGCTCTTCCTTGCCGGTGTTCTTCTGCTCGATCTCTCGCTCCACCAATTCAGCAAGATCCCGTTTGCCTGCTCGCATCTTCCCCCGGAACCGGCTCAGCGCATGAAAGCCTGTTTGTATTGCGCCCTGTTCGTGGCTTTCTCGAGCACAGTTATGGAAATCGAGTTGTGGGCAATGTCCAAACCCACCAGATTCGCCGTGTTTCTCTCGATGCTCTTCGCAGCCGCCGTCTGGGCACGCCGGCGCACCGCCGAATTTGCCCGGTCAGCCCGGAACTCGATTCAGTTTGAAGATCTCCCTGCCGCTGATCTACTCACGCTCGATTTGTCACGCGAAGCCCCGTCTTACGCCGATGCGCTCGCCGATCTTCCTAAAGAAAAGGAGCGGCAGATTGACGAAGAGATTGAATTTCACATTCGAATGGAAATTCAAAATCGCGTCGAACGCGGAGAGCTGCCGGAAGCCGCTGGCGCCGCGGTCCTGCGCGAGTTTGGCAACAAACAGTTGGTCAAGGAAACGACCCGCGCCGTTTGGACCTGGACCACCCTCGAACAGATTCTTCAAGACCTGCGCTCCGGTGCCCGCATCCTGAAAAAATCTCCGGTGTTCAGCGCAGCAGCCGTGGCGCTGATCGCGGTTGGAATCGGCGGGAATACAACAATCTTTTCGATGATCCACGCCATTCTTACGAAACCCGCGACCGGGGTCACGGCTGATCGTCTTGTGACTTTGGGACTGACGGAGGACGGGCGCCTCACCGATCCGTCGAACAGCTTCCCGAACTATCTGGATTACGCCGCCCAAACTCGAACGATGCGTTCGATCGTGGCAATTGGCTCCGACCGCGCGACTCTTGCGTTGCGCGATGGAACGTATGAAATGCGCTGCCAGCTCGTTAGCCAGAATTATTTCCAAACCTTGGGCGTTCACCTTACGAAAGGGCGTGCGTTTACGTCCGACGAGGCCAACGGAGCGTCCGGCCTGGCTGCGGTGATCGCCTGGCACGTTTGGCGAATCCAATTTCACGGCGACCAGGACATCATCGGGCGGCCTGTGGTTCTGAATGGCTTTCCCGCAACCATCGTGGGCGTCACGGTCGAGGGCTTTCATGGAATTCAGTTCGCTCCCAATTTCGAAATCGGCGTTCCGTTGGTGAGCTACCTTCGCACAACCGGCCGCGAATTCGTCCTGACTGACCGGACCGAACGATCAGTGGTATCGATCGGCAAGTTGGCTTCTGGGGCATCGCTGTCTGAGGCGCAGGCCGAATTCACAGCAATCTCGAAGCGATTACAGACCGCATATCCCGATGCGAACAAAGCGAAGATGGTGGTCCTTGCGCCCTACTCGGCTACCACGTTCGGCGCGTGGCAAAGCGCGCAGGCGTAACTGTTCATGCGAATTGTCATGGCGGTGGGGCTGCTGACCCTGCTCATCGTATGCGCCAACGTCGCGAATCTCATGCTGGGCCGCTCAGTCGTTCGTCAGCGCGAAATGGCAGTACGGCAGTCCATCGGAGGGTCACGTCTGCGGATTCTCCGCATGCTTCTGTCCGAGGCTCTGGTGCTTTCGTCGATCGCTTCAGCGGCGGCCTTTCTCTTTGCCGTATGGGTGTCCCACGCAGTTGTCAAATTGATACCACCACTCGAATCCGGAGCGCGATTACAGCCAGACCTCACTCCCGACTGGACTGTCGCCGGATACGCGACAGTTTTAGCCGTCGCGTGCGCATTGGCCTTCACCCTTGCTCCTGCTCTCCGCGCGTGGAAACAGGAGCTGCTGCCCTGGTTGAAAGCCGGAGAACACGGCGTGGCTCAAGGCCGTTCGACGCTTGCGAGCGCGCTCGTCGTTCTGCAGCTCGCTTTGTGCGTCCTTCTCCTAACCGCGGCTGGGCTGGCCACTCGCTCACTCCACTTAATCGATACCGCCGATCTTCATTTCGAGAAGGATCATCTTCTGATCGTCAAGGTGCTCACCTCTGGAGCCGCCACAACCGAACGGGACAATATCGCGCTTATGGAGCGATTGCGCGAACGTCTGAGCGCGCTGCATGGTAGCGTATCCGCTTCTTATGCAATCGCCGTACCCCCAAGCCCGTTTGGCCAATGGAGTGGTTCTGTCCGAGCTGCCGGTTCCGCCAAGATCGTGCCGACTCGTGGTATCGACGTTGGTCCGGATTATCTGCATGCACTCGGAGTTCGCGGTGTTGCAGGCCACGAGATATCGACAAACGATGTAACGGGCGCAAGAAAATCCGCGGTGATTACGCGCCATCTGGCGGAGGCGCTGTGGCCGAATGAGTCCGCGATAGGCCGCACAATTCTGATCGGGAGCGAAGCAATGAACGTAGCCGGCGTTTCTCCAGATGCCGCGTTCTCCGGTATAGGGCCCGACACGGAAGCCAATTTTGTCTTTCTACCGGAACGCAACGGGGGCGATCGGCCCGGTATGCGCTTCTTTCATCTGCGATATACGGGCAATCCCCAGCAAATCGGAGTCGCGGTGCGCGCCGCGATCCGGCAGACGGATGCTCGCGTGCCCGTATCCGAAATCAAAACCATGGACGCCGAGCTCGAAGACTACACCGCGCCTGTTATTCTCATCGCCTCGCTGCTCGGGTGTTTCTCGACGGGATCTCTGATCATCGCCGCCATTGGCCTCTACGCCGTCATCGCATTTCACACGGCGAGAAGAACGCGCGATTTTGGAATTCGCATGGCAGTCGGAGCTTCGTCAACCAGAATCTTGCAATCGGTGCTGGGCGAAGGTCTGATGCTGGCCGCCATAGGCTCTGTCATCGGCCTGACGCTCAGTCTCGCCGCCGGCCGGGCTTTCCGCGGCTTTCTATACGGGGTTAGCCCGACAGACGGACTGACCTACTCAGGGGTGCTGGGCTTGCTGGCCGCGATTTCCTTATTCGCCTGTTACATGCCCGCTCGCCGCGCCGCGCGAATCGATCCCATGCAGGCGTTGCGCGAAGAATGAAAATTCATCTTCGCAGCCAGCGTTCAAAAGCTAAGCCGCTCCTGTAGCTCGATCACCCAGCCCGCGAAAGCGCCGTCGGCTCGTCCGAAATTCGCATTCTCAACATGCGTGTCGTCCTCGCCAAATGTGAACGGTGAGAAAATCCTGCTAGCGCTCGGCAGTTTCGTAGGTCACGTTAACACTGGCGTGGATCTGAATGCTTCCGGGCGAAAGAGACGGGCTGCTACTCGACTCTTCGGTCAAAGGAGAAATTTCAATTTCGCGGCCAGGGGCGATGATCACCGGCTGAACTTCCTCGACCCGTTGAATCTTCAGTAATTTGAGTTGAAGCGTCGAAGCGAGCGACTCGGCCCCGGCTCGGGCCTGATCGGCAGCTTCGGCGAGCGCCCGTCCCCGAACGGCCTTTTCGTCCCGTAACCCAAAAATGAGCCGGTTTATGTTGCTGGCGCCGGCCTTAGTCGCCACATCGATCAGCTTGCCCAGAAGCGACAGGTCGGTCAGATTGACACGAACGGTACTGATGGCCGTGTAGCCAAGTATTTGGGGGGAGCCTTCCTTGGGATAACGATAATTAGGATTGACCGCTACACTCACGGTTTTGAGATTGAAAGTGGGAAGAATCGTTCTGAGCTGCTGCAAGAGCTGCACCGATTTCTTCTGGTTCTGCTGAGCCGCGACACCGGAGGCAGGCGCCTGGGATGTAACGCCGATATCGATCTGCGCCAGATCGGGCGGGACCGAAACGGTCGCCTCTCCATGCACTAACATGGTTGGATTCTCGGCCTCGGCCCTCCCCCCCATCCACAGCATGCCTGCATATCCCAACACAAGCCACCAGTTCTTAATTCGCACGGAAGCTCCAATTCTCACAGTGTAAAAGCAAGGCATGTGGCGAGTTCGTGGAACCCAAACCTGCGTTCGAGAATCGAATCATTGGTTTGCCGGATGCCGACCTTCCGTTCCGGAATATTCTCAGGCGCTTTTCTCGCCGCGATGTGGGCGACACAGGCGCGCACGCAACCGCCGCCAGCGAATGCGCCTCTGCCTGGCGCGGAAGAGATCAAGCAGCGAGTGATTGCAAACGAGAAGAAGTCGGAACAACAGAAAGAGCGCTACCTATGCATCGTCAACGACGAGACCGCCGAACTTCAAAGTGACGGCCAAATCAAGAAGCAGGAAACGAAGGAGTCGGAGGAGTTCTATCTGAACGGGCAGGAGATCGATCATCTGCTGGTTAAGAACGGCAAGCCGCTTAAAGGGCACGATGCCGACAAGGAACAGGCGCGCGTCTCGAAAGAGGTAAAGAAGTTCAGCGATCCCAAACAGGTAAAGAAGGCAGAAGATGAGGAACAGAAAGAAATAGATCTGTTTCTGAAGGCTTTGCGCTATACAAACGGGCATCGCGAGATACGAAATGGACGGAGCACCGTTGTCTATGATCTGAGCGGCGATCCCGCGTTCCACGCAAGCAACCTGGAACAACGGTTCGCGAAAGCGATCGCCGGGCGAATCTGGGTGGACGAAGAGACCGGTGAGTTGCTAGAAATGCGCGTGCACACAGATCGAGACGTGAAGATCGCGGGAGGGCTGCTCGCGAATCTCCACAAAGGATTCCAACTGCACGCCGAGCAGTCACGGCAGCCCGATGGAGTCTGGCTCACGAGCCTGGTTGAAGGAACGGGAGACGCGCGGGCCGGCCTCTTCTTTCATCCGCGATTTCAGTTCAAGGAAACCACGGGCCAGTGCCGTCTGTACTCAGTGGACGCGACGAGCCAGACAGCCAAACCCGCAGATCCGGTGAAATAGTCTCTCGCCCGAAGTTGGCCAGTAATCCGGAGTTTGCTGTAGAATCGGGAACGCTGGCGGGGCTGCTATGAAACTCCTCTCGTTTTCATTTCCCGGCATCCTGGTCGTGGGATGCGTTGCCGCGGCCGAATTGCACGCCCAAAGCATGGGCACCGGAACAATTACTGGTCTCGTCACCGATCCATCCAGCGCAATGGTAGCGGGCGCTCAAATCACTGCCGTCCATCTCGGCACAGGGACGTCGCGTGGGGCCACGACGAACGATCGGGGCAACTATGTGTTCCCGAATCTGCCCATCGGCCAGTACCAGATCGTGGCGGAACGTTCCGGCTTTAAGAAATTCACGCAAGACAACGTTCGCCTCGACGCCGACACAACCGTAACAGTTAATGTCAGTTTGCAGGTCGGCACGGCTCAGGAGGAAGTCACGGTTTCCTCTGCTCCTCCCGCGATTCAAACGGAGAGCGGCGAGATCGGGAATTTGGTCAACGGTGCACAGGTCAGCGAGCTGTCTCTGAATGGCCGCAATTTCTCCCAATTCATCAGTCTTAGCCCCGGGGTAGCGTCGGCGCAGGCCGGGCGGCGGATGGGCCTTGGACAAGAAGGCAATCCCTTGATGTCGATTAACGGCGGACGAATCAACAACACGAAGTTCACCTTTGACGGCATTCTTGCCATGGATACAGGCGGCAATCGCGGCGTCGATTTATTCCCTCCCATGGACGCGCTTGCCGAAGTTCAAATCAAGACAAGCAACTGGTCGGCCGACGAGGGCAGCTATGGTTACGGACTGGTGAACGTAATTACTAAGTCCGGCGGATCTCAGTTCCATGGAGACCTGTACGAAGTGTTGGGCAACACCGATTTCGACGCCCGCAACTTTTTCGACATCGAGCGCGCTCCGTTTCACCAGAACATGTTTGGCTTCACGTTCGGCGGACCGATTTACATTCCGCATCACTACAACACCGATAAGTCGAAGACATTCTTTTTCGTATCCGAGGGATGGAATCGAAGGCAGGGACCGCAACTGGTGAACTATACTTCCCCTCCGCAGAGCACATTCACGGCCACAACCCTCACGGCTGCGCAGCGGGATGGCATTTTTGGAGGCGCCATTAAGGACCCGCTGACCGGAAAGGCGTTTCCCAACGGAATTATTCCGGCGAGCCGTATCGATCCGAATGCAACCGCCCTCCTGAACCTGTTCTATCCGCTGCCGAACCGGAGTACGAATCCGAACTACGTTGTATCGCCGGACTCGGCAAGCCGGTGGCGTGAGGATCTGGCTCGCCTCGATCAACAGTTGTCGGAAAAATTCCTGCTTACCTTTCGATATGCGCACGACAACTGGTATGAAGATGAAGCGATTTTCGCGCCTTCGAACGCCAGCTTCCCCACGCAGCCAGGGTTTCTCGGAAAACCAGGATATAACGCAATTGCCAGGCTGACCTGGACAATCAATCCCACCACGGCAAACGTGTTTACCGATGGTTTCTCGCGAAATCAGATCATCACGTATCCAACCGGAGCTGCCGCTTCGCGCGCCGGAATCAATATTCCCGAGGTCTTGCCCGGCAATTTGTTTAACGCGCCGCCGGACATTACAATCACCGGATACAGCAGCATCGGCATAGGCGCCCCGAACCCCAATTTCAATAATGTGTTCGAGTGGAAGGACGATTTTAGCCACATTGAGGGCAGTCATACGCTGACAGCCGGAGTCGACATTCTGCGGCTTCAGAAGTTCGACTACGGAGCCGTCAACACCCAGGGAGCCTTCACGTTTAACGGCAACTATACCGGGAATGCGGCCGCGGATTTTCTGCTTGGCGACGCGTTCAACTATACGGAATCGTCGCTCAATCCGAATGGCTATTTTTTTTCGACCGCTTATGAAACGTACTTTCAGGACGATTGGAAAGTTACGCCGCGCTTGACGTTAAATCTGGGTCTGCGCTGGACGATGTTCAAAGCAACTCCCATCGGCTATGAAAAGTACAACAACATATCCGGATTCAGCCCGCTGCTGTACAATCCGTCCGAGGCTCCGGTAATACTCGCGGACGGCGAAATCAAACCAGGCACAGGCAACCTTCTCAACGGAATCTTCACGCCCACAAACCTCGGAGGGCAGAATCTTCCACGAAGCCTGCTCGAAAACCACTATGTCATGCCCGGCCCCCGTTTCGGTTTCGCATGGTCGCCGTGGGGCGATTCAAAGACTGTCATTCGCGGAGGCTATGGCATCTTTTATCATTGGGACAACAACAACTCGGAGAACTATCGCAACAATCCGCCGTTTACCACGTCGGTGAGTATTTACAATACGTCTCTCAGCAATCCCGCAGGAGGAACGCAGCGCATTTTCCCGGCAAATCTTCAGGCCTTCGATGCCAGAAATCTGTATCCTCAGGTGCAGCAATGGAGCTTCGGCGTACAACGGGAACTGCCTGGCCAGATTGTTCTTTCTGTAGCGTACGTCGGCAACCGTGCCGTCCACCTGGATCAGCAGCCCAATCTGAATCAGCCGCAGCCGAGCCTGACTGTAGCGCAGGGGACCGTCAACGTCAACACCGTGCGGCCCTATCTCGGCTATGGAACCATCACCTACGACGAGCGCAATGCCTCGGCAGCATACAACGCGTTGCAGGTTACGGCGAACCGCCGATTCAGCGGCGGGTTGATGTTCCAGGTGTCGTACACGTGGTCCCGATCGATCGTCTGGGGATTTGGCCAAAATCCGTTCACGCAGCCCGACGAAGAAGGCCTCAACAGTTACGACCAGCCGCAGAATCTGACGCTCAGCTACGTGTACGATTTGCCGTTCTTCAGGCACAGCAACAATTGGCTCGGTAAGACATTGGGCGGCTGGGAGACTAGCGGAGACGCCACCTTCGCGAGTGGTTTCCCATTTACTGTGACCGTTTCGGCAGACCGCGCCGGCGTTGGCGGCGGCACGCAGCGCCCCAACATCGTTGGCCCGCTCGACATCACAGGAAACGTTTTCGGCTATTTCAACACGGCGGCTTTTGCTCTCGAGCCTCTCGGCACATTTGGCAACGAGGGCAGCAACGTCGTACGCGGCCCCGGTATCACCAACGACTTCACCATGAATTTCTACCGCAACTTTGCCCTCCGCGAGAGAGTTCAACTGCGAATTGGCGGCGAGTTCTTCAACATTTTCAATCACCCGAATTTCTCGACTGTTGGCAGCGTCTTTGGGTCGCCGACATTCGGGAACATCACCGCCGCTCTCGATCCCCGCCACATTCAGTTCAGCGCGCGGCTGAGTTTTTAACGCCTAGTAATCTGTTGTAAGGTGCTTCTTCGTTCGAATTCCGCGATCGCGGGAACGTGTCACTCCGTATGACTCCCGACGCGATCTCCCAAATCCTTCTGATTCTTTGGATGACCGCACTGGGCTGCCTGCTGATTCGTCTGCTGGTCCTTCGTCTGCATCACACTTATTTGTTGTTCACGGTTTCGTGCGGACTCGATCTGGCGTTCGGAATCGCCACGCTGCAGTATGGAATTGCTTCACCGGCATCCGCGAGCTTAGGGCTGCTGGGAGACACCATGGATGTGTTCCTGACTCCATCGGTGGCGGCGGAATTGTTTGGGCCGCCGGGCGCCTTCGAAGCATATCCAGCGCGGCAAGTTACTCCGCTGATTCTCACGCTGCTCGCGGGCATTGGCATCGAATTGTTCCTTGCCACCAGCCCAGACCAGGAATCGTTTCAATCAGCCTCGGTCTTGGCGTTCATAGCCGACACCATCGTTACGCTGTTCGTTATCTCCTACATCGTCCGGAAAATAAGGCAGCACGATGCGGCGGTAGAAAGAAACTCTCTGTGGTTGCGAAGGCTATTTGCCGTCGAGCTCGTTGCTGGAGCCATACGAAGCTTGATTGGGCCGTTTGTCGCACCACAAGTTGGCCTGCTGGATGTTTTGTTCTTTAGCGTCTGCCTGGTAGCAACGGCCGTATGTACATTCGCGCTGAGGAAGCCGCCGCCGGCCCCGGCAAGCTTATGAGTGACGCACTAGCCTAACTTCGTCACAACCACTCCTCTGAAAAACACGCGGAAGACCGCTCCCTCGCGGTCGCGGCTCGGTTCCGGACTTGCGGTCTTTCATCAGCTTTGGTGGGCCGCAGGCCCATCGGAACTCCCTCGCGGTCGTGGCTCGGAAACGAAGCTTGTGGATTCAACTGCTTGGCCGAACCGCGCCCGCAAGTAAGCGGTCCGGTGACGAAGTTCGGCTAGAGATCGGCTAGAGATATCCGCGCTGAAAAAAGAAGGCTGCTGACGCCTGTACTGGTATCAGCAGCCCGGGATAGAATCCTTTGCCGTTAGCGGCGAAAGCCGCCGCGATAACCACCGTAGCCTCGATAGCCGTAGAAGCCTCCATAAAAGCGCGGTCCATAGTAGAAGCCCGGTCCACCCCAGAAGTAGAAGCTGGGTCCCCAGTAGGGATAGTAATAGCCAGGAGCATAGCCGCCGTAATAGTAGGCCGGCGGAGGAGGCGGACCAACCGGCGCGGAGGCATATGCCGGAGGTTGACTCATCGGCGGCTGACCATAGTCCTGCTGCTCGGCGTACCGGAAGGCTTGCGGAGCGTGTTCGGTTGAAATCGCCACGGGCGCTTCCACGCGGAAAGTCAGAACCGATTCAGGTGGGATGATCGTAGGCCGGCCTCGCGTCAAGAGAACGCCGATGACGCCTACGACAGCGCCTGCACCAGCCCCAATTGCCGCTCCCCTTCCCCAATCCGCGGCAGCTCCGGCAGCCGCGCCCAACGCAGTCGTTCCGGCCACGGCAGCCGCGTCGCGGCCAACTGAAGTGGGTCCGCGCCAGTTAATGAACTGCGATTGAATGGGAACCTGCTGCCCGTCGACCAACGTGAGGTCGGTCAATTGTATACGGAGTTTCGACGTGCCCTCTATGCGACCCGCCTTCTCCGCCTCCACTACTCGCCCACCCAGGGTCTGACCGCTCTGAGCCACGACGACGCCATCAACAATGATAGGCTTCGCCAAAGTGGCTGAAAAGGCGTCGCCCGGATGATTCTTATCGGAAGAAAGTGTCTGATTCACGCGTACAGTGACGTACGTGCCTTGCGGCAGAGTGAGCCGTGCCGGCACGGGGCCTGACGGAGGGGGTGCGGGCTGGTACCCGCCATTTTGTCCGTAAGGCGGCGCACCCGCGGGATAGCCGCCATAGGGTGGCCCGTAACCCGGATTCTGTTGCGGATTCTGTCCGCTCCCTGGATCGCTTGCATACGGAGGCGGCGCCGGATTGTTTTGCGCTGTCGGCACAGTCCCCTGGGGACCGCTGGCCTGCGGCCATCCACCACCTGCCGGAGCGGGCTGCGCAGACGGCGCGCTGCTGGACGGAGGATTGCTCGCCGGAGCGTTGCTCGATGGCTCTTGCGAAAGCGCCAAGCCGGCCGTTATCACTGCGCATAAAGAAGCGCGGACCACCCTGCCGGAAGTGAAATTAAAAAGAAAAGAGCATTTCATATAAGCACCTCAACGCGAGGTCGGGCACTCACAAAATAGCACGCCGCGTGCCATTCGTAAAACTCCTTGTAAGTGATTGGTTTAGGAGGACTTTTCCCCGCACCGCATGGTCATTTTCAGCCGGGCTTGGTGAATTTCAACCACTGCTCATAACCTATGGGGTACAAACGTCAGCAGCTTGAAAAGCGCGTTCTTTGATGCCGTGGACGACTATCTCTCAACATGCGCGAAAGAACAAAAAGCTGTCGTGAGCTAGGCGCGTGAGAAGTACCTCGAAGCGGCTGCGCGTTAATTTCTGGGTTTCAATGGTGGTCCCTGCAAGGCTCGAACTTGCGACCTCGTGCGTGTGAAGCACGCTGGATGCTGAAACTCGACGAGCGCAGCGAGTGTTTTCAATACATTCGGATGCATTGCGGTGCGTATCGATGCGCTGAGAGGCGGTAATTGATAGGGAATTTGATGGGGTAGTGGCGTTTACTCTAACGTTTGATCCGGACGCAAGCGGAATTTCTAAGCGCACGGCTGTAAGTTCGAGACTCGTCGCGATTAAGTATGCCTCAGAGGTAGCGGCATTCACGTGCCGAAGGCCTATTCATAATGCTGGCGCTCTAAGGCAGACCAGGAGACTGCCTCGAATGGCCAGTCGTGCCGGTACGTGCGGCGAAAGCGGTGCCGATTCCCTTAGTGGAACTACGATATTTCCTCAATTTGTGTCAAGATCTTTGACAAGAGCCCTTTACAGTAAAGCTCGTCGTAATGCCCGAAACTTGCCCGCAAAAACTTCACGATCACCCGATGATCAATGAGATCGCCGATGCGTTGCACGCGGGTCAAACTCCACGTGAGGTCGCCTCGTGGTGCGAACCTCCCGTTTCTCACACTACAATCTGGAAGTTCCAGAAGCAGTTTGTCGAGCCGCTGCAACGTGAGATTTCGGCGTCGATCGAGCGGTTTGTGAACGAGCATGGCCATCTTCCAGTGCTTGCCGAAGACGACGACATTACCGAAGCCGAACTTGAAGGCGATGAATGGCTGCGAGCAGTGTGGGAGTTTAAAGAGAAGCGGGTGCAGCCGACGCTCGAGCTGGCGCGCCGGAAAGCTGCCGCAGAACTGCTGCGATCGAACGGGTATTACAAATGAAAGGCGTGTTTACTGGAACCCGCGGAATCTTATGGGGGCCCGGCTCCAAAGTGCAGCGATGTCTCGCTCGCACACGCCGCGGAACTCCTTGCCAGCGGCCGGCCGAAATCAATCCCCTGACGGGCAAGCGTGCTCGTTGCCGATTTCATGGAGGGCTGGCCGGCTGTCGAACTGCGGGGGGCAAAGCAAGAATCAGCGCCGCCAATACGAAACACGGCAGGTTTACAAAGGCCGCGCGAGAGAAGCGGAAGCTCGAACTGGAGGCGAAGCGCTCTGACGCTGCAATCCGCCGGGCTGAACTGGCATACCTGGAGACTGAGAACGCGCAATTGAAAAGGCAGCTAAGTAGCGAAAGACAAGAGCTGAGAACCCATCGCCCCACGCTTTTGGTTGTACCTGGGAGCTAGCCTTGAGTATCGCGGGCTGTCGAGTGCTCGCACGCAAAAAACACGCCATAACAGGCAGCCGGTTACGGCACCGGATGTATCCACCCCTCCCTCGCGAGCTCCTGCGCCTGGTCGTAGGCCAAACCGATGCTTTTCGCTTGGCTGAACGTCTGCCAGTGGTCGATGGCCGCCTGCTCCACGCTCTGGTAGAGCTGGTTCTTCTGCTCCAGACTCTGGACGTACTTCGGACGGAACTCCCTCCAGTGCTTCAGGATGCGATGGCCCGTGGGGCTCAGTTCGCTCTCGTTCTCCGGCAGCGGCTCTGGTTCCTGGTTCTGCACTTGGTTCGATTCTAGCCGTTTTGGCGGGGCTTCGGTCGGTTCCGGTGCGGCGAGATCTTGCTTTTCTACTACGGTTCCGTTTTTGAGGAGCAGTACTTTCTGCCGGTGCGGCTTCAATCGCCTGGGGCTACCAAAATCCTAACGTTTTCCCGATAGAATGAGAGGTGTGCCGGTTTCCGGGGGAGTCGGTCCGGGACCCGAAGGGGCTTTGCGAACGCCGAGAATGGTCGCAGAGGCCGGCCGCTCACAGCTCGTCGGCAACAGGCTGGCGTATCCCTTCCATACCAACCGAGCGAAATAACACCACGGTGCGTTCCGCCTGATAGAACCCTCCTGTGACTCGCCCCGTCATCTGATTCGTGATCGTTTGCAGTTGGTACTGTGTCGATCGCCTGGCGTGTGGCGAGCTCTGCAGCCCCACCTCTTTCTGTGGGGGCCTTCCCCAGATGCGCCTTCGCTGGTTACGATTGGACCGGGCCACCCGGCGGAGGAGTTTGCCGTTCTGTCGCGTAAGTGCCGCGAACGTTCGTCGTCCTCCCGGCAGATGGCTCACGAATGCCGCATCGAGGTGGCGGAGTCGTAACGCTTCCTTCTTGCAGAGTGCCGCGAACGCCTGATGGTCCTTTCGGCAGGGACGGGTCAACTTTCGCAAGCCCGACACCCCCCGGCGCCTAATCAAGAGGCTTTACCGGATTCACTTCACTTGGACTGGGCGGTGGCCGATCATAGGATGTCTCGGCAGCCAACCGCTCCTCTCTCTCCGCGATAGTTCGAGCAGCTCACGCGGCCTAAGCCATGGACGTGGCTAATAACCAATTCGGCCCGGCGAATCGCCTGACAGGCGATAAAACACAATATGGAGTTATCACTAATGCCGCGAGCACCATCTCTCGAAATGGGGGTCGTCGTCTACTTTTCGGACGTCTTCGGACGGACTCCGACCCTCGAAGAGGCACGAGCCACATTGGCACAATACACGCGCGAATCGGTCCTCTTGGTGTTGGCAAAGCTGAGCGCCGCATTGCAACTTTGGTTTCGACCAGACTACAACAAGGATAACGGCTTGGCGCGTGATGTGTTTCGGAACGCAGCGAAAGTAATTAACCAATTCCTGCCCGGAAGACCCCCTCGATTTTTCTTCAGCCGACTTGGCATACTCGCAACCGCTCGCCTGGCGCTAACCGTCTGTAACGATGAGCATGGCAGAAACATCCGCGAACCGACGGAGGCCGCGCATATTCTTTGCTGCTGCCTTATGATGAATGAACTGACGGTCAAGTCGGGACCCGTGTCAACGGCGACCGACATGCTCCTGCACCAGTTGCCGAACCACAATGGGTTGGCACGTTACGATTTTCGGGCCGACCTGCTTCGCAGCCTCTCAATATTCGAGCGAAACCGCGATCTCATCGGCACGCGTGCGGGCATCGTCGACCTCGAACTAGAGTTCGCCGACGCGACTGGCCTTGCTGCGCGTCGCTTTGCTGAACTTTGCCTAGTAGTCGGAGCACCTTACCGTGCGATTACGGCCGCATCACTCGTAGCCAATGATCCGACCTTCTTGGTCGACAAAACTCGCTTCGCCAATATGACTGTGAGTGACGAAACGCTATCATCTTTCTTCGGGACCGTCGCCCGTACGCCACAAGAACTCACCGATTTTCTGTCGACTCAGAAGAGTCGACCGCTTGCCGACACGACAGTATTTCAATCATGGCCGATGATTCAGGTTCCCCGTGGAGGGCAATACTATTGCCTCGACGTCGCAAGTCTGATGGACAAGACGGGCCGCGGTCTTTACTGGACTTTGTTTGGTGCCGCAGACAAATCGACAAAAGCGAAACTGGGGGGTACGTACGGAGTCGCATTCGAGGCCTACCTGCATGACCGAGTACGTGCCACGGGCATATCAGCCGAAGTTTATCTCGCCAGTCCACAATTTCCGAGTGAAGACGAGGTCACTGACGCCATCTTCGTCGAGGGGGCATACCTCGTGCTTTGCGAATACAAGAGCAGCGTGCTACGCGCTGATGCAAAGTTGGGTGGCCAACTCGACCAACTCGTAACCGAGATCGATAAAAAGTTCATCACTGGCGATGAGGATGGCCGTAAGGGTATAGCGCAGTTGCATCGAAGTATTAGGCGCGTGCTTCAGGGTGAACCAATAGTCGGTCTGCCGGAGCGAAAATGGACAAAGATCCTTGCCGTGATGATCTGTCTAGAACATGCGATGCTATGTCCCGGCATGTCGGCCTATCTCAATGAGCGTTTCGATCGAACCACACTCAAAGCGCTTTCGTCCACGGCCGTTGGGCCGCTGGTTCTTATCGATGTCGAACACTTTGAGGATCTCTTGCCCGACATAAAGCAGTACACGTTCACTACTCTTCTCGACGATTACTACCGGAATCACATGCGTGCAACTCGCGATCAACTCGTACCGTTTCGTCGTGCGAACATTCCATTCCTAGACGACAAGCCGAAGCCTCCAGATAACAAGGAGGCCGAGTTCCGCAAGTTTTTTGCCGGATTGGGTACGCGACTGTTCGGCGAGCAAAGCTAGGCCAAGGTACGTATTGGCAGGTCGGCAGGAGAATCCCACGTCACTTTGCTTCCTATACCCCAATGAGCCACATGCTGACAAACCATTCCGTTGGCTCGTCGGTCTAAACTGGCCAATGTTCGCAAGGCGGTATTATTTTCAGGGAGTGCGGACCGAATGGATCCAGAGACATTTGGAAAAACGGCGGAAGCGACGAAGGCGGTGGCGGAGACGGGCGGAAAGGCGATCGATGCCGTGGTTAGCTTTGCTCGGATAATTGCCGGGCCGGTCAACGAACTCGTTGCTATTGTCGAGGATCGCATCAAGTTCGCGCGATGGGAAGGGCAGTTGGCTCTGGCGGACAAAGCCGAAGCCATTATGAAGCGCCGTGGCCTTGTGCAGCCCACCAGAGAACTCCCGCTGAACTTCGCGGTTCCGCTTCTTACCAAGGCGATGCTGGAGGAGGATGATGAACTGCAGGAAACGTGGGCAAGATTGCTCGTGAATGCAGGCGATGCGGCGACGGAAATGGAGTTGCGCGTTGCATATGTTGAAATTCTGACTGGGATGTCCGCGTTCGATGTGAAGAATTTATCGGAGCTAGCCAAGGCATCGCTCGCCGCTCCTGACAAAGGCTACCTGCCGGTAATTGAGGCTTGGAACCTGCCGGGCTCTGCCATGTACCACGATGAAGGATCGCGAGAGACTGGAAAAGTTTCCGAGGAACTCGGCATCTCCCTTGGCAATCTCATGCGACTAGGTTGCGTTATTCCTGCCATGGGCTTTGGTGGAATCCCTGTAATGGGGCTGATGACTGTCACGCATCTTGGGCGTGCACTATATCGGGCGTGTTCGTAAGCTGCGCAATGCACGTTAGGTCTTCCTCTCTTAAAAAAGCTCGACCGCGGTCATTCTTGAAGTGAGTCCTTTAAGCGGCGCTGGATTGCTCCCAGGAATGCATCTCCTACGATCACTTTTTCAAGCGTGGTGGCTATGCCAGAAGGTGGCAAGGCCGGCTTGGAGCGCCACCCTGATGCGCCCGATTCAAAATTGGAAGTCTACCTCTGCTGCTGGTTTCAAGGCCTCAGTGTTATCAAGGATGGGCAGAAAAGAGGTCTTATCTGCGCACCCGTTCAGGGCCGATCACGCCACTTGTTTGCTTAACGTTTTCTCGAGATCTGCAGGACGGTTTTCTGCGCACCGGGACCGCACGGTTGCCTCTGGGACGTCGAGCTCCTTGGCGATCTTGCGCCAGCTTAGCCCTTCGTTACGCATCCGAAGAGCATCGTCCACGCGAAAGATGCTCTTAGGGCGACCGATAGGCAAATTCTTTCCTGACTTGCTCCGAGCGCGACCGGCAGCGTGTTCTGCCTGATATCTCTTTACGCCCGCGTTGACACGTTCGTTGATCATGTCCTTTTCGAATTGCGCGAACACGCTCAACATCCCGATCATGGCGCGGCCAATCGGATTCGAGTTGTCCGTATCAAGCCCTTGCGTTGTGCTGATGAATCGCACGCCAGCGGACGTCAGCTCTTGAAGGGTCACCACCGTGTCCGCCAGGCTTCGGCCCCACCGGTCGAGCTTCCAGACGAGGACTGCATCGACGCGTCGGGCACGTACATCCTTCATCAGCTTGTCCCTACCAGGCCGTGAGGACTTCGTTCCCGAGATCGTGTCAATGTATTCGCCGTAGACGTCCCAACCCCGAGTAGCGCAATACTGTCGCAGCTCGGCCACTTGGAGGGTGGCAGTCTGGTCCGCCGTGGACACACGGGCATAGATAGCCGCTCGGATCACGCTCACTTGTCCTTGCCTTCTGCTCGTCGTTTGCGCCGGTATTCCCGCTGGGCGCGACGCTTTTCGGCAATTTGTTTGTTCGGCGCCCGCTCGATCTTGTATTCCCGGCTGGCTACAGACCGCTTAGCCCACCATGACTTCAGTAGTTCATCTGGTATTGCCTCGAACGGAATCGAGGCGAGATCCCAGTCCTTTTTGTAAGTGATCGATGCCATGGTGGCGGTCAGCCCGTCTCCATAGTACACTCATGTATGTACTGCTGTCAATGGAACCGAAT
>JBAUZG010000228.1:0-9435 GCA_049585195.1 Bryobacteraceae bacterium | reverse complement strand
GATCAGTCCCGGAACGCTCGAGACCTGGTTCAAGATTTGCTCCTGTTCGCCGATCGGCACCGTCTGATATTCCCAGCGGAGACCGATATTGACCGTGAAGTTAGGAAGGAGCTTCCAGCTATCGTTGCCATAGAATCCATATAAGTATTGATTGCCCGAATACTCCCTGCCCCCGAGCGAGCGCTGCGCGATGCCGTCCGGATAGTAGTCGAACATGTAGTCGGACAGGTAGCTCCACTCGTAGTCGCCTCGTGAGCGCTGCACGAAGAAGGAAGGAGCAAGCCACGAATAGCCGTCAAATCCCAATTGGAAGCTGTGCTTGCCCTTTGTCCAGTTCACGCCGTCGTTGATCTGATACGTGTTCTGAATCCTGTATTGAGGAGCATTGGGATCGGGGCCGTAGAACGAACCGACACCTTCATATACATACACGCTGGGGAACTGATCTAAGCCCGGAAACTGCTGATTCGGTACCGGGGTGTTGTTGAAAAAGCGGTTGTAGCCGAGGCGCAGTTCATTGGTGAGATTCGGCGAGAAATTGTGATACTCCGATGCCGTCGCCAGATAATTATTGTCCGGAATAATCGTGAAAAATGCCGACGGGAAACCCGAGTTATCGATACTTCCCTGGCGCTCGAGGATAAAACGGCCTCGAAGCTGATCCTTGTCTGAGATCGTATAATCCAACGAAGCCACGCCCGTATTTGTGTTCTGGTACGAGGGCAGGGAGCTTGAAACCTGGCCCATCGGAATGACCTGCGTGCCGGGCACAAGCCCGCCGCTTGCAGTCGTCAAAGCGGCTTGAGAGCTAGACGCTCCGGTTCCGGCCAAGTAGACATTGGGGTTCACATAAGCCGATCCAACATTGGCCGCGGGTGCAACCCCCAGATATTTTTGATACATCTGCAGATTTGTGGTGTTGATTCCTGGTGTTGAGGCCAGTATGTTGTAGCCGACCTGCGTCGGAGTTTCGTAATAGGTCGACGCCGTCTGGCCCACCGGTTCATATTCCCAGTCGACAAAAAAGAACAACTTGTCTTTCTTAATCGGTCCGCCGAAGTTCCCTCCAAACCGGTTATCGTCATAGCGCGGGTGAAGGGGATTGCCTCCGACCGCGTTCAGGTTATCGGCCGCGTTTAGATTGCGGTTCTCGAAATATTCGTACAGCGTGCCGTGAAAGCTATTGCTGCCGCTCTTGATCACCTGGTTGAACTGCCCACCTGATGAATGGCCATATTGCGGCGAAAACTGGTTCGCAATTACGGTAAACTCGGCGACCGCATCGTTCGGGACCTGCACCAGCGGCCCGGTTACGTTCTTATCGTTGTTGTCTATGCCTTCAACAGTGAAGTTATTGTTTCGCGGGCGTTGGCCGCCGACAGAGGGTCCCGTGCCGAGGCCGATTGCGCCGCTAGTTGCAACTCCGGGTTGCAGGAGCGACGTATTAATGACTCCCGAGCCCGTAGACGCCATGGATAAGCTTGCCAGCTGTTTTGCATCGTAAGTAGTCTGCATCTGCGCCGTCGATGTGTCGATCACCGCCGATTCCGCAGTTACTTCGACGCTTTGCGCCGCTTGCCCTACCTGCAAAGTAACGTTCGCCGTGGCTAGCTCGTTCAATGTCACGCTCACATTCTTCACCCGAGCATCCGCAAATCCCGAAGCCTTCACGCTAAGCGTGTAAGTCCCAACCAGAAGGTTGTTGATGCGGTATTGCCCGCTCGACGTCGTGGTGGTGCTGGTTGCCACCTGGGTAGCGTCATGAGTGGCCGTCACTGTGGCATCCGGAATCGCAGCACCCGACGCATCGAAAACCGTGCCCGTCAAGTTGCCGGATGTTGTCTGCGAGAAGAGCGGCATAGACAGGGCCGCTGTGATTAGAGCAAGAATTCCAAATCGTTTAATTGTGAGCTGTTCAATTTTCATCTGTACCCCCTACCCGGTGGTGAACGCTTGAGGATATCGACCAAGCAATTTCGTGCCCATCTAGTAACAGAATGAAAGTAGGCGGGTTTTGCTGGTTTGTCAAGATCTGTATATGGCCTTTGGAACAAAGGCCCGTATGACATTCCGAATAATGGAATAAGAGATAAGGCGAATTGCTATATAAACGCAAACGTCTTTTCGCCTTATTTTTATCACCACGATTACACCCGTGCCTAAAATCGGTTCCCGTGACTCACCTGTCGCCACGTTCCTCGCCCTCGACTCCTTTGTTCGCTACGATGTGGATCATGCGGCGACGCGTAGCGCTGGCCGGGGCGGCCATCGGTTTCTTGATCCTGTTGGCGCTCGTGATCTGGCAGGGATCGTTCAGCTTTGGCGCCTATGGGCCCGCCAATTCGCAGCAGACGGCCGTCATCTGGGCGGTTTCGACAGTCATTTTCCTGTTCTTTGTGACGCTGTCGTTTATGCTCGCCCGCACCATCGTCAAGCTGTATATCGAGCGGCGGCATAATCAGGAAGGCTCGCGCATTCGCTCGAAGCTGATTGCCGGCGCTCTCACACTGTCGCTCACACCCGTTCTGTTCATGGTTCTCTTCACGGTCTACGTTTTGAACCGGAATCTCGAAAAGTGGTTTCGCCAACCGGCCACCAACATCGAAATCAACTTGCAGCAACTTGACAAGGCGTTTCGCAGCGAATCGAACGATCGGGCGCAGGCTGAGGCGAACTGGCTGAGCTTGCTGCCTCAAACGCGGATCGCGGCCGAAACCGGAATCGTGGATGGCGCGTTTTTCACGAAGCTTTGCTCAACCCAGCGGATACAAAGTCTTGTCCTTCACAGTCAGGACGGAGGCGTGGTGGATCTATGCTCTCAAAAGACACAAGGCGGAGGCGCGGGGATCGAGGCCAGTGCCGACGTTGTGGATGGCGACCGTATGCTGGGCCGGGTCACTGGCTATTTCCCGTTCGGTTTCGATCTGGCTGAAAAGCAGGCCGCGATCAATCGGTATCTCGAAGATCAGCGCGCGCTGGGAAGCAACAAGAAATTCTATAAGGACGTTTACTTCGGGTTGATTTGTGTCATCACGCTCTTTGTTCTTTTCGTTGCCTCGTGGATTTCGCAGCTTCTGGCGCGGCAGATCAGCGTGCCGGTTTCAGCGCTGCTCGAAGCGGCTAAAGAGGTTCGGCAGGGCAACCTCTCGTACCGCGTTCGAGTTCGCGCCATGGACGAGCTTGCCACGCTCGTTCGCTCGTTCAACGAAATGACGCGCGATCTCGAGAGCAACGCGAAGGAACTCGAGGCCCGGCGGCGGTTCACCGAGGCGATTCTCGAAAGTATCCCTACCGGCGTGCTGTCGGTATCCGACGACGGGCGCATTGAGCGAGTCAACCGCGCTTTCCGGGGCATTTTCTCGGACAGCGGCGAACTGCGGGCCAGCACTCTGGACCAGCTCTTTCAGGGCGAGAACTTGGACGAGCTCCGCTACCTCATGAAACGGGCCCGGCGTACCGGCAGCGCCGGAAGTCAAATCGAAATTACTAGCAGCCGCAGGGTGCTACATCTCGCTTTGACTGTGTCGTCGCTCGAAGAGCGGCGCGGCTTCGTCATCGTGGTCGAGGATACGAGCGAATTGTTACGCGCCCAGAAGACTGCGGCCTGGCAGGAAGTGGCGCGGCGCATTGCTCACGAAATCAAAAATCCGCTCACTCCCATTTCGCTTTCAGCCGACCGGCTCGAGAGGCAGTTGCGCCGCTTGACGGTGCCTCCAGAGACGCGCGCCATTCTGAATGAGTGTACGACGACGATTCAGCAGGAGGTTCAAACGGTAAAAGGCCTTGTCGATGAGTTCTCTCAATTCTCGAGGTTTCCCGCCGCCCAGCCCGTGGTGGCCGACCTCAATGAGATTGTCGAAAGCGCGATGGCGGTTTTTGCAGGCCGGCTCGGAGGCGTGAACCTTACGCTCGACCTCGCGCCTGATCTTCCGCTGGTCATGGCCGATCGCGAACAGATCAAGCGTGTGATTGTGAACCTGGTCGATAACGCGGCCGAGGCCATGGATAACTCGCCAATAAAAAGCCTGCTCGTGACCACGTCTTTCGCCGGACCGGATTTCGTGGACCTTGTGATTGCCGACACGGGCTGCGGTGTCACTCCCATCGATAAGGAGAAGCTATTTCTCCCTTATTTCTCCACAAAGGAGCGCGGCACGGGGCTTGGATTGGCAATTGTGAGCCACATCATTGCTGAGCATCGCGGGCGAGTCCGCGTGGAAGACAATTTGCCTTCGGGAACGCGTTTTGTCATCGAGCTATTGGCTCAAGGCGCGGGTGAGCCTGATTCCAGTCCGAAGCACGAAGTCCTTCTGGGCAAGATCTGACGCTTAGTGGCGAGGCCTGCCTCGCCAGGTGCCATTCCGATTCTTCGCGCCGTATCCGCGTTTCTGTCAATCTAAAACAAGGAATGAGGCTGCAAGGTTCCCGAGTTCTGATCGTCGACGACGAATCCGCTATCCGTCAATCGCTCGCGGGAGTGTTGTCCGACGAGGGTTATACATGCGAGGCGGTGGCCGACGGCCAATCGTGCTTAAAAGAGCTCGTGCAGCGAAACTACGAGGCCGTCCTACTGGACATTTGGATGCCGGGCATGGATGGATTAGCGGTGCTCGAACAGATTCAGACCAGGATCGGAGCCGATCGCCCCGTCGTGATTATGATCTCCGGGCACGGCAATATAGAAACTGCCGTGAAAGCCACTAAGCTCGGCGCCTACGACTTCATCGAAAAGCCGCTTACCATCGAAAAAGTAAGCCTGGTGCTGAAAAACGGGCTCGAGCAGCGCCGCATGGAGCTCGAGCTCGAGCGTCTCCGTGAAGAAGCGGAGCTGCCCGAGATCATTGGCAACAGTGTTCCCGTCAAGGCGCTCCGGCAACAGTTAAAGATCATGGCGGCCACAAATGGCCGGGTCTTGATTTACGGCGAAAGCGGAACCGGAAAGGAGCTTGTGGCGCATGCGATTCATCGTTCGAGCCTGCGCGCCAAGGGGCCGTTCGTCGAGGTGAATTGCGCGGCGCTGCCCGAGGATCTCATCGAAAGTGAACTCTTCGGACGCCGCTGGATCAACAGCGATGGAGCCGCCGACGCCAAGATCGGCAAGATGCAGAAGGCCCATGGCGGCACGTTCTTTTTGGATGAAGTGGGCGACATGAGTTTGAAGGTGCAGGCTAAAGTGTTGCGCGCTCTCGACGAGCACAAGTTCGAGCCTGTGGGCGCTTCGCAAACCATTCAAGTCGATGTCCGCGTCATTGCCGCCACCAACAAAAATCTCGAGCAGGAAATTGAGCGCGGAAACTTTCGAGAAGACCTGTTCTACCGGCTGAACGTAATTCCATTCACCGTGCCGCCACTTCGGGAGCGAGCAGAAGATATTCCGCTATTGGCCGAACACTTCCTTCAGGAGTTCGCCACGGCGTATGGCCGCAAGCCCAATCAGCTGACGAAAGAAGCCGTTGACGCCTTAACTGCTTATTCCTGGCCCGGCAACGTGCGCGAGCTTCGAAATTTGATGGAGCGTCTCGTTATCCTGTATCCCCAACACCGCATCGAGGCGCGCCATCTCCCACTGGGAGCTATGAAACGTATCCAGCCCTCCCGATCGTGGGATGGTTTTGGCAGTCTTCATGAGGTGAAAGAAGCAGCGGAGCGCGAATATATTTTGAAGAAGCTCGAAGAAACGGGCGGAAATGTCACTCGTGCCGCGGATTTGCTCGGGCTCGAGCGCAGGCATCTCTACCGCAAGATGCGCAGTCTTGGCATTGTAGCCAAGGAGTAAGCGTGACATACCTGGTGACGGGCGCAACGGGATTTATTGGGAAGCGGTTAGTGGAAACGCTGCTGGCCGGCGGGCATTCCGTTCATTATTTGGGGCGCAAGCGGAGCGCCGCTATGGATCTTCGCGCCGCTTTTCATCCTTGGCCCGAGCCGCAGCGAACGTTGGCTCCCTTGGATTCGGTTCCACGTTGCGATGCGATCGTAAATCTCGCCGGAGAGTCTCTCGCCCAGCGATGGACGGCCGAGGTTAAGAAGGAAATCGAGAACAGCCGAACGTTGGTTACTCGCAATCTGGTCGAGGCGCTGAGCCGCGTGCACCACAAACCCGGCGTGCTTGTGAGCGCATCAGGGGTTGGGTATTACGGCGATCGCGGAGACGAAGTGCTGACGGAACAGAGCCCGCCGGGCAGCGGAGGCTTTCTAGCCCATGTCTGCGCAGAGTGGGAACGGGAAGCCGAGCGGGCGGGCGAAGCTGGGTTGCGCGTTGTCAGAATTCGAATCGGTGTCGTGCTCTCGGCCGAAGGTGGTGCGCTCCACAAGATGCTCCCGCCCTTCCGCTTAGGAGTGGGAGGACGGCTCGGAGATGGCCAGCAATGGATGTCTTGGATTCATCGCGATGACCTAATCGGCATAATGCGCTGGGCCGCTGAAAACGACGCGGTGTCCGGAGCCTTGAATGGCACCGCTCCTGAGCCCGTTACCAACCAGCAGTTCACCAGGGTCTTGGCGCGGGCATTGCATCGTCCAGCCATGCTGCCCGTCCCGCGATTCGCGTTGAGGGTCATGCTGGGCGAGATGTCGGACGTTCTTTTCGAGAGCGCGCGGGCGATTCCCGCGGTCGCGCAAAGCCGCGGATTCCCGTTTACCTACGACCGCCTCGTCGATGCCATCGGCCGCGAATTGAGTTCGCCGGCCGCTGTTGCTAGCCTATAAGCAACAATTGAAGTTCACAAACCTGAAACGGGCGCTTAGCTCAGCCGGTTAGAGCGCGTGCCTTACAAGCACGAGGTCGCAGGTTCGATCCCCGCAGCGCCCACCATTCGAATCGCAATAGAATCAATTGGTTAAGGAGAAGACGGTTGAAGCGCTCGCCACCGGCGAGCCTCCCTGTACGGATTAATGTACGGAATGGCGTTCAGGACCCCGACACTCAAGCTTTTGTTGGTAGCCAAGAGGACATCGGCCCGACCCACGTTGTCCCACGGACCAAATTGAACCTCAGGGCGCACTCGCAATGAAGTCTGCGTCCGTCTGCTGCCGAATACGACAGACCAAAAGCAATGGTTGCATGAAATAGGCTATCGGCCTCGAGTGGTTTGCCAGGGCTGAGGACCCCTTTTGCATGACGCACGAAGCTTGGCAAAGGGTCAACTATTATCATGGCGCTTGCGGGAGCACCAGACAGTTTGTGTTGGCAGCTATAAGTCTCATTCGGGACGATATAGCGCAAGACCTCCGTCTCAAGGATCATCGTGCTGCTGGTTAACTGTATATCGCTGATTTTGACGTCAAGCGCGGGACTATTGCCGATGTTCTTGAGGACGAACGCTTTGGATTCCATCTGGGCCCCTTGGCGCATCACATCCCAATGCCATTCAATGATTATGAGTGGCAACGGCCTCTGAAGTTCAATCTGTTCCTCTGCACTCTTGGCCGAATTCGCTGCGGCATTCGCCGCACGTCGCGTCTGTTCGGCAGCTCTCTTTGCATAGAGTGCAGCGGCGATAGCGGCAACCAACGTGCAAAACATGATGATTGCTGACGCTGCGGAACTGTACGCAGATATCCAGTCAGTTGTAGTGGGATCGGTCATCGCTGAAAGCAGTCTGAGATGCCTAATTCACTGCCGATTTGCCCGGACCCCGGGAGTCTTGAAGCTTCGCTTGGACTTCGGCCTGGCGTTCCGCTTTCCGCTCCTCGTATGCCGCTGCGGCCTCCTCAAGCGCCCGCTTGCTGATGTGCGTGTAGAGTTCTGTCATGCGCTTCGAGAGATGCCCGGCTTGCGCCTGAACCACTGCAAGGGGCGTTCCCATCTCGGCGTGGTTGGTGATGAACGTATGCCGCAAATCGTGATACCGGAAACCAGGTAAGCCGGCCGCTTTCGTGAGCTTTCTCCATGCGGTGCGCCAACTCTTCACCGGTCGCTTGGGGTCGTAACCCACGCCATTGCGAACCCGGAACGGAAGCAGATAGTCGCCGGCTTCCGTTGCGTTCAAGTTCCTCGCGCGTTCTTGTAGTTTCAGCACGGCATTCAGAGCGTCGTTGGTGAGAATCACCGTGCGCCCCGCGCCGCAATTGCCCTTCGACCTCCGAATCGTAATCTTTCGGTGCTCGGTGTCGAGATCGCCGAGCTTCAGATTTTTCACTTCGACACTCCGCATGCCTGTGTCGTTGGCGACGATCGAGGATTGATAGGCCACCAGCCAATCCTCGTTGCTTTCAGCGGTCGAGAATAGCCGAAATGCTTGCTCCGGCGTCAGGGCTCGCCCCGGGGATTCGCTCGATTCGTCCAGCCGTTTGTAAATCGTCCTCAAGGCGCTTCCACTGGCCTTCGACCTTCAAGATGCCGCGTAACAGCTTCGTCTCGAGGTTCACCGTCCGGTTGCTCACCTCCGCCGCGCGCGCCGCCTGGTAGCTGCGGATCGTGCGGGCGGTGATGTCCTTCAGCCTGGCATTCTGCAAGAAGCGCTTGAGCGGCTTCAACCGGCCCTTTTCAATCTGCAGCGTGCCATCGGCAACGGTCGCCGTCCGATGCTGGATGTATTCATCCGCCACGGCATCAAAACGCTTGCGGCCGGCATCGCTTGGCGCCTTCCCTTGCTCCAAGTTCAGAACAGCCTTCGCGCGCAGCTTCCTGGCTTCGCTATAGTTCGTCGTTCCAGTGGTAAAGCTGCGCTTCTTACCGTCGATTATGAGCTCGTAATGCCAGTACTGGCGCCGCTTGTACAATCCGTCGCGGTCCCTGGCCTTCCCGTTCGGCTCGTGTATCGATTCCATGGCAGTCAGGCCTTGAGCTGCTCGGCCACGCGCTTGTTGCCCTGCTTTGTTGACTCCCGGATGCGCTCGCCGCGATCGAGAAACTCGTACCAGTATCTCTCCGCGTTTGTAAACCGCCATTTGGTATTCATCCCTTCTTTTGTGCCCGCCGGGCACTGCTCAAAACTTCTCGCGTGGGTTGTCCTTCGCGTCTTGCGCCCAGCGATCAACGATCTCATCTTTGCGAACCGAAAGCTGATAGATACGCTCATCCCACACTTCATAAAAGTCGCCGCCATCCCGAAGTTCCGTACCAGGAGCTTTCCGAATTTCGCCGGACTTTAGCTTAAACACCCACCAAAGGCGACGTGGTGGTGAGGCTCTTTTCCTTTTGTGGTTAGCCATCAAAGCTCGCTCCAAGGTGACTTAATCCTCTCTCGCAGATTCTCGATCGCCTCATCTGGAGTACTCTTTGCGTACTCTTGACGCGGTAGAACGGATGCAGCCGGGAACGTTTGCCGCCAGCTTCCGCAGCCTAGTGAGGTTTCTGGAACGTCTAAAGTCGCGGCAAACGTGGCATTCGGTTTGTAGAGCCACAAGGTAGCCGGGCGGCCTTCGATCTGGAGCGACTGGATGTCCTTCCAGGCGGTTTCAAAACCGGCTTCACGCTCTTGAGGCGTCGGC
>JBAUZG010000227.1:0-26629 GCA_049585195.1 Bryobacteraceae bacterium | reverse complement strand
CGCTTCGCCCTTAACGCGCCGCCAAAACGCGGCGCAGGGCTCCGCTCCGGCCACCGCCACCGAGAGCCGCAAAGAGCTGGTAAACATTTTGGCCCTACAGGGGGGCCAAATGAAAGTATCAAAGTGGGCCAAATGAAGTTGACAAACGCATCATCACCACAAACGCCGACCCGAAAGCCAGCGGGTCTCGCGGGCTCACTTTATATAAGAGGCTCCCGAGTAGCCGCGTCAGTTCGAATGCCACCGCAGCGCCAATAAGCACGCCTCCGACCGTTAACGCCAAGCCACGCGACAGCACGAGCCGCAACAGATTGGATGCTCCGGCGCCAAGCGCCATACGCAACGCCAGCTCGCGTGTGCTCTGCGACACCACATACGACATCACCCCGTACAACCGATGGCAGCGAGCAGCAACGCCAAACCACCTAAAACGCCAACAAGAGTTACAGCCACCAGCTGCGGCGATGTCGAGCGATTCACCTGCTCTTGCGCGTGATCACCTCGTATAGGGCAAGATTTGGATCCAGTGCGTGCACCTCGTGCGCTAGCGCCGTTGCCATGGTCTCCGGGCTCAGCGGGGTTCGGATATATAAGCCGGCCCCACGCGAGAAATTCTGGCGCAGAGGGACATAGAAAAACGGTTTAGGCGCCTCCCGAACGCTCTGGTACTTGGAATCTTTTGCTACACCGACCACCTGCATCCAGCGGCCTTTCACCTGAAGGCGCTGGCCAATCGGATTCCCGCCGCGCCAATAGTGCGCGGCCATTGTCTCATTCACGACAGCTACCAGAGCGGCCTTTTCGTTGTCCGCGCGCGTGAATTCGCGGCCGGACAGCAAGGGGATGCCCATTGTCGCGAGATAGTCCGGCCCCACTTCGTTGTACTGTACGGTGGGCTGCTCTTCCGGCGGCGTCTGATAGCCATCTACGGCAATCGCCGCCGAGGAAAAACTCCCATAGCTGAGCGGCGTCATTCGCGCAAACGCTGCCGACTCCACGCCGGGCAGCCCCTTCACGCGCTCGAGCAGCTGGTCTTGGAAACTCTGGGCACGCGACGTATCGTATCCTGCCGGCACCAAATTGACAGCGGTATCCAGCACTCGGTGTGTCGAAAAGCCCGGACTGGTAGTCCTTATTCTCTGCAGACTCTGCATCAGCAGCCCCGCTCCGACGAGCAAAACGAAGCTCAGCGACACCTGCGCCACCACCAGGCCCGAGCGGACCCATGCTCTTCCATGGCCCCCCACGAGACCCCCCGATTCGGCTTTCAACGCTGCGGCAAGATCGATCTTGCCGGTCTGCATCGCGGGGACCAGCCCAACGAGAAGCGTCACGATCAGGCAAACCGCGGCGCTCAGCGCCAGAACACGCCAATCGATTTCGCCCGGCAGATGCATCGCCACGCCACCCCGCGCGGGGAGGAGCAGCACAAGCGCGTGACGGCACCAGTGTGCAACGAGCAGTCCGCCGGCTGTGCCAAAAGTCGAGAGGATCAGGCCTTCGGTGAGAAGTTGCTTCAATAGACGGCCGCGGCCGGCCCCTATGGCGAGCCGAACCGTCATCTCATGCCGTCGCGCGAACGACCTGACCAGCAGCAGATTGCCGACGTTCGCACACGCGATGAGCAGGACAAAAACGACCACGGCCAGCATGATTTCGAGCGTGGGGAGCAGGGTGCCTGCATTGTTGAAGGGCGTTTGCCATAACGGCCACAGCTTGATGCCGCGGCCGCGGTTGGTTGCCGGATAGCTGGTTTCCAGGCGTTTTGCTGCGGCCGAAATCTCCTGCTGCGCCTGCACGCGAGTCACGCCGGGCTTGAGCCGCACGTAAGCTTCAATCCAGCGCGCGCCGCGATCCTCCAGTTTGTAGCCGCCCGCTTCAAATATTTCCTCCATCGACGCTGGAACCCAGAACTGCATCGCCCAGCCCACGAAGGTCCCATAAAAGCCCTCTGGCGCGACCCCAACAATAGTGTGCAGCACGTTGTTGAGCCGCTGCGTTTTCCCAATGATTTGCCGATCACCCTTGAATCGTCCTTGCCATAGCTGGTAGCTGATCACGGTCACGGGATGGGCGTTGCGCCCCGAGTCCTCACCGGGCTCAAATCCGCGGCCAAGAATGGGATGGACTCCGATCGCCTCAAAATAATTCGCCGATACGATACTCCCTGTCGTGACCTCGGCCCGTTCGCCGATGCTGAGAGTGGTCCCCATAATCTTAGTCACAATAAATGCATCAAACAGCGTGCAACTCCGCTGCAAATCGACGAGATCCGGCCAGGAAATAGCTGTATGCTCGGACTCTCCGCGCGCCGTTCCGCTAAGAGCGAGCAGCTGCTCCTGGTGGGTCACCGCCGGGTACGGGCGAAATAGGATCCCCTCGATCCAACTGAAGACAGCGGCATTGGCGCCAATCCCCAGAGTCAGGCAAAGGATCGTGAGGATTGAAAAGCCCGGACTGCGCCGAAGCTGCCGAAGTCCAAAACGAATATCTTGGAACAGCGTCTCGGCGGCATTCCACCGCCACATCTCCTTGCTCTTCTCCTGCGCGATTGTCACATTGCCAAACCGGCGCACCGCGGCATAGTGAGCTTCTTCTTGCGACATGCCGGATTCAAGATTTTCCTGCTCTTCCATCTTGAGGTGGAAACGAACCTCCTCTTCGACGTCGTCTGCAGGCTTGTGTCGATGGAATAGCCCTTGAAATTTCGAGAACTCTCGTCGCCAGCTCATTGTCCCTCCTCGGATTTTGCCGGTGTGAGGACACCAGTGATCGCTCGCACAAACCGGTCCCAACGCGAAGTCTCGGCCACAAGCTTCCGCCGGCCGGCCGCGGTCAGACGGTAGTATTTGGCACGTTGCTTATTCTCTGAAACACCCCACTCCGCGGCGATCCAGCCCTCTTGCTGCAGGCGCTGCAGGGCGGGGTAAAGAGAACCATGCTCCACCTTGAGAGCGTCGTCGGACATGCGCTCGATCGACTTGGCAATCCCGTGTCCGTGGGTTGGCCCCCAGCGTAGGATCCGCAGAACCAGCATGTCGAGTGTGCCGTAAACCAATTCGATCCGGCCGCTCTGTCGTTTCTTGGCCATAGTAGTAGTTTTTCTACCACTAAACTAGTAGTTAGTCTACCACCATACGGTGATGATTTCCCGGCTCAGACCAGCAACCGGCCGAAGTCTAATCCGCTGCTGAGATCCCGCGAAGTGTTCTCGTCCATTGAGAGCCGAAAAGGCGGCCTTCCTAACGCGGGCGCTCTCAATCGCAGATAACCCCGTCTTTCGGCGACAATGCGCAAGATCGGTAAACACTGCGCGACTACACGTTCGGAATCCTAGTTTCCGGATCGCACCATCCACGAACTGTCATAGTGTGCGGTCATAGGGTCGACCGTGTCAGTAGCTAAGTAGCTGGTGTCGTCTGTGAGTGGACCGTTCTGAATGTCCCTTCCATCTATAGATTTTCAAGTCACGTCTTGACTGCTGATGGTCGAGTGCCTACAATTGATCTATTGATGGTCGAATGTCTTCTATGGCTAAACAAAAACCGGAACGCGCGAACCTTCTTCAAGGCACCCTTGACATGTTGATCTTGCGAACTCTTCTTTATGGTCCTGCTCACGGCCACCAGATCGGCAAGCATATTCAGCGGACCACGAATGATTTTCTCCAGATGCAGCACGGCTCGCTTTACCCCGCGCTACACCGGCTGGAGCGAAGGGGATGGGTCACCTCGAAATGGGAGATGGCTCCAGATCGGAATCGGGAATTCAAGTATTACCGTCTCAGGGACAAGGGTAGAAAACAGCTTGTGGTCGAGGAATCCGAATGGAAGCGCATGACGGAAGCTGTGGCACGAGTAATGTGGCCCATTGCTGAGGAGAGCTGACATGTGGTGGCAGAGAAGGAAACGGGATCAGGACATAGAGCGGGAACTGCGATCGGACCTTGATGTGGAGGAAGAAGAGCAGCGGGAGCAGGGCGTGGCTCCGGAACAGGCCCGACACGCTGCCCTGCGTGCTTTCGGCAATCCCAGTCTTATTTCCGAGCAAACTCGCGCGGTCTGGAGTTGGGACAGGCTCGATGCTCTTCTCCGCGATCTAAGAATCAGCATCCGCACGCTCGCGCGGCAGCCGGGATTTTCAGCGGTGGCGATGCTGGTGATCGCCGTTGGCATGGGGGCGACTATCTCGCTGTTCACCGTCGTCTGGTCGGTTCTCCTGAAACCTCTGCCATTCGATCACCCGGAGCAACTCGTTCGGCTCTTCGAAAGCAGCGACCGGTTTCCGCACAACGTCGTCGCCCCCGGCGTTTACGGCGAATGGAAACGCGAGAGCCGATCGTTCTCCGATCTTGCGCTTTATCAAGATTTCCCGCAGTACAACCTCTCGGAAGGAGGTGCGCTGCCCGAACAGGTCCGTGCAACCATCTCTTCCTGGGACCTTTTCGCCACGCTCGGCGTCCAGCCCAGCATCGGACGCTCCTTCACGGCGGAGGACGACCAGCCTTCCGCCAACGGTACCGTCATCCTCAGTTGGTCTCTTTGGAAACGCCGCTTTGGCGGTGACTCTTCCGTCACCGGCCGCAAAATCAATCTGGATGCGAAACCTTACACCGTCATTGGCGTGATGCCACGTTGGTTTGCTTTTCCCGAGCAGAAGGTGCAGATCTTCCTTCCTGTGTACCACGAGAGAACGCCTGAGCAGATGGCCCAGATCGACAACCACGGGTTCGTGGTGATTGGAAGGCTGAAGCCCGGTGTCAGTCGCGAGCAGGCCACACAGGAAGTCTCGGCGATCGTGCGCCGCATCCACGACGCCCATCTCGACCTTCCGTTCATGAGCAGCGGCGCGGGGATGCGGCCACTCATCGATTACCTGGTGCGCAACGTGAAGCCCGCGCTTTATATGCTCTTGGCCGCCACCAGTTGCATGCTGCTGATTGCGTGCCTCAACGTGGCCAACCTGCTGACGGCCCGCTCCGCGGCACGAGCACGCGAAATTGCCGTCCGGAAAGCGCTCGGCTGCGGTCGCTTCCGCCTACTTCGTGAGCAGCTCATCGAAACGCTCGTACTTTTCTCAGTCGGAGGAGCAGCAGGCCTCGCTCTCGCCTACGCGGCTCTCCGATGGTTCGTCATCACGCGAACCGACATGGTGCGTGCGGAGTCGATCGGCATTGACGCCGTCGTGGTCGCAACCGTCGCGGGACTCGTGTTGATTTGCGCTCTGCTCGCCGGACTCATCCCGGTGCTGGCAAGCCGTTCCGGGAACCTGGTCGTGGCGCTGCAAGAGTCGTCGCGCAGTTCCACCTCGGGCCATTCGCGTACCGGTGTGCGCAAAGTGCTTGTAGGCGCCGAAGTTTGCGTTCACCGTGGTTCTGCTCGTCAGCGCCGGCTTGCTGCTCAAGAGCTACATGCGGCTGCGGTCGAATGACCTGGGCTGCGCGACCGACAAGATCCTCACCATGCATTTCACTCTTCCAGAAGTGCACTACAGCAAGGCGGCACAGCGGGTGTCATTCTTCGACGATCTGCTCGCGCGCGTGCGTGTATTGCCGGGAAGGGATGCGGCCAGCTATGGCAACGTACCGCTATGGGATTTCAATTAATTTTTCCCGTTTGCTCGGTCGCGGAGCCGGGAGAGGGTGCTTCTGCAAGACATAACGTTCGGCACGGCGAAGCTTAATTATCCCTCAACCACGCAACTGGTGATCTTCCGACAGGCTGATCAACGCGCACGCGCAGCGTCCCTCGCGTCAGCGGCTTCGTTCTAACGGCCAAGGATGGAGTTTGCGGTCAATTCTGACTGAAGGCGGCGCAGGAGGCCGCTCAGAATGCCCAAACACCGGAATAAGAAGAGACCACCCAAGCGATCTCTTGCCCTACCCGACCTCGAACAGACGAAGTCTGCCGTACGAACAGCCCGACTTCGAAAAGCGGCCAGCGAACGTACGATCATGCAATCAACGAGTTCGTCGACTGGTACTGCTCGGAACCACGACTTGCTTTCAATCGCACTGTTGTTCTTCGATACCGAATCCACTTGGAGCAACGGCACCTCGCTCCAACAACGTTCAACCTGCGCCTAGCCGCGGTCAGGCGTGTGGCGTACGAGGCGGCTGATTCCGGTTTGCTCAGTCCAGAGCTTGCAGCCGGCATTCGCCGAGTCAAAGGCGTACGCCGGATCGGCGTGCGACTGGGCAACTGGCTCACTGCCGACCAGGGGCGCTCATTGCTGCTGAACTCCCATGGTGACGGTCTTAGGAGCAAACGCAACTATGCCATCCTTGCTCTCCTGATTGGTTGCGGACTGAGGCGCGGGGAACTCCTCGCGCTTTCGGCGGCGTCCATTCAACTCCGAGAAGACCACTGGGTGATTGTCGACCTTCATGGAAAGGCCGGGCACATCCGCACGGTACCGATTCCACTCTGGGCAAAGGAGGCGCTTGATCGCTGGACTGAAGCAAGTGGAATCAAAGACGGCTGTCTGTTCAGAGCGATCAGCAAGTCAGGAAAGATCTGGGGCCAGGGCATGACGCCGAATGTGCTTTGGGAGATCGTCAAGAGAGCTGCTGAGGCCGCCGGCATAAACAAATTGGCACCGCACGATTTGAGACGCTATGCCGCGTACCAGACTATGCCGCGTGGCGGGGAAAGAGTCGTCGAAAGCCCTGAAAAATAGGTGTCCTTTGAGTTTTCCTACTCTTGTGATGCGGCATAGTTTGAAAGCTTTGAATTAGGGTTGTTTCGGTAAGGGGACGAACTCCTCGTCCGACGAATTGCATTTTGCGGTGGATTTTGACGGTAGAGTTGGTCTGGCGCTCTAACCGGGATGCGAGCCAGCGGCTCCAAGCTATGCCGCGAAGATGTGAGCCAAAGGCCTAAAAACAGGTGCTCAGAGCGTCAGATGCGGCATAGTCTTGGACTCGGTATAGCGGCGAAAATGCCGCATGCGGCATTTAAGAAGGACATGTGCGCGCCTTTGCCAGCTCGCGGGCGGCGAGCTTGACCAAATTCAATTCCTCCTCGGTCACATATCCATCCAGACAACGGAGCATTACCTCGGCTGTAAACAGAAGCTCCGGTTTGCTGTGAACGACAAAATCGGCATTGAACCGTGATTGCGCGGGACGGACTACCCGTCCCTTCGCGACCACAGTGGATCTATCGACCTCAAGGTGATTCTGTCCGGCTCGCCGACCAGAACGAAGTCGCTGACGCGACGGGCGCTACGTGCAATAACCCGCGGCCTTCGCCTGCCTCAGCGGCAGTGTTGCGTTACACAGCTATTCTCAATTAGTATGAACCCGATGCCAGTCTCCGCAGAGCCCCTGATCCAAAGAGAGTACGTTCTCCGCAACCAGTACGAAAGTACCAAAATGGCATTCAATACCCATATATAAGAACCGCGCCCGCCACAATCGTCAGCGACTCCCTTCAAGTCTCCTTATCGAAAATGTCCCGGCGATCAGCACTATCGCTTCGTCCCGGCATTTCTGCGCCGTGACATTTCCGATCAAAGCTAGCGACCACACGGGAGCAACTTGGAAAGTAAAGGCCGGGCCCATTCGGTCTGAAATCGACGGGTCAGGAATACGGCCCCCAGCTTTTCTCAAACAGCCCGACGGCCGCTGCCCCGAAGTGACCGGCCATTGCCGGGTTAGCAGCCCGTGTTCGGCCTTCCTCAGGCTTCCAATTTAGGGCGCTTACGCTTCCGGCTCAGTTTCAAAATGGCGGCGTCTCAAGGCTTCCTCCAATTCGAAAGCCGCGGTTCGCCGCCTATTTCCCAGAAAAAAGTTGAACGCCGGTTACGGGTTTTCGCCGCCGATGTTGCGTATTAAGATGACCGGCTAATTCACACGCCAAAGCGGGTCGGCAAAGCGCACGAGAAAGGCAGGAGAAAAAGAACTATGGCAATCAGAGCAGCAAACAGAGCAGGGAGCGGGATTTTCGCCGCCGTTCTGCGAGGGATCAGCCTGTGCTTCGTGGCGGTGGTGTTATCCGGCGCCCAGGCCGTCGCGGCGACGTTTGGCTACGTCACGAATTTCGGTAGCGCCAGCGTCTCCGTCATCAACACCGCCACCAACACTTCGGTGGCGACAATTCCGGTGGGGAACGGCCCGAGCACCATTGCCGTAACGCCGGATGGGGCCCACGTCTATGTCGTGGACGTTGGCGACAGCACAGTCTCGGTGATCGCCACAGCCACGAATACGGTTGTGGGTTCGCCGATCCCGGTGGGACCGTCTATCGGCCCTTCTTCTAACGTTGGGGCCCTCATCAGTGGTGGAATAGCTATAACCCCGAGTGGGAGTAGTGTGTATGTGGCGAATAGCGGCGGCAATACCGTCTCGGTGATCGCCACCGCCAGCAACACCGTGGTGGACACGATTCCTGTGGGGTCGCAGCCAACCGGGATTGCCATCACGCCGGATGGGGCCCACGTTTATGTCGCGAACTCTGGGGACAGTACAGTGTCGGTGATCGCCACGGCCACCAATACGGTCGAGGGTCTTCCGCTCCCGGTCGGATTATTTCCTCTTGGCGTGGCCATCACGCCGGATGGAACCCACGCCTATATTGCAAACCCGGCCAGCTCGGACGGCATCGATGTAATCGAGATCGCCACGAACACGGTCGTAGACACAATTCTTGTGGATGTGCCTGCGGCAGTAGCCATCACGCCGGACGGGACTCACGCCTACACGCTTAGCAATAACCCCACCATCGACAACCACGTCGACGAGACCGTCTCGGTGATCGCCACGGCCACCAATATGGTTGTGAGTTCTCCGATCACAATCGGGCCTGCTGTCCCTATAGTGGTGTTTACAATAGCCGTCACGCCGGATGGGACCGGCGTCTATGTACCGAATGCTAGTGCCAATTCGGTCTCGGTGGTTTCCACCGCCAGCAACACCGTGACGGGTTCGGTTGCGGTGGGGACTGCACCTTTCGGAGTGGCCTTTCTGCCGCATGCCTCTGTTCCCTCTTCGGGAAAGGCGTGCAATGGTATTTACAACGGGACCTTCAACGGCAACATAACAGTGTCGGCGGCCCAGAACTGCCGGTTCGCCTCGGGGGGCGTCACCGGAAACGTCTTCGTGACCGGCGGGAATTTTAATATTGCGAACGGCCTGATCGGAGGCAGTGTGGGGATCGCAGGCGCCAGAACATTCTCCTTGGGTCCGGCGACGACAATCGACGGGAGCTTGGGAATTGGACTCATCGCCCCCGGGCCCACGACGGACCAGGTCTGTGGCGTCAACGTGCTGCACGATTTCGGAGTGGCTGGAGACGCCAGCCCGTTGCAGATCGGCTCGACCTCGCCGGGCTCCTGTGCGGGCAACACGATCAGCGGCAATGCGAGCATCGACGTCAACAGTGGGGCCATTGCCCTTTATGACAATTCGGTCACCGGAACGCTAAGCTGCCTGGCCAACAAATCCATCACGGGTGGAGCAAACACGGCCAAGAGCAAACTGGGCCAGTGCAAAGCATTCTAAGGCTCTTGCGAGAGGGGAACAATACTACTGGTATCAATGCGCCGCGGATCGCCGGTAAGTGGGGACGGCCACTCCGCCCCCACTTACTATTTAAAATTCTCGACTAGCATGATATTGCGGTTGTCGCGTTCCCTGTGAACATACAGCAGCCGCCTTTCATCGCGCGACACCGCAAGCGTGCCGGGGCCGGCGGTAACGAGCCTGCCCACCGTCGCTACCCGAACAATGCTCCGGGTAGCGAAATCGAAGAACCGGACACCCGCATCCTTGCTGAATGCCTCGTCATTTGGAACAAAGAAGATCCCGGCCCCGCCCAGCGCCCATTGCCGGTAGTCTCCGGTTCCCGACAGTTCGGGAACCGGCCCTTCGGTTCCGTTGCTCAGATCCATTCTCCAGATTCCCGAGTGTTCCTGGCTTTTGGAATAGTAAAGATATTTGCCATCCTTCGATTCAAACCCTTCGAATCCTCCCTGGTGGGTAAGCCGAACAGGCTTACCGCCCTCGCTTGGAACCTTCCAGATCTGATCCTCCGACGGGGAAGGAAATAGATCCAGCGGCCGTCGTTCGACCAGCTCGGCACATCGGCCCCGCCCGTATTCGTGGCGAGCTGGCGAGTTTCTCCTCCGGCAACCCGGACAAGCCAAATGTCGGATTCCGAGGATGGCGGCCGCAAGTCAAAGGCGATCCACTCTCCGTCGGGAGACCAGCGCGGAGTTCCCGCGAACCCATCGAGAAACGTCAACCGCCGCAGGCCCGAGCCGTCGCTTCGTCCGACCCAGATATCGGTAGAGCCTGCGCGGTCCGAGGAAAACGCAATCCACTCTCCATCCGGGGAGAACTGCGGCGTATCTTCGCGCATCGTGGATGCGATCAGTTGCACTCCCGGCGCAGCCGAGATCTCCGGTGTTCGCCCGTCGCGAGTTCCATGCAACGTGAGCTGCCAAATGCTGTGCTCAAGCGCCCAGTGCACATACGCCATGCGGTTTCCGCGAATGGTGACGTCGGGCCCTAGTGCCGTCGCCACAGCAGGCTGTGTAATCGCGCCGCTCTTCACATTCACTTCGGCTAACCTGCCAAACCAGGAATAGGCGAGCGAACGGCCATCTGCTGTCCAAGTCAAACCCGGCCACGATATACGCGCCGGCAGTTCACGCACGCCTTGGCCTCTCTCGTCTGTGACAACGATGTCGGTGGCGTTGCGCCGGAAGGCCAATCGCTGTCCGCTGCGATCGTAGACGGGACAGCAATCGGTTTGACCATCGGCGGGGAAAGATCGCTGGCGAACTTTGTGGTCAGAAAAAGATAGTTCGAAGATGGCGCCCTGATCTTTCCGAACCGAACGGGCGAATGCCAGTGTGCGCCCATTGGGGCTCCACGTCAGCCTTCCGGGAGAGATAACTTTACCCATGCCGAGATCTGTCTCGCTACCGCCCAGCGCTGATATCGTCAGAATCCTCGCGAAGCGCTCGTCGGTTCGGGTTCGAAGAAACGCGATCCTGGTTGCGCTCGGATTCAAGACTGGCGAGCGATCCTCTACACCCGCAGGAACATTTGTCAGGCGCAGCGGATCGGTCGAGCCGATGAGTTGCACGTAGACTTCAAGCGGGTTGTTGCCATCCTTTCCTTGCCCTACGAATGCGATTTCCTTGCCATCCGGCGAAATCGCGGGGTCTTCCTGATAGCCGGGATAGTACGTAAACGGAACGATTCTGAACGTATCCGCCGGATGCGGTCTGTTGTAATGGACAAGCAAGAATATCGAGAGAGCCGTTGACGCCGCGATGGCGGCGATCCCTGCCGTCCTGTGAACTGCGCGGCCGCGCGCGATACGAGCGATCGGGCCCGGCGCAGCCGCGTGCCGGACACTCTCCAAATCGGAGATCAGCGCACTGGCTGTTTGATACCGTTTCGCAGGCTCCTTCTCGAGCATCTTCCGCAGAATGGAAACGACTTCAGGAGGTGCCACCTGGCGAATAGACCTGAGGTCCGCCGGCTGCGGACCTGCGATAGCGGCGAGCGTTTCGCGCATTGTACTTCCCTCGAACGGCGCCCGGCTCGAAAGCATCTGGTAAAGCACGACGCCGAGTGCCCAGACATCGGTGCGCTGATCTACCCGCGATCCGGCGACCTGTTCCGGCGCCATATACAGCACCGTTCCGATCCTCAATCCCTCCTGAGTCAGAACAGTCTTCTCAGTCCATTGCGCGACTCCGAAGTCGAGAATGCGAACGAGGGGCTCGGCGGATTCCGTGTCGATCAGCATCAGGTTCGCGGGTTTGATATCGCGATGCACGACACCTTTGCCGTAGGCGGCGTGCAGACCATGCGCGGCCTGGAGCGCGATACTGATGGCCCGCTGAATAGGAATCGGTCCGGTCCGAATTTTTTCCTCGAGCGACGTGCCCTCGAGACACGCCATTGCGATAAAGATGAATTCATCTGCTTCCTCGATTTCATAGACCGGACACACGTTCTGATGATCGATGCAGGCGATGACTCGCGCTTCACGGATGAAGCGTTCGCGGCTGGCGGAATCGTCTCTGAGGAACGGCGGCAGAAATTTCAGCGCGACGGTTCGCTGGAGCCGCATCTCAGTTGCGCGATAAACGACTCCCATTCCACCGGCTCCCATCGGTCGAACGATCTGGTAATGGGATAAAGTTCGTCCGCTAAGATCTTCGTGAATGACGGGTATTGAGCGATCTGCCGCGAGCTCCGGCTCAATCGGGCCCTCCCGGTCTTCCTGCAAAAGGTTTTGTACGAGCCGGAGTAAATCTGCATCACCCCCGCATTTATCTCGAAGAAACGCGGCTTGATCTTGCACCGGCAACTCCGCTGCTTGCGAGAAAAGCTCCGATACTCGCTGATAAACAGTTGGATCGGTTATCGCCTCAAGGCCGGAGCGCGTTTTTGAGCCACGCACTACAGAATCTCCAATCTTTCTCGACGGTGCTGACGCTCAGGCCGAGAACGCCGGCCACTTCGGGAACACTCAACCCACCAAAGAAACGTAATTCGACAAGTTTGGCGTGGCGCTCGTTCAGTTTCGCAAGAGCGTCGATTGCCTGATCCACGGCAAGCACGTCGAGATTCTGCTCGGCACCGATGAGATTCTCGCTCAGTGTCACCCTAACTGCGGCCCCGCCTCGCTTGCCGCGTTTCGCCGCGATGGCATGGTTCACGAGAATGCGTCGCATCGCGATGGCACCGACTGCAAGCAGGTGGCTGCGACTCTTCCAATCGACTTCCACTTGGTCAAGCAAGCCGCAGATAGGCTTCGTTGACCAAAGCCGTGGCCTGCAGTGTGTCAGCGTGCGATTCGCAAGCAAGATAACTCTTCGCGAGGCCACGGAAGTCCTTGTAGATCAGTGTGAAGAGGCGGTCGAAAGAGGCCTGGTCGCAGTTGCTTGATATTGTAAGAACCTCAGAGAGCCCGGGAATTCGATTCGAGCTGTTCAGGCCTTCTCGGTGCTTTCGTGCTACCCGCATCCACTGCAGCCTCCGTACTGTTGTTCTGAGAGCAGTTTTTCAGCCGGTGAATTCGATTATACGGTAATCAGAAGCAGCCGCTTATCTCCCGCCTGTTTAGTCTATAACGACTCGGCTGGCACGTCACAGGCGCCGCGGACCTCCGCAGCCCTTGTAGGGTACGTTTGCACCGGGTGACCGCTAGTTCCAGAAAGACTGTGACAGAAACAGAAGATACTCTGGGCGCTCCGCCCGTGGCAGCGATTACGAGGCCTCGACGTTCAGTCGTGACAAAAGCTGCTCATAAAACGTTGACTCACGCACGTCATCACTTAAATTGCGATTAATCGCTGCAAATCGAGATTTGGAGGGTTACATTTCTCAAACGCCTCGGATCGAATTAGCGTGCACTGCACGCAGACAATCAGGTTTTGAGCCTCAGATTCGAGCAATCGCTTCGAGAGCTGCTTACGACAACTTTCCTGCAACAGCTTGCGCAAGGGCGGTCCCAAACGTGATAGGGGCGAGAAGCGAAACGTTTGTTGCCGTTGAGCCAAAGCGGACAGACGATCGGCTCTGCAGTCCTCATCTGACCCCATCGTATCCGGATCGCTCCTGTGTGACGGGCAACCCGGAAAGTGAACTCACCCGCCGCGTAGATCATGTGTGACGGCGCAGCGTAGATCGATCTTTTCTTCACTCGCTAAAAAGTGGGGTTCCATTCCATTGAGAATTCAAAGGCTCTGTGTCGGATTACAGTCTGCAAGCCGACTTGAACAGGAATAACCAAACGCCAAACTAGGAGTCGACAAGCGACCAGCAACACACTGTCGAGAAGCTCGGCGCCGCAAGTGTACATATCATTTGGCAAGCTGCGGCCTACTAGAGTAGCCGTCGCCCATTACGTACGCCACGACATCCTGGGCCTGCCGCTCGCGGTCACAGCGGGACGGTTGATCTCCGTTCAGTTGTATGGCATTTCCTCTTGGGATCCTCTGGCGTTGACAGTGGCTGCCAATTCGCTGGCTATCTTCGGCTTCGTGGCAGTCATAATTCCGACCGGGCGCAGCCGCGTCTATTTCGCCGATGAATGCATTGGGGATGGAGTGAGGCTGGTTTTAGAGCACTGCACCCACCAGGATCTCAACCTGTGTCAAATTCGACTGCACTGCCGAGTCGCGCACGCCAAAGATGCGATCGACCCACCGCGTCAGTCTCGCCTCAGTCTCGAGCCGTATGCCTTTAACCCGAAAGTGAAGCCCGCCTCCAATAACCGGGCCAAATGTACCGCGGTGCCGAAGTTCGGCGAGCGAGCTGCCATTCAGGCAATAGAACTGTTCGCCGAAAATGCCGCGCCCACACTCAACCGCCGCTCCTGTGTCGAATACCCGATTCAGAGCCGGACCGGCGCGCACAAATGAACCTACGCGTGAAGGTCGAAAATTGTAGACCAAGGTGATGGGTAATTCCCATCGCCTGATGGTGGCACTGGAACCCGCGGTTGCGAGCGTTGCAGCCGTCAGGAGAAAATCGGCTTCGATTGCGGCGCCGCGCCAGAAATCGATGCCAATGGTAGGTCCGACCGTGAATCGCCGAGTAGATGTCTGCGGGCTTGAGTCCACACGGAAAAGATTCGTAGTTGGTGTACCCGCGCGTACGCCGAACGAAACCGACTGCACGAGTAATGCCGGCGAGACACGCAATGCGGCGAGCACATAGTTGCACGACATCACTGCACGCTGGCGACGATGTTTGATTTCATGCCGATGCCAAACTGATTCCCCGCGCGGACTATTCTGCCGCTCTGAATAACCAAATCGAGCAGCTTTTCGCTCTGGACTTCGCGGCCTTTCTCGTCGCGAAGCCTAGCCACAATCTTCTTGGTTGCCACATCGATAATTTCGCCAGTGGAGCTGTACCCGAACCGGCCGTCCATATTGAAGCTCAGCCAACCCACGCAGTCCCGCGCCTCTATAGTCGTGAGCTGCTTCGGAGGCATTACGGTTGCATCGAACACATGAATCGCGCTGTTCGCACAATCCGCCAGCCAGAGCTCCTTCTCGTCAGGCGTTAGCGCAATCCCGTGACTTGGGCATCCATGGCGCTTCACCGGACCTTGCGCATAGCCACGAACCTCGACGTGATAGAGCTTGCGGCCGGTCCGAAGGTCTCCCACTTCGAATCCCAGCAGACCATTCACATTCACGAACACCAGTGTGTTGCTTCCATTTACCGTGAACGGACGAATGAAACTAGCGAACGGCCCTGCGGTGCCAGCGATCTTATTTGTGGTCGCATCCGCGATCGAGAGAAACGGAGATTTCAGGCCCGCCAGGTAGACGTGAGATTCATCCGCGGCATAGATCGTATTGTGAGAGCCCGAGTTTGTCTCGATCGTTGTTATCACATCGCCAGTGGCGGCGTCGACCACATGCCACGCAGGGCCCTCGAGTTCCGGAACGTAAATGATTTTGCCGTTAGGCGAAATTGCCAGCCGATCGCATCCGCCCTCGTATGTCCTGTCCCAGATTCGTTGGCCAGTGATCGCATCAATGGCGATCATCCTATCGAGCGATGTCACATAGATTCGGCCCGTGATAGCGCTGGCTGCAATGCCTTTCACGTTCTCGGGCTTCTTGCCTTGGGCTACGCTCCAGGTCGGCATGCGTCGGACGAACTTGTAGCCATGATCGGCATCAAACACGAGGATGCCGACGCCGCCATACTCGGTATAGTTCCGGATTCCGGGAGTCGCTACGTACAAGAAGTGGCGCGCGGGCGGGGGTCCCGTCCGGGTAAGGAGCACCGCACCGCTTGCCGCTAAAGAGAGAAGCCACAGGATATGAATGCCCGTTCTCAAAACAGGAAGAGCTCCAAGGGGGCTGGTAAAGCCCCTGCGAAAGACATTGTGGACGAGGCCTCGGACGAATCATTTCCGGCGAGCGATGCTCCTGCGTACTAAGCGGATGTTTCGCGTACCCGTAAGCGTACCGAGGTAGCGTGTTTCCCAAGCGGAGGCACTGATTGCCTGCAAACCTCACGCCCGATTATCTGGCAGCCGAGCAGGCTTACAATCATGCAGATACCCCACACGAGAAGGTTGCCGCCCTCGAACGGATGTTCGCTGCTTTACCCAAGCATAAGGGCACTGAGAAGATGCAAGCAGATATCAAGCGGCGGTTGTCGGAGGCTCGCAGAGAATCGCAGAACATTCGAAAGGCGGGTGGTCACTCACCGCCAGCCTATCTCGTGAAGCGTGAGGGTGCCGGCCAAATCGCATTGCTTGGACCACCCAATTCGGGCAAGTCGCGACTCGTGTGCACACTCACTCACGCGCGCCCGGAGGTTGCCGATTATCCGTTCTCCACCAGAATGCCGGTGGCGGGAATGATGCTCTTTGAGGATGTGCAGATTCAGTTACTCGATTTGCCGGCGATATCGGCTGAGTTCATGGAACGTTGGTTGCCCCAGGCCGTCCGGTCGGCTGATGTAAGTTCGTTGATCGTCGACGCCAACGATTCCGACGTACTCGGGGAGGTTAATTTCATTCTGAGGACGTTGGACAACTGGCGGTTGCCACCTCCGAAACTGCTCATAGGGAGTAAGCTCGATTTGCCTGGCAACCACGACAACTTCCGGCCGGTCGAAGAATTGTACAGTAATCAATTCCGCTGCCTAGGTGTGTCGGCCGTTAGCGGTTCCGGCCTCGCAGAATTCGCCCGCGCATCGTTTGAAGTGCTGGGCTTAGTGCGCTTTTATTCTAAGCCGCCTGGCAAGAAGCCGGATCTCGAGGTCCCGTACCTGCTACGTCGCGGTTCGACTGTAGAGGGCGCAGCTGCTCATGTTCATCGCGATTTCGATGAGCACTTGAAATATGTACGCCTGTTCCGCATGTCGGAGGAGCACGACGGTTTGATGGTGGAACGTTCACACGTTGTTGAGGACGGAGACATTCTTGAATTCCACGCCTAGCATCAAGGTGCGATCGGTGCGGTTGCCGCACAGGTGGCGTCTCATGGCAGCGCTGCAATTCTCAGCCGAGATGGTTCGCGCCTTCATCCGACCAGCGATCTGTGCAGTACCCGCATCAATAGCTTGCCGCTTAGGGCCTTGCATCTTTCGGCTGGTGCCGTCACTCGAGGGGGAAGGCATTGTTTCGCGTTGGACAGAAACGGACGAAAAGGTTGAGATAACCGTCTCGGCTGAGGGCCTCGAACCGCACGATGCGGCGCTCGAGTTGCTTGTGTGCATCGGTCAGGCCCTTTGGGAGAAAGCGACACCTGCCGAGTATACTGCCTGGCTGGGGCTCCTGAGGACCGAAGTCGAGGCGGGCGTGAGAGGCGAAATCGACGATCATGCACTGCGAAGCAAGCACGAGTTGCTATCAAGCCGGACGGCGGCCCGAAGCACGCGGCGTCTTCATACATATGCGGCCGCCTCATTCGGGAGCACCGCAGCGGAATACATCCATGGTCTGTGGCATGACGTGACGGTGCGCGCCGGACCGGAACACCTTCCGGCCGCATGGCTCCGGACGAGGATCGAGTTTATGGTGAAATTCTTTCCTCCTGACCCAGGTCAGCGCGTGATCGCCCAGGAGCAGGCTCCGGTTTAGCATGCTAGATCCTAACGGCGCCTAGATGGTTCGCGCAGCTCATGATGGGTCGACGGGGGCATCGGGTGACCCATGATCGTGCGGTCACGGCGCCGGACATAGGCTACGGGGTGAACGCGCCGTCGGGAAAAATCGATTGCCATCGATGACCGTGAGTGCTGAACGTGACGTGGTGAAGCGGAACGGACCCGTGAAGCCGCTTATTAAGCGACTGCACCTTTGGGGGAATCCACATGTTTGGCGGGCATGTCGTACGGTGCAGGTGAGGCATTGAAATCGCTCTTCCAAGTGGTTCTTACGCGACCAAACCGAACGATGCCAATGCGCCGGTTTACGGGAACAGCGAGAACGCGACGAAATGGATTGAACCGCGAGCAATCCCGAGCGCGCTGTGCCGCTCGCGGTACTTTGAACCTATGGGTAAAGCCTCCAGAAAGAAACGCGGGCGGAAGCCCGGGGAAGTACCAATCAATGCCGAAGTTCGAGCCGCCCTCGACCACCAATTCCAGCTGTTCAAGAAAAAGTTCGGTCGTGATCCCGGGCCGAGCGATGCGGTCTTTTTTGATCCAGACGCCGATACTCCTCAACCCATCAATCCGGATAAGTTGGAAGCGGAGATCACGCGTGCAATGAGCTTAGCAGGGATCGAGCCCGCGAAGATTTACGCTTACAAGAAGACGGGCTTGCTCGCATCGTCCGAGAATTGGGAGCTTCTCAGCGAGCAGGATCGTGCTGCATGGAATCAGGCCCTGGACGAGTACGAGGCTAAACTTGTGGCCAGCGCAAAAAATTAGCGCTATTCATCAGCGATTCCTGCCTCCGAAACTCATCCACAGGCGTCATTTCCCCGTACCCTGTTTCACAAGCCCGACCGGGTCTATTGGGTTGAATGACACGTATCGACAAACTGGACCGTGGCCTGCAGAGCCCGCCCGTTGGATGTCACAGCCGTGTCGGTTACGCTCTCATTATCCGAGGCGCACCGTCTCGCTCTCGCTTCACAACAATTCGATACAACACCGGCGACGCCATCCGTCGCGCACCTCCGCAAGCTGGCGGCGCGTGTTCGGCGACAATTGAACTTTCCGGGCGTATTTAGGCACCGCTTGAAGGTCGAATAAGCTCACTGTGATGGCGTAGTGTTGTCGATGCGCTCAAGCCTCGGCAGTGGGGTTTTAAGACACTGATTGAGACCGCGAGCTTGCTTGCGCTGGATAGCATTATGGGATTCGGACGCACTAAATGCCAGCAGGGGATGCCCAACGCACGTGGTTTCCAGAGATGATTGTCGCACTCCGAAGCGAGTGGCGAGATGCTATTCCGCCAACAGAGCTGATCGCGCTGTCTGGCCGTCTGGATGAGATGCTGCATCGTATCCGATCCGAGCGAAACATCAGCTCGCCTATCTTTACCTGCCCACATTGTGGCGTACGCACCAAGGCAGCTGAGCCCAGAGTGACGGTTCGGGCTATGATTCTGGCGCTTGGTCGTTTCGCGATTGCGCCGGAAAGGACGGTCAAACAGGTCGAGAAGGCCTGGGCGAAGACCACAAAGAGCACGGGCTTGATCTCTACGGAGCTGCCAACGAACCGACCGAAGCTAGAGCTTGCGAGCATGGAAGCCGCGGCTTGGGTACTTGATCCTCGTCCGGCTCGATGCCGATGTGATGGTTCACCGCAGACCGGAACCGTTGCCTGCAGCCCAGATATTGTTCAGTTGTCTGTACGCTGACATGGCCAAGAAGAAATTGAATCTGTTCCAACTCGCCTCCGGCGACATGACACAAGCGGGCGCAAGTTCCCCTCAAATCATGAGGCGCGATCTTGCCGAGTTGAGTCCGCATGGCATATTTGCGCACGACGTGCCAGACTACCTTCTCGGTGATGTTTTCGCCCTATACGTTCCGTACTTTGTCACGCAACGAAATAGGGAACCGGATTCGATCTGTGCGGCAGCAGTCCAATTATCGATGGCACGCTCCACCCAGTCCGGAACGGGCACGGATCGGATATGGCCTCCTTTCCCGAATAGATCGACAATGGCCCAGTGATCGTCCCGGCGCTGGAAGTGTTCCAGCGTAAGGTGAGCGGTTTCCGAGCGCCGCAGCCCGCATCCGAGTAAGACTGCGAGAATGGCATGGTCCAGCTTGCCACTCAGTGTCTTTCTGTTTGGACATCGAATCAAATCTTTCGCTTGTTCTGCACTCAACCGGTTCCCAAGCCGCACACCCAAGCGCTTGGCGCCCTTGACTCGGCGGATGCCAGCAGCCAGATCCGGACTGAGCAATCCGACATCCGCAGCTTCGTAGCAAGCCTGCGCACTGCGGCTAACCGCAGGTTAATTGTGGCTGGCGCAAGATGCTTTGCTTCTAACTGGATGCGATAGCGCAGGACAACGGTTTTGTTGAATGCGATGCGCGGCTCCGAGCAATACCAAGTGATGAAATCATCCATCGCAATGCGGTACGCCCGTTGTGAGTCGGGCGAACCCAATGTATTCAAAACGGACAGCTTGGCATGGTCAAGGTCGGGCAAACGTAGAACACGCTTGGGAGCACTCTTCGCCTTTGATTTCGATCGAGCGTCTATCATTTCAATGTCCGTAAGCCCGGTTTTCTGGCCACAGCCGGGGAAATCAGTAAATACTGGGCGACAAGGCCGGAATCTATGTAGAGACTCGAGTCTCAATCACTTTCCTGTTTGCCGACCATCCGCTAGCCACTGGCGATTTCACGAATGAGAGATTTCGGAGCCCGTTCGCTTCCATAATCGAGAACAGTCAGCCATTGACCAAAATCCAGCACTCTAGAGGGTCATCTCTATAGGCACGGAGTTGATCGAAGACGACGAATGCTGGAAGTTTTTCATCACGGACTTTAACAGGTACAAAGAATTGAGAGGGAGACGTGGTCTTCCATTCCTTTCCCAGTCGGTCGCCACGCTCAACGGAACTCAGTGAGACTGCTCTGCTCGCGATTCGCAGGGAGCCTGCAGCATTCACTCCTGCCGAAGCGCCGTAGCTGGATCCACTCGCGCGGCCCGCAAAGCTGGCAGGCAACACGCCAAAAATCCGATGGCCACCAACACCACCACCACTGCCCCAAGCGTAAGGGGATCGTAAGACGTAATGCCCCAAATCTCCGACTTCAACAATCGCAGCAATGCGAACGCCACCGCAGCACCGCACAGAATTCCAACGGCGACAAAACGCATGCCACCGGCCAGCACCCAATTGCGAACGTGTTGGCGCGTCCCGCCGAGCGCCATCCGAATGGCGATCTCCCGCACCTGTTGCGAAACCGTGTAAGATACCACGCTGTACACGCCGACACTGACCAGTAGCAAGCCAATAAAAGCAAACACCGAGAACATCTGTAGCGCAAAGCGCGGCTGGGCAAGCTCATACTGATTCAGTGACTCCTCTACCGTGTTCGTCTGCTGGGGCAAGAGATTTCGATCCATGGCAAGCACGGTTCCGTCCAGCGCCTTAGTCAGGCTGCCGGGGTTGCCAGTCGTCCGGATAAACACGATGTAAACACCATACGATGCCAGGGTCGTGGGAGCATAGGCCTGGGGCAGCACAGCATCCCGCAGACCATGATTCTTAATGTCGGAAACCACACCGATGATTTCAAAATTAGGATTTTTATCGGGTTCGGGCGCCCGCTCCAGCCCAGCGAGCGTGATCGTTTTGCCCACCGGATCTTCGCCAGCGAAAAACCTCCTAGCCAGTTGCTGGTTGATAACCACGACCTTCCGTTTACCGGCAACGTCCGCCGCGGTAAACAGCTGACCGCGCAAGAGCCGCATCCCGATTGTCGGAAAAAAATCCGGATCGCAGAAGCCCATCTGTCCCTTCCAACTCTCGGTGTGAGTCTTGCCGGGAATCTCGAAATCCGTGTCGACACCTCCGAAAGGCGGGAAGTCTACCGCTGCCGTCACGCTCACGACGCCTGGCAGCGTCCGCAAACGGCTCGTCAACTCCCGCGCGAACAGCGCCTGCTTCTCACTTGTCTTGTAGTTCTTGCCCAGATTGATCTGCGTTGTCACCATCCTTTGGGGCTGAAATCCGAGATCGGCTTGCCGCATCAGGAAGAAACTGCGCATCATCAATCCGGCTGCTGTGAGCAGGATTAGGGAGAGTGCGACCTCACTGATGATGAGCAGATTCCGCAGCCGTCCGCGCCGGAAACCACTGTTTCCACGCCCTCCCGCTTTCAAGGATTCGCTTAGATTCCGCCCGAAAGTTCCAATGGCGGGAGCCAAGCCGAACAATAGTGCTGTCAAAACGGCAATGGCCGTAGTAAACAGCAGCGCACGACCGTTCAGGGTGATGCTGGCCTCATCCGGAAATGTGTATTGGGGCAAGACGGCAACCAGTGCTCGCAACTCCGCCCAGGCCAGAAGACAACCCAGCGCTGCGCCCGCCATTGCCAACAGTATGCTCTCCGTCAGCAGCAGGCGGACGATCTGCCACCTCCCTGCGCCCAAACTGCTTCGCACCGCCAGCTCCCTTTCACGAACGGTGGCTTTCGCCAGAAGAAGATTCGCCACGTTGGCGCACGCCAGCAGCAGTAACAGCCCGACAGCCCCAAGCAGCAAATACAAGGTTCGACGGAACCGGCCTACCACCATGTCCGTAAGTGAGATCACGCTGACATCGAACTTCTTAGGATAGTTCTTTGGATAAACCTTCGAAAGCCGGTTCGCCACGATCGCCACGTCCGGTTGCGCGCTCTTCAGTGTTAGCCCGCGCTTCAGGTGTCCAGTCATCAGGAACCACGGCGCATTCTCGTCTGTTTCAGCCGGGTTCACATCCGTCGCCTGCCAAATATCGGCGCCCCAGTAAGCGAAGCGCACCGGCATAATCCCGACTAGCGTCGTCGGTTTGCCGTCAAGGGTAAATACTTGCCCCAGCAGATTGCGGCTGCCTGAAAACTTCGACTGCCACATTTTATAACTCATCACGAAAACAGCCGGAGCACCCGGTCTTGCGTCGGACGGCAATAGCGGACGACCCATCACCGGCGCGACACCTAATACCTGAAACGCATTTCCACTAACGATCCCCGACTGCAACGATTCTGGAATAGCGCCATGCGTCCAGAGCACTCGATTGCCGTGCGAAGCCATCGTATCCCGGAAGATATGAATGCCTTTCTGCATGTCGGCGAACTCAGGTTGCGAGAAGAATGTTCGCCCGTAAGGCTCGTTCGAAGTGGAATCGCGAATCTGGATGACGGAGAGCCTGTTGCCATCTTCATAAGGCCAGGGTTCCAGCAGGACATTATCTATAACGCTGAACATGGCGGTAGTGGACCCAACTCCTAGCGCCAGCGCCAACAAAGCCAGCCAAAGCGTCGCACGATCCTTCCAAAGCGACCGCAACGAAAACCGAAGATCGCGCGATACCGTATCCATATGTGCTTCTTACGCCGGAAAAGGCGGGAAAGTTCCAGATTGTAAAGCAATTCGTCTGCCAGGCTTCGAATTTCTAGCGTTTACTGAATCCGGCAAAGTTTCCGGATCCCACCTGGATCACGCGCGATCCGGAAAGTGAATAGTCGAGCGCGATCTTAAGCTCCGGATTACTCCTGCGTGGCACATACTGGAGATCAATGTTCTTGCTCACTGGCCAAAATGTGGGGTTGTCCGAAACTTGAGGGAGCCAGCCTGCCAGGCCGGCCTGCGCCCAATCCCTTGGAGTTAAGCTGGCCATAATGCGTGTTGATCCGCAAGGCTCAATTGGCGGTCAACCCGCATTGCGGGTTCGCAGGTTTTTGCGAAGCGTTGGCGACACTCTGTTTTGGGATTCGACCTTAGTAGCCGCGCATTTTTCCCTGCGCGAAGGCCAAGCCCGCGACCTTGTTTCTGCGCTTCAGAGGGCAGGCCTCATTGAGCCGGCACGAGGGATTGGTGGAAGGGGCTGGGTAATTAGTCAAAAGGGCCAATCGTTTGCGGGCGCCAAAGCCGCTAAGCCGATTACCCGCCAAACCGCTGAAAATGCGCTGCGCGAGTTCATGGTGCGCGTCCAGAGGGTCAACGAGGACCGGTATTTCCTGGCGAAAGTCACGGGCGTCGTGCTTTTTGGCAGCATGCTGCGCGTTGACGTGGATAGGCTCGGGGATGTTGACATCGGTATCGACCTCCGAGCCAAGGAGCCCAACTGGGAACGCCTGCAGGAGCTCAACGCTCAGCGCGTACAGGAATACGAATGCCAAGGGCGCCGAATCAGCGGGCTTCTATCACGCTCTTTCTGGTGGCGGCTGGAGGTCCTTCGTTTCCTAAAAGGGCGGAGCCGCTCGATCAGCTTGCACGATTATGATTTTGAGAGCCGGCTTATCGACGCGGTGCCTCACCGCTGGCTTCTTGGAGGGCCGCCACAAAAATACGATGGTCCGCCGGTGGTGTCGTCTCCTGCGCCCAGGGCGAGAAGACCGAAGGGGTGTCCGTTCTGAGGCGTCTCTGTCGGCCTAGAGCCGGCCGCGACCCGCTGATAAACGGGATTCCTAATTCGGACTTGCAGCGATCCTTGGTGCGTCGGTACTATCGCGAAATGACCCAGTGCATATGCATATCGCCTGGGTCAGTTTTGCCTAGCGCCGAGGCCTTGGTGAGCATCCGGACTTCGCTGCAGAGCTGGAAAGCGGATCGCGTGCCGAGGATGAAACCGGTATCTTGCGGAACAAGAGGAAGGCAATCAAACGATCACGACGCGAGTTCATACGCTCCACGGGTCTTGCGGCGATAGGCGCTCCGCCAGCTTTAGCAGCTGCAAAAACTGGCATCCCAACTCGAGTCCTTGGCCGGACGGAAGCGAAGGTGTCCATCTTAGCGTTTGGATGCCGCAGCCGGTTTATGCAACATTGAGACGACGACTCGACATTAGCAGCGCTGAGGCTTGCACTAGGCGCTTCCTCGGGCTGATGGCACCGCTCTCAAGTGCGGCTTGAAAAGAGCGCTGTTCGGAGTCCTCTCGATTTCAGCGTGTCCTAAGCCATGCCTCACGCAGTTCCACGCGGCGCGGGGCGTTCATATTGAGCAGGCGGACCGTGGCGCGTCCCTTTGCCGTCAGGCCAGTAATATATCCATCCCGAACGGCGAAGTGATCGCCCCAGGTGTCCAGACGGGGATTGAAAAGCGGCACCACGGCGTTGGTGTGGGGATCGATGCTGGTCAGATTCGGTCCTTTGTACGCGTTGCACCGGTCACACGCGAGGGCTAGCGTATCGGGCGCGTCAGAGCCACCGTGCTGGCGCGACACGATGTGTTCGATGTGAAAGGAAATGAGAGGCGTTGCCTCCTGTGGTATGCGGCAGTACTCGCAGGCGTTTCCGGCACGCCTGCGAACCAGCTCCTTGATGGCTGGCTCCATTTACGCGGGATGCTTCGTGAGAAAGTGGCGGGCTTTGGCCTGGATGATGGAGATCACGTCAACGGCTTCCACAAAATCCTTGTACTCGGCATCCTCGGCGGGCGTGAGCGTCCCCTCGTTGGCCTTGCGGCGCAGTTCCGCGATATGGGCCTCGAGTTCCGAGTCTGCGCGCAGTTCGAGAACCGCGCTCGCCACTTCCGGTGTGAAGACATCGGTCAGCGGATCAAGTAAGCGGTCCAGATAGCTTGTGGTAGCCATTAACCTATTATCGTTCGTTTCGTGAGGATCCTCCCACACTCGGTGCCCCTGTCTTGATCCGGTGGCGAAGCCGGGCGGCGTGAGCGCCGGCGATATATCCTTCGCGGTGGGCACCGGAGACCGCCTTCTTCAGGAGACCGATGCGGCCACCGGATTGAGGCAAGTCTGCGATCGTCCTGTCGATCACGGTGACCGGAATGCTTTCCTGAATTGAGATGTGCTCTGGGGAGAGATCGCCCTGCTGCACGATAATGCCATTTGGTGTTTTTCCCGATCGACACCTGCGACGTTTGGCCCTTTGTTGGTGTTGCGTAGAAGCATGCCAGCGCCAAGTTGTCTTCCGAAGTCGGGCGCCGTATTTTGACGCGATGATGTGGTCGATCTGGAGCGGCATGCCATCGAAATCCTGCGGCATCCGGCAATATTCGCAGACTCCCCGAGCGCGTTGCAGCCTTGTCCAAACGCTGCGAAATGCTGCCGGATTTCCGGCCGCTTCAGGGAAGCGCGCGTTTGATCGCAGCAACGCCAGCCGACGGCCCACGTGACGATAGTTTTCGACTGCCCCCGCCTCGGCGAGCCACAAGGCGCCATCGCGCGCCTTCTCGGCCAATTCGTACATGCGTTTGAGATCGAATTGCTCGAACTCGAGAGAGAGGATGTACCGGGCAGCTTCAGGCGCGAGCGCGCCCCGCGAGGCAGGTTGATGTTCCCATGTGGCGTATCGTGTTTTCGGCGGGTTTTGAGTGGCATTCAGGCAACGAGTCCAGCCAGTCCTGACCATGGCCTGAGCGGGAGTCGAACCCGCATGTCCTCTGGCACGGTAGTCCAACTGACGTGCGAAAGCCGATTCAAGCCAGCTCGATTAAGTTCTGGCCTCGGCGGGCACAAGCCAAACAACTGGAATGTTTGGAAGGCAACACAATGGACCCGAACCCTCAGTTACCGAGAACCCGGTATTTCAGCCAGAGAGCGCAGGATCAGTAAACACATGCTGACCAGGCAGGAGTTAATTCCCTTCCACCGCTCTGGCAAGTCTCAGCATCGGCGACAACCGGTCAATGTGGATACCGAAAGGCAGCGAAATCCTGGGTCTGTACGCATACCTCCACCCTGCTCCCGGAACGATTCCCGAGATGCGACTCGACTTATTCGGTCTGCGGCCACACCGTTGCAATCAGCTAGAAATCGCGAAGGGCGGGTCCCATTTTCGGACACCTGAACCCCGAAATCGATCGCCGACTGACCTTACCGTTCAATAGAATCAAGCACCTACTTAGGAAGTCAACCTGCACCCAAAGCGCAGGAAACCACATGCGAAACGTCCTTGAAGACCTCCGGTATGCGATGCGTGTCCTCCGCCGGACCCCGACCCTGACAGCGGTCGCAGTGCTTACTCTGGCGCTAGGTATTGC
>JBAUZG010000226.1:0-11086 GCA_049585195.1 Bryobacteraceae bacterium | reverse complement strand
CCATGCCGCCCCAGTTCTGCCCTCCGACATTACCGGGCACCTGGAATGTGCCTTGAAGAGATGGCGGAGTGAAGATACTTCCCGTGCGAAGCTTACTGATCTCGGCGCGGCACCATGCCCGGTCCGCCTCGTCGACGCCAAAAGCATCGTCGACGGAAAATGTTTGCGCCGAAACAGGAGCCGGTTTGACAGGAAACGGCTGCGTGGGCGATGAAACTTCGCCCGGTACATCGCTTTTGGGAACTGGACGCTCTTCTACGCCGAAGATTGGTTCACCTGTCTCTCGATTGAGAATAAAAAGATTGGCTGTCTTCGAGCCGATGGCAATGGCGGGAACCGTCTTTCCATCGCGATGGATATCGAAAAGCAGTGGCGGCGTAGCCACATCGTAGTCCCACAAATTATGGTGAACGGTTTGGAAATGCCAGACGCGCTTGCCTGTATCGGCGTTGAGAGCGATAACCGAGTCGGCGAACAAATTGTTGCCCACGCGCTCGCCACCATAATAGTCGGGGCTGGCGCTACCGGTTGGGACGAAAACCAGATTGCGAACTGGATCGGCCGCGATCACCGACCAAGCATTTGCCGCTCCAGTTCGTGTCGCGCTGCCGCGTTTCCACGTATCCGCACCCACCGCATTCGGGTCTTGCGGAATGGGGTCCCAGCTCCATTTCAGTTTGCCGGTGACAGTGTCGAATGCGCGAACTTCGCCGCTTGGCATATCGGTAGCGCCGTTATCGGCGATTCCGGAACCGACCACGAGCGTATTGCCTATAACAGCGGGAGGCGAGGTTTCTTCGTAATCCGCGAATCCGCGGGGCTTGATCCGCAATCCCTGCCGCAGATCCACTATACCGTTATCGCCGAAATCTTGACACGGCCTACCGGTCGACGAATCCACGGCAATCAGCCGCGCGTCAATCGTAGCTATGTAGATCCGTCGGCTGCCGGAAGGCGATTTCCACGTCGATACGCCACGATTTGCGTAATCGCCGTAGCCCTTGTCTTTGTCGATGTGCGGATCGTAACTCCAGCGCTCTTTACCGCTGATTGGATCGAGGGAGATAATCCGCCCGAGCGGAGTGCCAATGAACAGAGTACCGTCCACATAGAGCGGCGTGGCTTCGAATTGCGTCGGTTTCGATCCGCTTGGAGGGGCATAGGCATCGCCGGTACGAAACGTCCACACAACTTTGAGCGATTTCACATTCGAACGGTTAATAGCGGTCAATCGCGAGAAACGCTGCCCTCCTGGATCTCCGCCGTAATAGGGCCAGTCCCCTTTCCGGCTATTTTCGTAGGCGAACAGGAGTAGAGCAGGGAGAATGAGGCCAAAGGCGGCGGCACGCAGCTTCATACGAATAGTGTGCGGCTTTGTTACCGACTCGCGAAGCCAATCCGGGACAAGCGGGACTCGCAGCGTTACCACCGGCTAGGCGCGCCTCTGAAATAATCGAGAAGGGAGGCCGTCCGTGACAGTCGCTGCTCAAAAGCTGACGCTGGAAGAGTTTCGCGAGAAGTACGCCAACGAGAAGCCCTATTTCGAATATTGGGACGGCGAGGCGGTCCAGAAATCCGTACCCACCCGACTACATTCCAAGCTGCAGTCGCTTATGAGAGACGTGCTCATCGAGATGGGCTTTGACGCCTACGGAGAGCTGACGCTTAGAATCAGCGACCGTTGGGAACCGACTCCGGACGTCGTGGCATCGGTCGAACCGCTTACCGGATCCTACCCCACCAAACCTGTGGACATCGCAATCGAAGTGCTATCGCCCGGCGACCAGTTCTCGCTCGTTCAGGAGAAATGTGAGGGGCTCAGTGATCTCGGGATTAAACACATTCTCGTGATGGATCCCGTCCGTCATAAAGCCTGGTTTTGGCACACTCAGATGAGGAGTCTTCTGACAGCGAGCGCTGAGTACCAGCTTCCAAGCGGTAAGGTGCTCCTGTTCGAGGAGGTCTGGGCTCGCCTAAGCCAATAGCTACGCCAGGAACCGAGCCGCGACCACGAGGGAGCGGTTCTTCATACGGAGCAGCTACGCCCGCTCGAGTTCTTCAAGCGACGAAGTGCGATAACGGCGGCTCCAGTTCAACTCTTTGCCCGTCTTGAGAACTACTTTTTGATCTCCGTGGAACCAGGAGCGGACCTCGGCGATACGTTCAACATTCACAATTTCAGAGCGATTGATGCGGCGAAACGCTGCCGGATCGAGCTTGGCGGCGAGGGATTCGAGGCTGCCCCGGACGATGTGCGTTCGTTCGCCAGAATGGATGCAAGCATAATTGCGCGCTGACTCGATCCAGTCGATGCGGCTGACTTCGAGGAACACGGAACGGTCGTTCTCCTGGATCAATAGCCGTCGGGCGTATGCCGGGTCGGAGCGCAGCGCGTGAACTAATTCGTCAAGCCGGCTTGCTATGTGACTTGTGGTCGGCGCTTGGACGGTGCGGCGGACGCGCGCGAGCGCTTGCGCAAAGCGGGTCGGTTCCACCGGTTTCAGGAGATAGTCGATGGCATGAACGTCAAAAGCCTTCAGCGCGAAATCGTCATGCGCGGTGACAAAGACCAAGTGGAGACGATCGCGGGACTCGAGAGATTCCACCACGTCAAATCCGGTGCAATCCGGAAGCTGTATATCAATGAAAGCGAGATCTGGTTGTAGCCGGTTCAGCAGGTCGACGGCTTCGGCGCCTGAGCCGGCCTCGCCGGCGATCTCGATATCTGTTTCGGAAGAGAGAAGATGACGAAGCTTTCGGCGAGCCGGCGGCTCATCGTCCACTAAAACAGCGCGAATCATCGGACTTCAGACTCGACGGCGAGCGGCACAGCCGCATGCGCCTCTCTTTCACCACTGGCGCGAAACGGCACGCGAATCTCTGCTACAGCGCCGCCATCGGGCGCGTTACGGAACTCGAAACTTTGTTCATCGCCATATAGCCGCTCAAGGCGTTCCCTGGTATTGCGAAGGCCGATCCCTATTTTCAGACGTTTGGGATTGTCGATACCCATCCCGTGATCTCGGATTCTGAGATGGAGCGAGCCTTGCTCGATCCGGCCTTCAATCACAATCCGGACTTCGAACATTGCATCCATTCCGTGGCGGATCGCGTTTTCGACCAGCGGCTGAAGAATCATTTGCGGTACGAGCGCAAGTTTCGCGCCCTCGTCAATATCGATATTCAGTTCGAGGCGATCCTCGAGCCGCACTTCCATAATGCGCGTGTAGAGTTGTAGATTCTCAATTTCCCGAACAAGAGGAACCACCTGCGAATGATCGTCCTTTAACAGTCGCCGAAGCATGTCGCCCAGGCGCCCGATCATCTCGTCGGCGGCGCGGGGATTTTCATAAACCGCTGCCGAGATTGCATTCAGGGCATTAAACAGAAAATGAGGCTCGAGCTGTAAGCGCAAATTGCTCAACTGCGCTTCGGCCAGATTTTTTTCCAGCTTCACTTGGCGAAGCTCTCGCTCGCGTGCGAAACGAATTTCGTGAAAGAAATAGATGAGGCTCACCGCAAACCAGTAATAGATGAAGAGGTGAGAAAACTCCATCGGGTAACGCGCGGGCATATAACCATAGCTCTCGTTTGGAAAGCCGAGAACCGGAAACAAAACAAAGCGAAGCGCGGCGATCACGCTGGTGTGGACGAGCGAAATGAGGCACACCGCCAAGAGATGTGCGGCGAGATTCCTGCGCCACTTCGCCGAAAGCAGAGGGAAGTTGATCGCAACCAGGTAGATCAGTGGAAAAACGGCTAATCCGGCCAGACCGCCAATTGCCTCCTCCGCGAATGTGAGCAACGGCGCGCGGTGATGAGCGTTTGCCACATAGTCGAGCTGCCGGTAGAAAAACAGGCAAACCGTGTTGAGGGCAATCAGGCTTATGACGATGCGCCAGTCGATTCGACGCAGCGGTATATAGGAGCGCGGGGAGGTTGGTTCCACGATAGAGACTATGCTACCGCGCCAAGCAAATAGTGGTTTAGCGTGTATACTCTTCCTCCGAAAGGCGAATACCGAAATGAAGGCCCGCTCCTTAAGACACCTCTCACCTAAGCGACTCCCTTGCACCACAGTTGCTCTAGTGCTGGCTCTTTGTTTTGTTCCGGCAGATCTACGATGCCAGACTCCGGCGCAAAAAGGTTTCGATGCCATCCACCAAATGAGTAGTTCCTTTGAAAACCTTGTGAAACGCGTCTCGCCAGCTGTCGTTGAGGTGCTAGTGTCTGGTTACGGCTCGCCTAACGAAGACGATAAGGGGGGCTCGGCCGCAATTGGCCGCGAACGCAGCTTGGGCTCCGGCGTCATTATTGATCCGGACGGCTATATTGTGACCAACTATCATGTGGTGAAAGGCTCTGACCGCGTCCGCGTGGTTCTGACTCCGTCCTCCGCTCAGGAATCGCAGCCTGAGGCTTTGCTGAAATCGCGCGGCCGTATTCTCCCCGCTCGGATCGTTGGGTTCAGCAAAGCGATCGACATTGCGATCCTGAAAGTAGAAGCTACCGGACTGCCAACGCTTCCCATCGGCCGCTACGAGCACGTTCAGAAAGGACAGATCGTCCTGGCTTTTGGCAGTCCAGAAGGTCTGGAAAATTCCGTCACGCTCGGCCTGGTAAGCTCCGTTCTGCGGCAAGTGGATCCAGACGATCCCATGGTCTACATTCAGACGGACGCGGCGATCAATCCTGGAAACAGTGGAGGCCCGCTCGTCGATGTGGATGGCAACGTTGTCGGCATCGACACCTTCATCTACTCGAATTCGGGCGGAAGCGAAGGCGTCGGCTTCGCTATTCCCAGCGGTATCGTTCGGTACGCCTACGAACAGATTCGGCAGTACGGACGCGTCCGCCGCCGCACCATTGGAGCCGATCTTCAATCCCTGACGCGAGACATGGCGCAGGGCCTGGGGCTTTCGAATGACGCCGGCGTAATCGTTTCGGATGTTCTACCCGGCGGGCCGGCCGAGCATGCTGGGCTGAGGATTCAAGATGTCATCGTTGGCATCAATGGTATGCGGGTAGATAACGTTCCGCTCTTTGCCTTGAGTCTCTACCTGTAGAATACGAGCGGCCCCGCAAAACTTCAGATCTTACGCGGGAGCCAGAGGCTCGAGATGGACGTCCCGGTTTTTGAACCACGAAACGATATACAAAGACTTTCCGAACTTGGCGACCCAAAGAAAGATCTAATCCAACGACTCGGCATTGTTGGGGTCACCATCACGCCGGCCGTCATGGAGTTATTGGGGGAACTCCGCATTCCGACAGGTGTGCTGGTTAGTTCGATCGTCGCCAATCGCTTAGCTGTCGATTCAGGGCTGCAAGAAGGCGACGTGGTTCATTCGATAAATCGCGCGCAAATTACCAGCGTGGAAGGCCTGCGCGCCGCGTTCGACCAGCTTCAACCGGGTGATCCCGTCGCGATGCAAGTGGAACGCAATGCCAGACTAACCTACTTGACCTTTGAGGTCGAATAGCTTCGCGCGTCAGCATCCTGTCATTCATGCCGGCGAAGCTCGCGGAATAACCATGCTCGCGCCAAGTCCCATTCCCTGTGTACCGTTCGCAAGGAAATCCCCAGAACTTCCGCGGTTTCTTCGGCGTTAAGCCCTCCGAAGAAACGCAGCTCCACAAGCCTGCTTTTCCGATCGTCGAACTTGGCCAGCGCCATCAACGCCTCATCGAGAGCGATGACGTCGGCGCTGCGGTCCGCTGCCGCCTCGGCTTCAGAGAGAGAGACGAGAACGGCCCCGCCGCTTCGCTTTTGCCTGCCGCGGGCGACCGCTTGGTTCACCAATACGCGCCGCATAATTTTCGATGCCACTGCATAAAAGTGAGCTCGATTTTGCCACTCCACCGTGTTCCATTCAATCAGACGTAAATAAGCCTCATTGACTAGAGCCGTAGGCTGCAGCGTGTGCCCTGCCGCTTCTTTGCTCAGGTACACACGGGCCAGCCGACGCAGTTCCGACTCCACAACCGGCGCCAAACGCTCCAACGCGTCTTGATCGCCCTTGCACCAGGCATTCAACAAAAGAGTAATTTCGCTCGCCGGAGGATGCATGGATTTCTCGGACCGCTCTTCAGGACTCTACAGATGTCGAACGTGCTTGATCCGAAAGTCCCGCTGCGTCTCGATCGAAAGCGGTCCGCTCCGTACGCTCAATGGAAATTCTCGATCAGCATCAAATCGTTGACCTCCTGGTCCAAGCGCGCGGAAAGCAGTCGATGGCCGTCCTGTGAAAGAGCCACGTCGGGATAGTCCCAAATTGGTTCTTTGTCCAATGTCAGCAGCGGAGTTACTTGGCGTGTCGCAAAGCTGAAGAAACGGATTGTTTGGCGCGGTGTGTCTTGCCTTGACATGAAATAAATTCCGCGATCGACAACGCCCCATGAGCGGAAAATTCTGTCAAAGCTTTCGAGCCCCCGCAAAGGCTGTTCTATGCCTCCGTCAACCGGTACCGTCCAGATCGCTCCCCACGCACGTTTCGTGAAATATACGAGCTTGCCTTCAGGCGAAGCCAATCCTTCACACGCTCCACCGCGCGTGATCTGAATCGCGCCTCCGCCCACAGCCTGGATCTTCCAGATCTGATCGCTCCCCGAGCGGTCGGATTTAAAGTAGATCCACTTCCCGTCAGGAGACCAGGAGGGCATGAAGTTACTGAAAGGCCCAGTGGTCAATCGGCGGGGAGTGCCGCCGTCCGCGTCGCTGACATAGATATTCGGATTGCCTGCCGCGAGCGAATCAAAAGCGATCCAACGCCCGTCTGGCGACCATCGAGGTGTTCCCGTCCCTGGACCTTTGAACGAAGTCAACTGTACGAGCCGCTCACCGTTCCGGTCGCAGATCCAGATCTCTTCGTTACCCGTGCGCTTCGAAACAAAAGCGATCCGTTCACCGTCCGGCGAAATGCTTGGGCTGTCGTCTCTGCGCGAGGACAGAACCAAGCCCTTCGCTTCACCGAAGCGGCCGGGCGCCGATTGGCTGCCAAAGCCCGGCCCTGAATAAGCATAGATGTTCGTATCCTTAAATGACTCGGTGTATACCAGGCGGTTGCCCTGCCGCGAAATAGAAGGGTAAAAGCTACCCTGCAGCGTAGCCGAAACCCGCCGAGGAACGCCGCCATTCGCGGGAATGCGCCAGAGGCTCTCGCCCCCTATTCCCCGATTCGATGCGAACACGATTTCGCGGCTATCTGCCGTCCATGCCGCGCCATATGTCGGTTCGCGGTCGAAAGTGAGCTGCCTTGCGATTCCCCCGCGCGCCGGAATAACGAAAATCTCTCGCGCCGAGAACCCGAAGTCCCGCGTGAACGCGATCGATCGCCCATCGGGAGAAAAGACCGGAAGATTGTCGAAGTATGGATGAGGACTGGTAAGTTGACGCCGCTTGCCATCTTCATACGAAATTAAAGATATGCCCTCTGCCTCGCCTGCCAGGCCGGCAACGGCCAGCATCTTGCCGTCCCGCGACCAGGACACTCCCAATCCGCCCTCCGCGATCTTACGTTCGTGGCCGCCGAGTGTCGAGACTACATAAATCGCGTAGCGGCTTGGTGTGGGTTCTGGGACAAGCGCACGAGAGAACGCGATGTGCCGCCCGTCGGGCGACCAGGCGGGTAGCCTTTCGTCTTCGGGCGCGAAAGTCAATCGAATAGGGTCATCCGGTCCGATCCTCTTTATATAGATATTCCGGTCCGGTGTGCCGCCGCTTCCGCCTTTGCCCCCATTCCAGGAGAATGCGATCCGGTTGCCGTCAGGCGAGAACGACCCAAAATCCTTATATCCTGCAAAACTGGTCAGCGGGACTACATCAAGGGTTGGCGCGTCGCGCGAGCCGCCCGGCCTGGCAATCCGCATATACCAAGCCAGCGCAAGCCCCACAGTCAACGCGATCGCAGTTATCAGTGCGCCTCGAAGCATCGGGCGCCGGCGCGAGAATACACGGGCCCGCTCTGTAACCCGTTTCGCCTGTACCCTCGCTGCGTCCGGCTCCGGCCGTTGTTTGAAATTCTGAAGGTCAGCTGCGAATTCCTGCATCGTCTGATATCGGGCTTCGCGGTCTCTTTCGAGCGCCTTTGAAACGATCGCGTCCAAATCGGCCGGGATGCCGTCTGCGCATTGTGACGGCGGAAGCGGTCCGGGACCAAGCAGCGCCGCAAACACTTCGGCGGTGGTTGCGCCGGGAAACGCGGGTTTGCCCGTAGCCATCTCGTAAAGCACTGCGCCCAAACTGAAAATATCTGTCCTTGCCTCCAGTTTTTCGCCCCGCGCCTGCTCTGGCGACATGTATCGCGGCGTGCCGATTAGAGTGCCGGCTTGCGTCGCCTCGACTGGGAAATGTTCTTGGGTCTCGCCAATCCGTGCCAATCCAAAATCAAGCACTTTCACCACGCCGTCGGGCCGCACCATGATGTTTTCCGGCTTGATGTCGCGATGCACGATCCCCGCTCGATGAGCGGCCTCGAGCGCCACTGTGCACTGGATTGCAATCTCGAGCGCCTCGTGTAGTTTCATCTTCCCGGCGGCGAGCCGCTTGCGCAGCGTGACCCCTTCGATGAACTCCGTGGCTATGAACCACGTCTCGCCAATTTCCCCGATATCGTAAATCGTGATGATGTTCGGATGACTGAGGGCGGAAGCCGCTTTGGCCTCGCGGCGGAACCGGGCGACTCGCTCGCCGTCTCGCGTGAATCGTGCGGGCAGAATCTTCAGCGCCACCTGACGGTCAAGTCTGGTGTCGCGGGCCAAATAGACTTCGCCCATCGCGCCGGCGCCGATCGCTGAAAGGATGTTGTAATGGCCGAGCGTGTGCCCCGCCAGGTCCGGCTCGGAAGCCAGCTCCGCGAGAGGGCCTTCCAAATTGGAGGGTGAGAGAAAGCTTCCGGCCTCCTCCCTCGCATCCAGCAAAGATTCCACTTCACGCCGCATGTCGTGATCGTCCAAACACGCTTCATCCAGCACAGCCGTGCGGCGCATAGGAGGAGATGCCAGCACGCTGTAGTAGACCTGTTCGATCGCCTTCCAGCGTTCGGGGTTCATGCTTCGGGGAGAAAACTGCTCAATACTTTACCAAAAAATCGCTGCAGTCGCGCTCATGATGGCCATCGGACTTTTTCACGAACCGTGGCACCTTTCAACGGATTTAGTTGCTTCACCGGTTAGGAGGCCTTGGAAATCACGATGCAGTCCAAGACTATGTTTCTGAGCGCCGCGACGCTAGTCGCAGCGATGACCTTAATAAATGTTTCTGCAACCGCGCAGACTTTGCCATGTAGCTGGCCGGCAGAAACTACCGGTAGCGGAATTACCAACTTTGAGTATCCCGATACCAACGCAACCTTACTGGATTATGCCCCTCGATTCGACCCGCTGGAAGTCGATAGAAATCAGTGGCACATATCCCCAAGCCCGCTACTTCTCTTTCATCCCATACGTCGCTCAAGGAACCGTCGTAAACAACCAGGCTCTTAACGATGTCGATATCGATCCATCGCAAGGCAGCACTAACCCATTCCGCGAGAACGCAGACGATGGCAGCACGCATTTCTACACCGTTACCGCGCCGATATCCTCCCACCGGGACCAATTCCCTCCAGTTCGGCGATACGCGTTTGGCTTGGATCCTTTACCGTATCTATCTGCCCAACAAGGGTTTGGAGCGAAATGCTGGCGTGCCGCTGCCTTCTATTACGGTCGTCGGACAGGATGGGAGCTCTCATTTGCTCCCAGCTTGTCACGCCAATAGCTCTGGCGATATGATCGCCAATCTTACGAAAACCCTCGCCAGCCAAGGCTTGGATGTCGGGGCCGCGTTGCAGATATTCTTGAACACTGTGCAGGCGCCCGTGGTGCCCAAAGCGTCATGTCAGGCTACGCCGCTCCTCTCCGTGATACAGAACACCAGTGAATACTTCTCGAACCCGGCCAATAAATACATCGCCGTTCCGGGGCTCTGTTTCCAACCAAACCGAGTGGTAGTGGTTCGAGGTAAGGGAGCGATCTTCCCCGATACCTTCAATGGCAACCCAGTCTGGGAGCCGCCGGGAGTAATGATGCGTTACTGGTCGATGTGCAACAACAACGAACAACCTCCCTTCCCGGTTGTCGCATGCGGGGCCGATTACCAAACGAATCTGGATGCACAAGGCTACTATACCTACGTGCTCTCGGAACCCGAGCAAACGGACCCGACGGCGACTCCTTCCTGGATCCCGCCTGACGCCAACTGGCTTCCGTGGGGTTCGCAAACTACTCCCAATATCCTTATCCTCCGCAACATGCTGCCGGACTCGGCTTTCACTCACTCGGTGCAAGCCGCCATACAGGCCGGATGCGTCGTACCGAACGGAAATTCTGTAAGCAGAGAGGATGCCGTGAAGGCAGCCGCGTGCGCTCAAGGAGTCATGGGCGAGTATTATCCGCAAGCGGTGTACTGCGATAAACAGGTCTTCATCAGTGAAGGTTGGCAGAGCTGCGTTGCCGACGCCGAATCGGGCCTCCAGTAATGTTGCTTTTTTTTTGATGGCCTTTATAAGACTGTGGCACCTTTCACCGGATTTTATTGCTTCACCCAGTTAGGAGGCCTTCGAGAGCGCAGAAGGAGAGAATATGAACCGCAGAGACTTTCTTAAATCGACCGCCGCCGTCACAGGCGGTGGAATGTTGACCGGACTTCGAAAGGCGACCGCTCAGAGCGGCACCGACAGTGACCCCGTTTCCGGCCCCCAGCCCAATATTTTGTTCATCCTCGTGGATGAGCTTCGCTACCCAACCGTGTTCCCCGACCACATAAAAGAACCGGGCGAATTTCTGGCCAGATTCATGAAAAACGTCCACAAGAGAATATGGCGCCCTGGCGTAAAATTCGGCAACCATAACACCGCCGCCAACGCCTGCACACCATCGCGCGGCGTCCTGATCACCGGCCTCTATTCCCAACAGCAGTGGGTGATAACGACAATTCTGTCGACACCGACGAGCCCGCCACCAGCCCACCAACCCGTGCTGAACGCTAATTATCCCACCTATGGCAAGCTGCTTCAGTCTGCCGGTTATCAAACGCCCTACACTGGGA
>JBAUZG010000225.1:0-7381 GCA_049585195.1 Bryobacteraceae bacterium | reverse complement strand
GGAAACGAGTATGTCTTATTCCAATCGTCCACAAAGGTTGCAGTCGATGGAAACAGGTCCGTATTCTCAACTTGCGTGCCATATATCAGCGCCACGTCGGGTTTATAATCCGGCTTTGAGTAGGCCTGTAAATAGATGGGCAACGACTCCTGTACCGCCTCCAGCTGTGGCGGCAATCCGAACAGCGTCTGCACCTGCATGTAATGACGCGAATACCAGAACAAAACTTTCTTACCATCCGGCCCTTCCCACCAGAATGGCGACTTCTCGTTCCAATGATCGTAAAAGAAGACGGGCGCCCGATCGTTGTTAGAAGCGGCGACCCAGTATTTCACACCGCTAGAAGCAAGAACAGACGGGTAACTGCCCGAATAAGTCGGAACGTCTGTGATGTTTGCGTACTCGAACGGCAGTCCAAAGCGTCCTGCCAATTCCTTGGATTCGTACAAAGATCGATACAGTGTTTCGATCGAAGCATACCCGGTCAGAAGATTGCAATACTGCGCCGGCATCGCCATCTTTCCCTGGTGAATCAGGTCGAGGATTTCACGTCGTTTAGCATCAGGGCGTGTATCAAGTAATTGCTGAAGATTCCAGGAGCCGTCCATCGAAAAGCGGAAGTCAGGATGTTCGCGGATGAGGGTATCCGCCTGACTCAGCACTCTCGCTTGCGTTTCCGCCACTTTGCCCTGGTAGTCCGTATAGCCAACGTCGAGATGAGTATGAGGCACCACAAAGATCGTCCACTTACGCGTAGGCGCCAGGCTTACATCGATCGAGCGTTTTGAGTTAGTCGATATGCGAAGCTTTCCGGCCACTGTTCCGTTCCACTCGGGTAAATCGAATGAGACACGTTCTTCCCCAAACTCGCCGCCGGAGAGTTTCGCGGTGTAATGCTTGTCTCGAATCTCGAGATCGGCAGTTCCGGTTCGCCACGGACCAGCGAAATGAATGAAGGCATCGACCACTTCCGTCAGTCCCGCTCCGTTCTGCCGGTAAAAGATGGTCGGCTCGACCTCGGCAGTCGCTTCTCTGGTCCGTGCCCGCGGCGCGGATTGCCCCTCGAGCAGTGCAAGCGCATCGTAACTGATGCCGCCAATCTCTTTTTCACCATTAGGAGTAGGAGGATCGTCAATGCATTCGATCGAGAGCTCGTTGTCTCCTTTTTTCAGCAACGATACTGGGATATCCATATTTACAACGCTCTGCGACTCATGCGGGTCGAAGGCATACGAAAAATCGCTGCGTGAATAACTAAGTTTCGGGTGAAGATAAAACGTTCCGGCATGGCCATTCACGCTCACCCGCAGAGCGGGAACGCGCGGCTGATCGATCAGAGTTGCAACCTTCAAAACATAAGATCCTGTAACTGAATCGAGTGAAAAGAGAATCCGATAAGTGTGTCCGGTTAGCTGGCTCCCAGGCCAATCCCTCCCAGGCTCGCTCGTGCCTACTCGAAAAACGACAGAGTCTTCTGTCCCGCGTGCGAACTCGACCGGCGATTCGTCGAACTTTCCTATCTGCCAAATGGTCCTTACTTGCGCCTGCGCCGAGATAACTGGTAACAAGCCAGCTAATAGGCAAAGATTTCTCACGCAAGTTGTAAAACGCAATACAATGCTGCGTTGCTTTAGGTCAAGCCACGACGAGGGGCGGGAAGAAAGCGTTTGCATTTTGTCCAGCGTAGACTACAATGGCGTTGGCCCTTTGTTTGGGGTCAAGATAAAGTCTATGGGCGAACCGGCTTCACTGTCAACACGTAGAGTCCTCAAGGGAATCACCTAGCCGACGGAGTTTGTCTTGCATCTGGCTCCGCGAGTTTCAACATCCTCCGCGCAGGCGCAACACCCTTCGCCTTCGCTGGCTGTGCTCATTCTTTCGACTCTCGTTTCGGCTTTGGGCGGTTTTCTCTTCGGCTACGACAACATCGTCATCAGCGGCGCCATTGGTCACTTATCGAAGTTTTACGGGCTTGATCCGGTTGCGGTGGGGTGGGCTGCAGGATGCGCACTGATCGGGTGCCTGATGGGATCGGCAACGTCCGGGGCGTTGGCCGACCGGTTTGGTTTGAAGCGGGCTCTTTACGCCTGTGCTGCCTGCTTCGCGCTTTCGGCTCTCGGCGTGTGGATGGCGGCGAGCTTCACTCAATATGTGGCGTGGCGCATCATAGGAGGCTTGGGAATCGGCTCGGCTTCGATCGTCGCTCCAATGTATATCGCCGAAATCGCTCCTCGGAGCGTTCGGGGCCGGCTCGTAGTTTTCTACCAGTTCGGCATCGTCGCGGGCATCCTCTGCGCGGTCTACGTCAATATGCTCATCGAGAGATCGCACCCCGAAGCCTGGCAAATTGCGCACGGCTGGCGATGGATGTTCGCAGCCGCTGCAATACCTGCAATTGTCTTTGCTCTGGCCATCGTTTTTTCGAAGGAAAGCCCGCGCTGGCTCATGAAGACAGGGCGTGAAAAGGAAGCGGAGTACGTGCTTCAAGCGATCGGCGGTGAACCTGCGGCTACGGACGAAGCAGACGCCATCAAACACTCCCTTGCCGAAGAGCAGGGTGGCCTGAAGGAACTGTTCAACGGTCCGTTTCGCCGAGCACTTCTCATCGGATTTGTGCTTGCTGCTTTCTCGCAGACCAGCGGCATCACTTGCCTGCTTTCGTTTCTTCCTGAAGTTTTCAAAACCGCCGGGCAAAACGCTTCGGACGCTTTCTTCCAGTCGGTATTAGTTGGTGTCGTGAACCTGGCGTTCACAATTCTTGCCATTTGGCTCGTGGATAGATCCGGCCGCAGAACGCTCATTCTCTTCGGTACCTGCCTACAGACATTCGCGCTGGCCGTCGTCGGTTACCTGTATCTTGCTGGAGGGCATGGCCGTGGCATCTTAGCCGGAATCATGGCGTTCGTTGCCGGTCATGCGGTGGGCAACGGCGCGGTGTGCTGGGTGATCATTTCAGAGATATTTCCGACGAAAGTACGTGGCGCTGCCATGTCAATTGCAACGACTGCCATCTGGATTTTTGCTTATTTGGCAAATCAATTTTTTCCTGTTTTGCAGAATCGTTTCGGTAGCGCCGGAACGTTCTTCATTTTTTCCGGAATGGCCGCCCTCGATTTTGTGTTTGTGCTGTTTTTGGTTCCCGAGACGAAGGGCTACTCGCTCGAGGAAATTAGTCATATCTGGTTGCGTGGTGCATCCGCGGAATCGACCTCGGTTTGAAAACAGGGCTACGTGAGGGTTCGTGAAGGATTTTGAAAATAAGGTAGCGATCGTTACCGGTACTACGGGCATCGGAAAGGCAATCGCGCAGCGTTTCGCTCGAGGCGGAGCTCGAGTTTTATCCTGCGGAATCGATACCGCCGCGAACGAAACCCTCGAGCGCGAAGCGATCGAGGAAGGGGTTGCGATAAGCGTCCAACAATGCGATGTTTCCTGCCCGGCTGACGTCGAAGCGGCCGTGGTCTCCGCAACCGAATTGTTCGGCGGCCCCGATATCCTCGTGAACGCAGCTGCGGTTCATCCTTATGGGACCGTGCTCGAAACCGATCTCGAAACCTGGAATCGCTGCTTAAGCGTGAACGTCACGAGCATCTTCCTTTTCGCCCGCTTCTGTGTTCCCGAAATGAGAAAACGCGGCGCCGGCGCAATTGTCAACGTGGCTTCTGTGCAAGGCCGCGCCTGCCAGCGCGGCGTAGCGGCTTACGCAACCTCGAAGGGAGCGATTCTCAGCCTGACCCGGGCGCTCGCACTCGACTACGCCGCCGATGGCATCCGCGTGAATTCGATTAGTCCCGGATCGATTGCCACTCCGATGCTGGAGCTCGCCGCCCGAACCTTTTCCCCTGAATCGCCGGTCGAGGAAGTGTTTAAGCGTTTCGGCGAGGCACACCCTTTGGGACGGGTTGGGACACCGGAAGAGGTTGCCGAACTGGCGGCATTTCTCGCGTCGCCGAGGGCCGGGTTCTGCACAGGCGGCGACTATCTCGTAGATGGCGGTCTGTTGGCGGGATTAGCCGTCAGATGACGCCAGGACCTGCGCAAGACTTGACGGCAAGCTCTAACAGCCTACCTATTGGCTCAGATAGTAATCGACAGAGGTGACGACGCGAACTGTCTTCATCAGGCTCGCGCCTGGAGTAAAACCTCCCTCTCCGCCTTCACCGCCTTGATCGGCAGGCAATATCGAAAAAACTCCTTGATTTGCCTGCCGGATCCCGCCTACCTTGCTACCCGAATCCAAGGCGAAGCGGTCCGCCGCAGCGCGGGCATTTCGCGTGGCTTCCGTGATCATGTCGGGTTTGATGGAGTTCAATCCCTTAAAGCTGTACGTCAAACCCTGCCCCGGATTGCTGCTCAACACAATGCCCTTCTGTAAGAGCAGCATCGTCTTTTGGGCAGCGGCAGCGACTTGATCCACACGAGGGGTTCTTACGGTGATGGGTTGTTCGACGATATACCTGTGCGGAGCTCGGTTATTCCCCCCATATTCGTTGGCCTGCGTGTCCACAACGCGCACTACGCCTAGCTCGATTTCAGAAGAATGAATCCGCTGTTCATCGAGAAACTGCAGGATAGTTTTCTTATCAGCTTCGGTCTTTGCATACACCGACGAAAGATCGTCTCCCGCTTCCTTGTAATTCAGGATCCAAATAGCAAGGTCGGACTTAACCGTGCGCTCGACAAGCCCTTTCACCGCCACATAGCGGTCGCTGAGCCGTGTTGCCTTGATCTCGGCGCCCAATATCCAGCCGCCAATAATTAGACCAAGCGCAAGCAGCGCTCCTAACAGCGCGCTTTCCCGAAGATTTGGTTGGTTAGTACTCACTGCAATACTCGCTTGCCTCTCATCGCTTCAGCGGATCCTCAACCGAAGGCGGCGTCGCGTTGACAAGCGCGCCCAGCACCGGGTCCATTTCATCGAGCGCCTGCTTCATCTGCCAGGCGACCTTGCGATACGAAAAATGTCCCTTGACTCCGCTGCGCAGCCGCGCGATGTACTCGAGCTCTGCAAAATCCATTTTGAAGAGAAAGCGCGACCGCGCGGCGAATGGCAGCAAATACTGAGCCGCTGGTTGCGGAAGCTTTTCGAGGGCTTCGTCAACGGAGCGTAACGCGGCCCGATATTCGTCCGCTGCTCCGCATTCTTCGACCAATGCCGGGACCTCGTAACCAAGCGAGTTTGTGTATTCCTGCCGGAACTGGTGGCACCGCCTGTGTCGGTGCAGGTCCCGGTACGCTCCTATATCCATGACGATGTCGAAGACATATGGGGCGCTGCGAAAGTGTCTCGGCAGCTCATCGCGGCGCTCACGGCCGGACAATGCGATATCGATTAATTCCTGCCTCTTCGCATTGGGCCATTCTCGAGCTAGCGCGTACAACTCGCGATACGGCCGCTTAGTCACCGGAAACAGCAGCGTGGCGCAGAGATCGGCCGCGCGGTCGGCGGGCTGAATCAAATCTACTGCCTTGGGGAAGCCACCGGCTGCGGACGGCAGATTTTGTTCAGCCCACCGCCTAACCTGCTCCCGCATCCGAGCCGGATGTTCATCCGGATCAGCATGGCGCGCGAGCGTTGGCGCGATCGCATCATTAGAAGACCCTAAGTCCCAGGCACAACTCGCCGGCTCCGCGCACGCATCTGTCAGCTCCCGCCCCACATCGCGCACTTCGCCGAACTCGGACGCCACCAGCCGTCGTATCTGCCGCTCGAGCGTTCGTATGCTCGTTACCTGTCCTACGCCCGTCGGAATGCCCAGCGGCAACAGGTAGCGCGCCACGTCGAACGCGCGAGCCGCCAAATTCCGCCGATATGCGTCGAGCTTCATGCCCTCGGGCCGCGCCAGCCTTTGCTCGAGCGTCGCCAAGGCCCGCTCGTGAACTACGCGATAGGCATCCAGCAGCCGGTGCGCTGCGCCCCGATACAATTCCGCTTGTTCTTTTGAAAACTCCGGCGGCACAACCACTGCCGATTTTGAGAAATCCTGATAGCGCGAACTGCGCGCCTGCCCGTCCCACAACTGCTCGTCTTCTATTTCCGTTGCGGCGAGTTCCGAGATGCCCTCGAAGCAAATCGCCACGTGCCCTAAATCCGCAATCGAGGCATGCCCGTACTGAAAATAGAAACTCTCGAGAAACTTCGCCGAATCGTGAGTCTTCACCCATTCGATGGAATCGCGGATGAAGTCAGGCGACCGGCTATAGCGCGCCAGCGCATACGCCAATTTCTCCGGAGGCATCGGAGCCAGCGTCAACACGCGTTTCGGCTCAACAGCGCTCTTACTCATCGGAACAGCGGACATGAGACCGATATCATACGGATCGTACCACGGTACAGGAAACATGCAAGTTATTGATTCCACGTGGTGTAAATCATGCAAATGAGGCAGGTTCAGCCAATCGGAGCGACAAAACAGCGACACGGGAGCCCGGTCATTCCCTTAACCCAAACGCGCGTGTCGCCCTCGATCGGTCTCGGCTATCACGTTGAGCGAGAAACCGGCAGGTACTTTTGCTCCCTTGTTCTCGGAGATAAGGCCACAGCGTATATGTGCAGGCCCCTCGAAATGATCGAGTTTTCTCTTTTGTCGTTAGGCGAGGCGCTTAAGGCTCTCTTGTTTAAGAAGTGAGGCTGAGACCGGCTCACGCACGTTTTGGACTTGATCCGAAATGGGCTTTAATTCCTATCTTTGTAGCGAAGTCGTGTAGTTCGGCCTTGGGGATTTTCGCGGAAGATCCGTCCGAGAGCGTCAAATGGAATTCGTGTTCGCGATACTCGATCCTCACAACCTGTGAAAGATTGATCCACTGGTTTTCGGCAATCTTATAGGGATTCATGATTGCAGTGTAGATAAGCCGGACTGCTTTGACGCTTGACGGAGGGTTTACGCTGGCTCACGACCCGCCGAAATCCCTCGGTCCTAGCCCTCTCGATTTGTAAGTGGATTTCCTTCCGCGAGGCCCGGTCAATATTGTTCAACTGGTGCAGCCTGGAGTGGTCGCCAGACGGCTGGATGAGGTGAAGCTCTGGCTATCCTGAGATCACGCCGCTGCCTTATCTTCCAGACTGGAGTCTTCGTTCCCAAATGCCAAGGTTTATTGAACCAAGCACTTGCCAAATCGCATTGCGGCTCCCGGCGTATTATATCGAAAGCAGTTACCGCCTATGTTCCATTCTGGATGAGATCCAAACAATTTCGGACTGTCGATATGAATTGGGATTCCTCTGTAGTAGAAACTTGCTCGCATGAATAACGCATTCTTGTTCGCAAGATGTAAGAACAACACCTCATTCTTGAACTGATCCAAGACCGAAAGGGTGCTCCTACTTTCTTGCCGATCGATCTTGAAGTAATTGTTCCTGTTGACTTTGAAATAGCCC
>JBAUZG010000224.1:0-7166 GCA_049585195.1 Bryobacteraceae bacterium | reverse complement strand
GCGCGCTTCGCGGGTTCGCCCGGCGGCTTAAGGCCCGAGATCGGGGTTTTCTAGGATTCCGCAACAATAGTCTTGCCCACGTTGCTTGGCTCGGCATTCGTGATGAAATTGTGGCCGAATATGAAACCGGACCGGATTGCCGTGTCAAGCTCGATTCACCCGCGGCTGTCATTTATGATTGCTGGACGACGCCCTCCCAGCGGGGCTACGGCGTGTATCCCGCGATGCTTCGCTACCTATGCAGCCTCGCCACGAACGAGGGTTTCACTCCCTGGATTTATTGCGAAGCCTCAAATCATGCATCGCAAGCCGGCATACGTAAAGCCGGCTTTACTCCCGTCTACCACTTTCACCGCCGAAAGGCCGGCCGCGCAGTCCGTTCCTGGGTTTCGCCAGCAGACTGACGACTACCTCTCCCGCCGCAAACCGTCTACGAATTCATACAGCGAGTCTCGGTTCAGGGTGTGCGTCCCAATTAATCCGGGCTGCCAATCGGGCCGGATCGTCCGGAAAGGCCATTCTTCATATTCCGACCTGGTGAGCCGTAAGATTTCGTTCAACACAATACCCGAGCCATAACCGCTCGAATGGTCCTGGGACGGCCGGAACAATTTTCCATCGGCAAAAAATAGTTGCCCCGCGCCTCTGGCGCAAACAGCTTCCGAGCAGACCGGATTCGAGGGGTGATAGTGCCAGCGCCCGTCCAGTCGGTCTGAATAGAAAAGGAACGTCTCAACATTTGGCGCTCTGGTGGTTGTGAAGAAATACCACGTCCCGTCCAAATGGAAGGGCGTGGTGTCAACTACGGGCAAGTTCTCGACGAGATTGGCGCAATGTTCCCAGTTATCGGGAAAGCGTGCCGCGCGATACAACGAGACTTGATGGGAAGCGGAACTTTCGGGCAGCAGGAACCATTCGCCATTGTTTTTGAACACGGCGGGGTACGAAAGGTGGTGCTTCGCCTCCAACACCGGAAACGGTAAGTCACATTCGCCGGGCCCAAGCACCTCGAGCGCCGAGATTCTCCCCCGAGCCGATCCGGCAGGTACTTCTTCAAAGAAGACGAAATGGCGCCCGTCTTGTTCAGCAGCAAAAGGGTCGGCAAATTCGCTTCCGCGCGGCTTCGGAACCGGCCAGAAAGACTCGGCGCCATGAGGCCGCATCGCCAAGAACCATCGATTTGTACTTCTGCCGCGCGTGCGCACGCTCCAGCTATGCTGCGCTCGGGCGAGCAAAAATCGGAGCGAGCCAGACGCCGAGGAATTGGTGTGGCGAGAAGCCGGCGCTTGAATTGGGGCCATGCCCGTTTGCACGTTGGCGAGCAGATCGAGGAAGCCGCGAATCAACATCGGTCCGGCTATCGACGTGAGGGCCTCGGCGGTCTCGGTCAACCGCCATCCGATTCTGGTAGGTTCTGAGTGCCGCGATACGATTTCGGCTGACGCGAAATCGCGGTCCGATCGCAGCAGCGCGATCTGGCTCACCGGCGCTTCGGTGACGATTTCGCGCCAATACGGCGGATCACCCGAATTCTCGGTTGGCTCTCCCAGCGAGAACCACCACACGCCGTGCCGCGCCAGACCGCTTGCGTTTCCTGTAGGGGGAACACCACTCAAGCACACCAATACATCCAAGTTGCGCTTCGCGATTCTTTGCCGTGACCCCTCGGTAAGTTCCGATGACGCATCGCAGGCGATATCGACGAAGCAGCATGCCGGCTTCGTTGCGATTGGAACCTCGGCGAGAGGCGCAGCCTGTTTCTCGCTCCATCTCCATAGGGGCTTCAGCAACCCGGAAGGCGAGGAAGGCGGCTCGATGAAACCGTTTAGTCGATACACTACATCCAACTTCACTGACGTCTCGGCAATCAGAAGATTTAGTATCCGCGCCACCCATAGCGGAGCCCGATCTGTTCGCGGCAGCATGAGGCCAATCTTCAACCGGCCTTCGATATGCCTGTATGCCCGCCACAGATGCGCATCGACATCCGGCGGGTAAGGAGATTGGGCAATCGCCATCTGACGGCCCCAGTATAGACTGGCGGATGTTCAGCGTCCCCTAACGCGCGCAGTAACATCTACTCAAGGAGCAATGAATTCAACCATCGCTGGCCCGTACGAAGCACTTCTCGTGATCTCATTCGGCGGACCGGAGCAGCCTGGCGATGTGATGCCGTTCCTCGAGAACGTGACGCGCGGCCGAAATGTACCGCGTGAACGTTTGCTCGAAGTGGCCGGGCACTATGACCACTTTCAAGGAAAGAGCCCGATTAACGATCAATGCCGGGCCCTGATTCGAGCGTTGGAAGAGGAGCTGAAGCAGCATGGCCCGCATATACCGGTCTACTGGGGCAACAGGAACTGGCATCCGTTCTTGGCGGACACGCTTCAGCGCATGCGGGCAGATGGTATTCGGCGAGCGCTCGCCTTTGTCACCTCGGCCTATAGTTCATATTCCGGTTGTAGGCAGTATCGCGAAAATATTCTCGCCGCTCAGCGGGCGATTGGCGAAGGCGCGCCCGAAATCGACAAGCTGCGCGTCTTCTATAACCATCCGCACTTCATCACGCCATCTTCGGAGCGGCTACGTGATGCACTGGCGCGCTTTCCGAATGGCAGGAAAATGTACGTCATCTTCACCGCTCACAGTATTCCCGCGTCGATGGCTCGAACATCCAGCTATCAGAAGCAGCTCGAGGAAACGGCGCGGCTGGTCGCCTCCGAGAGTGGAGTTGAGCATTGGAAACTGGTGTTTCAAAGCCGGAGCGGCGCGCCAGGCCAACCTTGGCTCGAACCCGACATTCTCGACTATTTGCGCCGAATCCGTGAGCTCGGTGTCCGCAATGTGGCCCTCGCTCCGATCGGCTTCCTCTCCGATCATATGGAGGTCGTCTATGATCTGGATATCGAAGCCAAGGATCTCGCGATCGAGCTGGGCATGACGCTCGTCAGGGCGCGGACCGTAGGAGACCATCCTCTCTTTGTGCGTATGATTCGCGAGCTGATCAACGAGCGGATGGACCCGGCACAGCCGAAGCTTGCGGTTGGTCAATATGGGCCCAATCATGACGTGTGTCCCGCCGATTGTTGCCCGGCGCCGGCGCGGTAGACGAGCAGCGTGTCAGTTTGATTTCACTCAAACGCTAGAATGAAGGCGAGGAGAAAGCCATGGAACGCGACGAGAGTACAGGTATCCTGTGGTTTCTAGGTGGAGCGCTCGTGGGGGCGGCGGTAGCCCTGTTGCTTGCGCCTGAATCGGGTGAGCGCACGCGCAAAAGGCTGGCCAAGCATGCGCGCAAAGGCAGCCAGGCCATAAGCGAGTCGGGCCGCGATCTCTACGAAAAGGGGCGCGACCTCTACGAGCGTGGCCGGGAGATTGCCGAAGACGCGGCGGAAATGTTCGAACGCGGGCGCCGTCTTGCCGAGAAAAAAATAGACGAAGCGATTTGAGGCTCGCGGCGCAGTTTCGCCCTTGAAAACAACAGCCATGCCAGCGCTTGCCGCGGAAAGTATTCGTTTGCTACCGGCGTTTCAGAACGAAACCTATACCGATTTCACTCAAGCGAAGAGCGCCGATGCGGCGCGGCGTGCACTCGTCGAAGTGCGCGCGAAACTGGGGCAGGAGTACGATCTTCTGATCGCCGGCGATCGCCGGAAGAGATCGGAAAAACTTCAGTCCTTGAATCCGGCGAAGCCTCGAGAAATTGTTGGAATACATCAGAAAGGCACAGCGCAGGATGCAAACGAGGCGGTTGAGAAGGCGTACCAGTACTTTCCCCAGTGGAGCGATACGCCCGCCGAGGAGCGTGCGCGCTTGCTGCTCAATCTGGCTGGCATCATACGTACCCGCAAGTTGGAATTCGACGCCTGGTTGGTTCTCGAAGCGGGCAAAACGTGGCCTGAGGCCGAAGCCGACGTCTCAGAAGCAATCGATTTTTGCGAATATTATGCCCGGCAGGCTTTGAAACTTGCCAAACCCGATCCGCTCGTCCAGTTAAAGGGCGAGCGCGACCAGATGGTCTACCTTCCGCTCGGCGTGGGTATCGTGATCCCGCCGTGGAATTTTCCGCTGGCTATCTTGTTGGGAATGACGACGGCGGCACTCGTGACCGGCAATACCGTGATCGTCAAGCCATCGAGCGATACGCCCACAATCGCCGCGAAATTTGCCGAAGCGATGCTCGAGGCCGGCTTTCCGCCCCAGAGTTTCTCACTACTCACGGGCGCCGGCGGCGTGATCGGAGACACTTTGGTCGCGCACCCGAAGACCCGCTTCATATCGTTCACCGGTTCCCGCGATGTCGGCCTGCACATCAACGAACTGGCTGCTAAGCCTCAAAAGGGACAGATCTGGATTAAGCGCGTGATCGCGGAAATGGGAGGCAAAGACGCGATTGTAGTCGACCGCGAAGTTAATCTTGACGAAGCTGTGCAGGGCGTATTTGTGTCAGCCTTCGGTTACCAGGGGCAGAAGTGTTCGGCTTGCTCCAGGGCGATTGTAGACGCCGCGGTGTACGATGAGTTCATCGAAAAGCTGAAAAACAAGATGGCCGGCGTAAAAATGGGCGATCCCGGGGATCTAAGCAATTATATGGGCCCGGTTATTAATGGCCGCGCCAGGGAATCGATTTTGAACTATATCGAAGCAGGCAAGAAAGAGGGGCAGCTGATTGCCGGAGGCGCGGCTGGAGACGGGGACGGCTATTTCGTCGAGCCGACAGCGATTGCCGGCGTCGATTCGAAAGCGCGCATCTTTCAGGAAGAGATATTTGGTCCGGTCCTGGCAATTACAAAAGCCCGCGATTTCGATCACGCGCTCGAACTGGCCAACGATACCGAATATGGGTTAACCGGCGCTGTGTATTCGAACGATCCGGCACACATTGAGAGTGCTAAAAAGCGCTTTTTTGTTGGGAACCTGTATATCAACCGCAAATGCACCGGAGCCATGGTAGGCGCGCATCCATTTGGCGGTTTCAACATGTCGGGCACCGATTCGAAGGCTGGCGGACCCGATTATCTGCTTCAGTTCGTCCAGGCTAAATCGATTGCGGAGAAGGTCGGCTAACGTAGGGGCCGCGCCTGCCCGGCCTTCGTAGGCTTGGGCAAGTATAATGTAATTGCCCCGATGAGAAGGGGACTATCGGTACACAAACTCAGGGTCGAATCTGTTCGACGCGACGAACGGGAAGGGTGACACCTTCCCGTTTCGCTTTTTAGACTAGACGTACTATTCCATTCCGGGCTTGCGTAGGTGATTGGCTTTCTTCCAGCTCTCTAGGAGAATCAAATCACTCTCTCGCATGTCTCACGCATTCAGGAGGTCCTTCTGCACGGCAGCGCCGGCCATGGCGCTCGTGGCATGGTATGCCGCTAGCCCTGCCTGCGCTGCCGAGCACTGGATTTCGCTCACAACGCCACATTTCGAGATGTACACAACCAACGGCGCGAAGCAAGGGACCGAGGCGCTGGAAGTATTTGAACAAGTACGGTCGTTTTTCCTGAAGATTAGCCCGACAAACAAGGCGGCTGACGCGCGCCTCCGCATCATCGCGTTCAAATCGGAGAAGGAATTCTCGCCATATCGGCCGAACGATGGTGCGTTCGCATACTATCAGCGGAGCCGGCAGCGCGACTATATCGTGATGGAGGATATTCGTGCCGAGCACTATCCAACGGCCATTCACGAATACACCCATCTCATTGTGGAAAACGCCGGGTTGAAGCTTCCGGTATGGCTCAACGAGGGGCTTGCGGATCTGTATTCCTCGCTCGAGCCGAAAGGCCGCGGCGCGATGGTGGGCAGGCCGCTCGCTGGACACGTCCAGGTGCTCGGCGCTTTCGGCTGGCTTGACCTGGCGCTGTTGACCGGCGTCACGCCCGAATCGCCTTACTATAACGAGCGGAACAAGATGTCGATTTTTTATGCGCAGAGCTGGCTGTTGACGCACATGCTCGCGCTGAGCCCGGAGTATGGGCCGAAATTTCACCAGTTCGTTTTGGTGGTAGCGGGTGGGCAATCTACGGAGCAAGCCTTCGCTTCCGTTTATCGCAGGAAGCTCGAGGAAGTCGGAGGTGACCTCCGGCATTATTTCCGGCAAAACACGGTGCGGGCTTCAATCTTCGACATCGAGCTCCCGAAGGCGGATCTTGATCCCGAAGTGCGCGAGCTAACGGAGTTCGAAAGCAGCATTGCGCTGGCCGATCTGCTGGCGTCGCATAAAGCCACTGCCGCTGAAGCACGGCGACGGCTCGAGCTGTTGGCTGAGGATCAGCCCGGCAGCCCCGAGGTAGACGAGTCGCTCGGATATCTGGCCTGGGAAGAAGGTAACAAACCGGCCGCGCGGACGCATTTTGCGCAAGCGGAGCAGAAAGGCTCGACCAATCCCGAGATGTTATACCAGTACGCCATGTTGCTCGCCTCAACCGGCGGCAGCCGCGATGAAGTTATTCGAGCGCTCTCGAAATCAATCAACTTGAAGCCTGGCTTCGATGAGGCGCGACTTGCGCTCGCCATGCAGCTGATGGACGCGAAACGGTATGGCAGCGCTTTGTCGACGTTGTCTGAAATGCGGAACGTGAAACCGGATCAGGCGTTTTCCGTCTTCTCCGCTTTGGCCTTCTGCAGTTTGCAACTGAAAAGCGCGAAAAACGCCCGAATTTGGGAGATCAAAGCCCTGCCGTATGCAACGAGCGCCAGCGAGCGCGAGCAGGCTGCAACATTCCTTCGCTACCTGGATATCCTCGAAAACACCGTGGCTGCCGTTCCTAACGGAAGCCAATGAAAAAAGCGTTAGTTCAAGCCGATCCGACGGCGCACCCCTGGCGATTTGAGCGGCCCAGATAGCGGTCCGCGATCACTTGAAAGATTCGAGGCAAGCTATAACTCAGGCTCCAATTGGGGAAATGGCGCTTGATTTTGGTCAGGTCGGAAATATAGCAGATATGATCGCCGGTCCGATTCTGATCAACGTAGGTATATTTCAACTGAAAACCCATATCGTTGAGAACCGAAATCGTCTCGAGAATCGAAATGCTATTTGACCTCCCGCCCCCGAGGTTGTAGACCTCGCCCTTTCGCGGGTTGGAATAAAATTCGAGAAACAAACGCGCCGCATCGGCGCAATGTATCTGGTCCCGAACCTGCTTCGCCTTGTAACCGTAGAT
>JBAUZG010000223.1:0-1875 GCA_049585195.1 Bryobacteraceae bacterium | reverse complement strand
CCCTACAGGAAAGGAGAGTAGCGAATCCATCCTGGCCTCGAGTCTTGCGGGCGGCATCGCGAGGTGCCGGTCGAAGCGTAGATAGAGGTATTGGTGGGCCGGGCTATTGAGCTTCGAAAAGCCGATGGAATAGGACGCCGACTCCGTTCCGTAGAGGAGGAAGGCAACACGACAACCGCGCTATCGCGAGTGGATTGTCCGGTCCTACGTAGTCTAAGAACCCGCGCACGCTGAGAAACAACATGCACGAGAACCGGGAGATCTCCTGTACGTCTTGGTCGAAGGATCAAGACCGGTCCGCGAAGGCCATAAACCGAACGGCGGACGTGCACGTGCGGGAGAAGTCGGACTGTGCCGTAGTACCTGTGAACCAGCCGAACAAAGAGGTGCAAGCCTCGGCGGAGGTTGGGGAGGGAAGGGCACAGATTGAGGAGAACATCGCTCGATCTCACATGTCCCCGACACAGAGCGGGAAACGCATGTCCCAGGGATTGCGCGGTGTGCGAGAAGCAGCACCAGAAAGGAAGCAGGAAATGTTCACCGCTCTGCTCCACCATGTTACTGTCGATCTGCTGCGGGACAGCTTCTACGCATTACAGCGGCGAGCTGCGCCTGGAGTAGACGGCATGACGTGGCGAGAGTATGAGACCGGACTGGAAGATCGGCTTGTTGATCTGCACAACCGGGTTCACCGGAGAGCATACCGGGCGCAACCGTCAAGGCGAGTCTATATCCCGAAAGCTGACGGGCGGCAACGTCCGTTAGGCATTGCGGCGCTGGAGGACAAAATCGTCCAGCAGGCCGTGGTGACGATCCTCAATCAGATATATGAGGTCGATTTCAAAGGCTTTTCTTATGGCTTCCGTCCCGGTCGCGATCCACATCAAGCGCTGGACGCGCTGAATGTGGGTATCTTCCGGAAGCGAGTGAACTGGATACTCGATGCGGACATTCGTGGTTTCTTTGACAACATGAGCCATGAATGGACGATGAAGTTCATTGAGCACCGCGTGGCCGATCGCCGCATGCTCGGGCTGATCCAGAAATGGCTGAAAGCTGGAGTATCGGAAGACGGTCAATGGGCGGAGACGAATGTGGGCACGCCGCAGGGAGCGGTAATTTCACCGCTGCTTGCGAACGTGTATCTGCACTATGTTTTCGATCTGTGGGTTGAAGTCTGGCGCAAGAAAGTGGCAAATGGCGACGTGATTGTTGCCCGCTATGCTGACGATCTTGTGGTGGGCTTTGAATACCGGACAGATGCTGAGCGGTTTCTGCGCGAGTTTCAGGACCGCCTAGCAAAGTTCGGCTTGGAATTACATTCGGACAAGACAAGACTGATCGAGTTCGGGCGCTTTGCTGCTCGAAACCGAAAGCAGCGTGGGGAGGGAAAGCCAGAAACCTTCACCTTTCTAGGTTTCACCCATTTCTGTGGGCAGCTCACCACCGGAACATTCACCGTCTGGCGGATCACGGCCCAGAAGCGGATGGTCGCGAAGCTGAAAGCCATCAAGGCTGAACTTCAACGCCGGAAGCATCACCGTACTTCCGAAGTCGGTGCGTGGCTCCGGCAAGTTGTGTTGGGCTACTACCAATACCATGCTGTTCCAGGAAACACGACTCAGTTACGCATCTTCAGCCGGCGTGTCGCCTGGTTGTGGCGGAATGTACTGATTCGCCGCAGCCAGCGTGCACAGGTCGGTTGGGATCGGCTCACCCCGATCTTGACTCGATGGATTCCTCAACCCCGCGTCCTGCATCCTTATCCTGACGCTCGCTTCGACGCCACTCATCCTCAATAGGAGCCGTATGCGTAAACGCGCACGTACGGATCTGTGCGGGGGGCGATCAGTGATGGTCGTCCCTACCGCGACA
>JBAUZG010000222.1:0-7297 GCA_049585195.1 Bryobacteraceae bacterium | reverse complement strand
GATCCATTCTCCGGGGGCCGTGCTTCGATGCTTCGGGTCGTGTCAGCCCGCACGTATCTTGCCCATGGCGAGTTCGTAACGAGCTGTTTTTTATCTTCGGAAGACCATTCGCTGGGATCCTTTTGATTCCAGAAATCCGTTTTCGAGGCGGCTTCGAGGATGGCGAAGGCCTCGAAAGAGGACGCAGCAAGCACCCTGAGAGCGCCTCGACGGGTCATATACTAGTCAGTTTACAGGTTGATTTGCGCAAGGATCTGCCGGTCACCTGAAACTTCACGCCATAAATGCACGTCTTAGCACTTGAAAAGAAGTGCAGGGCAAAGGCTCGCAGAATTACAGGTTATTACCTGCGAAAACGCGACACCAGCCTAATAACACAATATCCGATCATCAAGATCCGGGAGAATTCGTTTGAGATCCGCTAAATTTCTCTTACTTTGTGCTGTGCCGTTCTTATCCGCCAACTTTGCTGCTGCGCAAAGCATCGATGCCTATCTGGGACTCGGCACGGCGATGGCCAGTTCCAATAATGTTCCTACGGACACCTTCGGAGACGGAGTCATTTACTACCCACCCAGAATGGGAGGGTCCTTTCTATACTTCGGCGGCGACTTTATGTTCAGCCCCCATCTGGGAGTAGGAGTGGAGACTTCGTTCCGAACGACACAGGGCTCTTATGCCGGCTTGAACTACAAACCCACCTTCTACGACTTTAACGCCGTGTATCATCCGATGGGCGGCAACAAACGCATTGTCCCTGAACTTCAAGCCGGCATCGGAGGCGTCAATTTAAAGTTCTACTATAATCAGCAGTATTGCGATACGTTCGCCGGTTGCTCGACTTCCAATACGTATCTCGAAAGCTCAAACCACTTTCAAGTGCACTTGATGGCCGGCATCAACTTTTACGTGAAGGGAGGCTTTTTCGTTCGCCCTCAAGTTGACATTCGCTACGTGAACAACTTCTTCCAGTTCGGAACTAATTGGGTGCCCGAGTACGGCGCGGTTGTTGGATATTCTTTCGGCCATTAACTATAGGGGCGAGACATATCTTGCCCGCTTACCGGGCGCTTGCCTCACTGGAGTATCGACTTGCGTCATTCAGGTACTGAATCGCGGTTGGGTCGAGTTTTAGTCGCGTCGAGTCAACTAATTCATTTAGCTGATCGAGTGAAGTAGCGCTGGCAATAGGAGCGGTTATGCTGGGCCGCGCCATCAACCAGGCTAGAGCTATCTTCGCCGGAGTCGATCGATAATCTCCAGCCAGCTTATCCAAGGCTTTCAGAATCCTGAATCCGCGATCATCCAGATATTTCTTGACCACCTGCCCGCGGTTCACGTTCGCGGCATCGGCCGTCGAGCGATACTTGCCGGTTAGAAAGCCGCTTGCAAGCGAATAATAGCTAATCACGCCCAGATGGTTTGCGACACAAACCGGCTCGAGGTTTGTCTCGTAATCGGCGCGATCGTACAAGTTGTAGAGCGGCTGTAGACTCTCGTAGCGCGGTAAGCCTTTTGCATCGCTCGCTTGTAAGGCCTGAAGAAGCCGGGGCCCCGTGTAATTTGATGCGCCTATGGCGCGAACCTTGCCCTGCTTAATCAACGATCCGTAGGCCTCGAGCGTCTCTTCGATAGGCGTGCTTTGGTCATCGGCGTGCGATTGGTATAAGTCGATGTAATCGGTCTGCAATCGCCGGAGCGACTCTTCCACTTCACTCAGTATGTACGCCTTCGAGAGGCCCTTTTTCTCCGGGCCCATCTCCATTCCTACCTTCGTCGCGATCACGGCCTTCTGTCGCGATGCGCCACGCTTTAACCACTTCCCGATGATTGCTTCCGACTCACCGCCGCTGTTTCCAGGCGCCCATCGCGAATATATGTCGGCCGTATCAATGAAGCTGAAACCAGCGTCGATAAAGGCATCCAGCAATTTGAACGAAGTTGGTTCGTCGGCTGTCCATCCAAAAACGTTTCCGCCAAGTGCGAGCGGCGCAGTTTCAATTCCTGAGTTGCCGAGCTTACGTCTTTCCATGCTGCTATTGTAGATGCGTCGCTGAAGCGTCACTCGATTGCCGCGCGGGGTTCGAAAAAATTGTCCGCAACGCGAGTGGAATGCCGCCGAAGATACTGGGGTCTTGGACGCTCGCCCGCCGCAGCTTCGGCAGCGAAACGCCGTCGAGGAGATAGCCGCTCTTCAACTCAGTTTCGATGACCGGCTCGATGAGGCTCCATGCTTCCGTAATCTGTCCACCAATCACAATCACTTCAGGTGCGAGGCCGTGCGCCAAACCCCGTAGAGCGCGGCCTATGAAGGATGCCGATTTCACAATCTCGGCGGCAGCAGGCGCATCGCCAGAAACAGCCAGCAGCACCAGATCGGACATCGAGCGCACTTCAGCCGCGCGATGGGGATTTGCCTCAAGGAAACGCGATACGGTTGCGGTGTCGGAAGCGAGCGATTCCCAACAGCCCTTGTTGCCGCATGAACATGGCGGTCCGTTTAACTCGAGGGGCATGTGGCCAAATCCACCGGAGCCCACCCGAGTTCCGATGTGTAGTTCTCCATTTAGGATGAAGCCGGTTCCAATTCCCTCGACAACCAGAACAAACAGCATGCTGTGAGCTTTCGACACCTCGATCGGTCCGTACCACAGCTCGGAGAGCGCGGCGGCATTGGCATCGTTCTCGACAAACACTGGCAGCTTTAGCTCCGTCTCAAGCAACAAACGTAGCGGCACATCATTCCATCCGAGATTAGGCGAGAAGACGAGACGTCCTTCGGCCCGCTCGAGCAATCCCGGTACCGAGACGCCAACCGCCAGAAACCGTATGTCCCTATAATGCGAACGCACGTGATCCGATATCTGACCGGCAAGCTCTTTGAGAAACTCGTTTGGATGGCGGCTCGTCGGCAAGGAATTCTGGCTTAGCACTCGACCGTTAAAATCCGCGACGACGTAGACAGTTCTTGTGACGCCGATGCTGACGGCAATTGCGTATGCCTTCTCGGCATTCACCTGGAGATAAACCGCGCGACGGCCGCCTTTTGAGGGCGCCTCCTCGGCCTCGTAGATAAATCCCGATTTAATTAGCCGGTTTACCACCACCGAGACTGTTCCTGCCCGCAACCCGGTTTCCGTCGCCAGGTCCGTTCGCGATACGGGCTGCCGATTTCGAATCATGTGCAGGAAGAACATTTCGTTGCTATCCCGCACATCCTGCACGCCAAGGATGCGGGATTCATTAGAACCTGACCGTGGCATTCTCTCGTTTGTAGCAGATTGCAATGGTTCACCAGGCGAGGCAGGCCTCGCCCCTACAGCTAGAACCCAGTCTCGCCGGCGGAATCAGCCGTGTGTGCAACTACCACTCGACAGTTTTGCCGGGTTGGAGCGGCCAGACTTCCGTAGGTTCGCCTTTAACTCTCGCGGCCAGATCTTCCGGCGTGCCGGTAAGTTGCGGAAAGGTTCCAAAATGGATGGGAATTATTTTTTTCGTTTTCAACAAACGGACAGCTTTTGCGGCTTCGTGCGGACCCATAGTAAAGTGATCGCCAATGGGCAGGAAGGCGAGCTCAGGCTCGTAGAGTTCCTGGATGAGAGCCATATCGGAGAACACGTTAGTGTCACCTGCCAGATAGATGCGGCGGCCGTCCGATTGAGTGAGAACGTATCCGGCGGCTTCGCCTCCGTAAATGATCTTGCCGTCATCCAGAATGCCGCAGCTGTGAATCGCGTGTGTCATGGTCAATTTCACAAACCCAAGATCGACCGTGCCTCCTTTGTTCATACCGATCGGCTCCGCGACTCCTTTACCCTCGAGCCAGTTCGATGTCTCAAAGATCGAGACTACTTTTGGGTTGTGCTTCTTGGCGAGCGGAGCCACACTGTGGACGTGATCGAAATGGCCGTGGGAGACGGCAATCGCGTCGATGCGTTCAAACTTATGGCCTTTTGGAAATTTTGGATTTTCGAGCCACGGATCGAGAACAAGAACTTCGCCGCTGGCGAACTGTAATTGCACCGTGCCGTGCCCGAGCCAGGTTATTTTGGTCATCTCATCCCTTGAGACGCTGCGCTAAGCTTTCCAGAGACTTGAATTCCGTCACCGGCCTTTGCTAGTCCGGGAATCGAGACTGGCAGGCGGCCCTGGATGGAGATTTCGCCAAAGATCGCCCGGATGGCGGCTACTTCCGATGTAGTGGAGGTGCTGAAGGTGGCGGCGTATGTGCCGGCATCGGGAAAGTTGCGCAGCAGATACGGATTGCCGAACGATACCAGAGCCAGTGGAGGACCACACTTGATGAGTGAATCGAGGAATTTGGTCAAGCCGCCTTCGAGTGCGACGCTGCCGCGGTAGGCGGCCACCGTTACGAACGCTCCTACGTAAACCGCTTTGCATTTAGCCACGGCATTGACAAGCGCGGCGAGTTCAGGCTCAGGCATGGACGAATTGGCAACGAAAGCTTTCAGTGCGGGATTGCGCCGGGTTGCCTCATTGATGAGAGTCTGGCCGCGCGTAGAAAACCTTCCCTCAGTCAGCGCAACGACACACGAGTCTTGCGGATCGGCGATGGGGAACAGATGCTTGTCATCCTTCACCAAAGTGACAGACTCATCCGCTACATGCTGGGCGAGTTGATCGAGCTTCGGATCTTCGATTTGGTCGGCGATACGATCCAAGTCGATCGTGCGGCTACGGAATAGTCCAACCCGCTGCTTGCCGGCCAGAATCCTTGCGGCGCTCGCGGTGATGCGCTTTTCCGAGAGACGGCCGCTCTTGACTGCTGCCTGCAGGCCACGAATGCACGCTTCCGGGTCGGAGGGCATCAAGATCACATCGGCTCCCGCTTCGACGGCGCGGACTGCGGCTTCGCCCTGGCTGAACAGAGAAGTAACGCCTTGCATGTCCATCGCGTCGGTGACGATCAAGCCCTTGAAGCCGAGCTCATCTCGAAGCAAACCGGTGAGAATATTTTTCGAAACCGTTGCCGGGATAGGTTCAGGCTCGAAGGCTGGCACCGCCATGTGCGCGGTCATGATTGCGTCCGTTCCATGCTCGATGGCAGCGCGAAAAGGAACGAGTTCGAGCGACTCGATACGCTCCTTCGGCTGATCGAGCCTAACCATTTGCATATGGCTGTCGTCAGCGGTGTCGCCATGTCCTGGGAAATGTTTGGGTGTGACGAGGACATAGTTCCGCGGATCTTCATGAGCGCCCTCAATAAACGCGGAAACACCTTGGGCCACGAGTTGAGGGTCTTCGCCAAACGACCGTGTGTTGATGATCGGGTTATCCGGATTGTTGTTGACATCCGCGTCGGGCGCGAACACCCAGGTGATGCCCAGCGCTCGTGCCTCTCTGGCTGTTGCCGCGCCTAGTTCCCGGACTGCAGTAAGATCGTGAGCCGCGCCATAGGCCATGAAATAGGGGTATCGGGCGGTTTCGGCGACTCGCATCGAAGCGCCATGCTCAAAGTCGGAGGCAATGAACAGCGGCGTTCGCGACATGCGCTGCAAGTGATTCAGGAAGGCCACCATTTCGTAGGGCTGCGCGTTTATCACCTGCCCGTTATGAATGCGATTGGCGACGATCATACCGCCGATGTGAAGATCGCGAATGCAATGCACGAGCGATTTATATTCCGGATTATTCGATGGAAGGTAATCGCCATATCCCCGGACCACGATCATCTGCGCGATGCGGTCGCGAAGGTTCAAACGTCTTGCTAGAGCGGCGCCAGGGCTCGCGGCCTGAACGCGCGTCTTCGCGTTTTGTGAAATACTCGTTGGCGCTCGCGTAACAGGAGCGGCGAGAAAGAAGCTTGGAAGCAAGCAGGCGGCGAGGAAAAGGCGGATCGCCATGTCTTACTATAGACGGCGGTGGCGCGGACGATCGTTCTTTGTCGTCTGCGCTGTTGTTAAATTGCAGACCACGAAGAGCGATGGTCTGCCCCACCTACCCGTTGGAGCCGGCCTTCTTCGCCTTCTCCTGAGTGTTCGGTTGAGATGTCACGGGCTTCCTGGGCGCGGCCAGGAGCTTTTTGACTCCTCGCACAAGTTGATCGCTTTCGTGGTTGCTCTTTTGAATCAGGAGATCGGCTCCGGTCGATTCTTCGGTCAATCCTAAATGCGAGAGGAAGCCGCTCAACAGAATGATTGGATTTGCGAAGTGACGCTTGCGCAGCGCGGCAATAAGAGCGACTCCATCCATGGCGGGCATGCGGTAATCGGTCACAATCACGTCGAAGTGGTGTTGTTCGACGAGTTGCAACGCTTCGTCACCGGTCGATGCGGAGACCACCTGATAGCCAAGCTCTTCGAGAATGCTCCTTCGCGCGATAAGTCCGTGTGCATTGTCATCTACCAGGAGAATAATGGCTTGCCGTGTGGCGCGAAGAGAGGGAGCCGATCTCATCTAGACCAAGGAGAAGTTAGCAAAGGCCGGTGGAACCTGTCAATCGGCTGCTAACAAACTCAAATCTCGCCAGATTGAGTTCTTGACAGCGAAAGCGCAGCGTGTATGAGAGGCGTCGGGTTATTCGACTGAGTGCGGCGCGCTGTAGCCCGCCTTGGCTACGATCTGATACTTCACCGGCTTGCCATTCTCGACCACTTTGAGAGGCTCGCCGGTTTTCGGATCGACTAGGTCGACCTTAATCTTGCGATACTTGCCGTCGCGCGAGACGTTGGTGGGATGATACGCCAACGTGTACTGATTACGCAGCGAATCTTCGAGTTGGCGGAACACCCCAGGCATTTCGCCCTGGAAGCGCGGGAAGAACGCTTGGCCGCCGGTCTCTTTGGCAAATGTACGCATTTCATTATCGGCCTGAAGGAAATCGAGTTCTCTCATAGGACCCATGTTGCTCATCGCAATAGCGAGTTGGAGAATGCTGATGGTGTAGATTGGAACGCCTGAGGATTGCAACGATCGCCGCGCCTTGTCATACGTGATCTTGCTGAATGTGTCTATCCCCGAGGCGATTACCAGAATGGCTTTACGGCCTTCGATAGTCGACATGCGATCTGCCATGTCGGTCAACGCGTCGAAGATGCACGATTCGCTGAAGCCCGGAATGCGCAGGCGCGCCAAGGCTTCCTGTGTCTTCCGCCGGTCGGTTGTGAAATCGGAAAGAATCGTCGTTTTGAGGTCGTAAGCAACTACGGCGATGTTGTCGTCGGGCTTCAATGTATCCATGAACATGTACGCGTCGTTGAGGGTTTCGCCCCATCCGTAGCTCCAATATGCCTGGTAGCGTCCGCTGAACTCTATCAGCAGACAGATGGTCATAGGC
>JBAUZG010000221.1:0-6075 GCA_049585195.1 Bryobacteraceae bacterium | reverse complement strand
TTCTTGCGTTCCTCGAGAGGAGCCGCCGTCTGTGGCATCCACGAACGGAAGATCGATCCCAGGCTGCTATCCGGCTTGTTGGCCCAATTATCCGCGATCTTCCGCTCGGCAAGCTTCGCCAGGATTTTGGCAACCCGGAGAAGCCGTTCGGGCTTCCAGGCCAGGCTCTCGAGCGCCCAAAGCAGGCCTGATCTAGGGCAGCCTGTGAAAAGACTACTCTCAGCGGGTTTCATGAGAACGCAGATTTGCGGTTCTTGGCTTCTTAAATCCTCCTCGATGATCCGGAGAAACTCATCAGGGGCTGCCTCGGCGTAAAGCGTCAGGTCGTCAATTTGCGAAAGGAGCTTCTCCGGGGTCAGCGGCGTCAGCAGGCGACGAATGAGAAGCTTAATTTCTCCCTCCATGTCGACTCCTATGCGGTCGCGGAAGAGATTATTACCGTGAACAGCGAGCAGCACGAGCGTTTCACAGACTCCGTCGCGGAGTGCTCTTGAGTGTTCACGAGTCTTTCCATAGAGGCCTGCAAACATTCTCTTGTCTTCGGGAAGCTCGAGCGTGGGATCTTGTTCCGACAACACGATCTCCGCTGCGAGTAGAAAGTCATTGAGATCTTTTTGCGTTACATGCGTTCGAACGGCAAAGAAGGCATCAATTTTGGACGATACGCCGTGGACGCTCCCGACCGACCATATGGGTGGATCGTCGAATGTCAGTAATACGGCGATTTGCTTTTCTATTTCGCTGTACTGCATTCCTGCGAGAAACGACAGAATGTCGCAGTCAGCCTTTGACTGGGAATGCCATGCCCCCACAAGCATCATCGGGATCAGGCTCCTTACTGTTCCTGCGTCTTGTGTCCAGGCGGGCGTTCTAATTGCGGGGATTTTTGAAAGCCTGCGGCGCAAGATAGTGGGAGAACGACCGGATTCGCGCGCCAGAACGTCAGCATCATGGTGTTCGACGCCCATAACCGCAAGAGCCTTTCTAAACGCCTCATGATCGAGAAGGCCGAGAACAAGATCCGGTTTGACATCTACGGTGTTTCTTGGACGGACGATGATCGCGTGCAGGTCCCGATAGCTGCCGCCAAGTTCATACTCTGCTTCGTCCGTGAATACGACAGGGATAAACCTCGAGGATGACGATACAAGCTTTCTCAGAGTTTGGCCGGACGAGAACACAACAACGCGGTCCTTGTACCCGGCAGCTTTGAATTCGTCACAGTCAAGAATGCAGAATAGGAATGCCAAGGCCTCAGCCTTAGAGTCTGCGCAGACAATCAGAGGCGAGGAGGGCGCTCTCTCGATCCATAACTTGAGAGTGTCTTTATGATTTTCGACTGAAGGCGCAAAGAGGAGTTTCGGGAGTTCAGGATCTGTGGCGGAAGCCCATCGTTTCCACTGCTCATCCAATGAATGAGCGCCCGCATCAAGCGATCCCATTTGCTCCGCCAGCCACCCTTGTGCCGGGATCGATTGTTCGATCCACTGTTCAAGATGCTTGAATCGTACGCTTTTACTGATTTCCAATCGCCAAGAGCCTGTTTCTCTTTTTGCCATTTATCTTTCGCGTTCCATTTCCGAGGCGTTACAAGAATAAATATGATTTCTGCGCGGTCACTCGCCGGGATCGCGTTGACGCGCGCCGCGTAGTCGTGCTCTGCCTTCCGCTTAGGATCTTCATTGCAGCCGAACTCCCATCCCGATTTGCCAACCGGTATCCATGGGGTTGCGGCATCAGCATTGACACGACCGTCCCAACCTTTTCTCTCCGTATTGTCGTAACCGGGGAAGTCCACGTGAGAGAGGCCTTGGCCTGTCGAGTGGATAAGTTTCCTGAGCAGCACCGGAAGCCGGGAGCGGGGATCAGAATTGCTATCAACCCATCGTTCGATCTCCCTGGCTGTTATTTTCAGGAACGATGGAACATAGGCGCGAACAGCGATATTCTGATCGCGCTGCCTCATTTGATATTGGTCGAATAGAGCCTGCATCTGTAGGAGCTCGTGTTGGCTGACACCAAAAGCCTTTTCGACGCGCGACGCCATTTCGGGAGAAAGAGCTGCATTTCCGTTCAACAGGTTCGATAGTGCAGGGCGTCCAACGCCAAGAAGCTTAGCCGCCTCTTTTACTGACAGGCTGTTCGGCAGAACTCGGGTTTTGATGTACACGCCGGGATGAACCGGCTGCTTTTCGGTGATCTCTGGCATGTGATCTTCGTATTGTGTAGCGTAACGCGATACATAGCCAGAATCTAGTGTCTGTACTTATGAAACGGTTGCGGCTTCGGGCTTTTTTTTGCTTTCGGTGCGGTCACCGTAACATCGCCCTACACGCCAGCAACGGCGATCCGACTTCATCGGGGACCTGCGCTGATAAGCAAGGACGAGTCCCCCACAATGCAGGCGCTAGCGGGTAAGCTCCGAAAAGGTGCGCATGTTTTCTGTGCTTCTGAGCTATAAATCGGCGCCCGCGCGCTTCGGTGCTTGACACTAAAGACCAATGCCAGTGCAAAATCCGCTAGGCCTAGGGGTGTGTGACAACTTTTGTCCAGCTCATATCTCAGCTTCGCAAATATTTTCGGGATGCGAAGGACCACTGGTGGTTTCTCCTTCCGTAAAAGGCCAAAAAACGAGATATACGCGGGGAGTTCAACGAACGAATCAGCCTAGTGTTTTGAAATGCTTAGCGTGTAAGACGCCTTTTTTAACCGGGAATTCGCAAGCCGAATTGATGTCGCCAGAGGGCGATTTCGGCAGGGCGAAGACCTCTAAGGTGTAGATTGGAAGTTGCGATTGTAGCGTTTGGCAGGTTCGCGATGTCAAGCCATCAAATTTCGATACCTCCCGGCGGAGAGGAGCAGCTTCGTACGCTCCGCAATCTGTTGCAGCGTGGCGAAGCCACGATCACGGGGGCGAATGACGAACGGCAACTAATCCCAGCCCCTGTGCGGGACGTCTTGGTGCGGATTCTGACGCACATGCAAGAAGGGCAGGCAATCACAATCATTCCAGCAAGCCATGAGTTGAGTTCCCAGGAAGCTGCCGACTTGCTTGGCGTTTCGCGGCAATACATGGTCCGGCTTCTTGAAGACGGCAAGTTGCCGTTCCACCGAGCCGGTACTCATCGTCGAATCAACTTGCAGGACCTCATGGCTTACAAGAAAGAACGCGACCGACAACGGCGGGAAGCGCTGGACCAGATGGCTCGTGAGGAAGTCGAGGCCGGCACCTATGACGTGTTCGTGTTGCCGGAGGAATGAGCGCGGTCCGCGCCGTTCTGGACGCGTGCGTACTTGTTAATGCTTCTCTTCGAGACACGCTGCTACGCCTGGAGTTGCAGGAGGTATACAGCCCCTACTGGTCAGACAAGATTATTGAGGAACTTGTGCGGACACTCCGAAAGAAATTGGGTAAAACGCCGAGTCAGACTACCCACCTTATTGAGCAGATGCGGCGCTTTTTCGATGATGCGTGGGTTAGTGGTTACGAGTCGCTCACGCCGAAAATGATCTGGCCATCGAGCCCAACGGCTACTCGCTCAACCTCGACCAGTTCGAGGCCATGAACCAGCAAGGCGAAACCGGCCTGGCCGATTCCGTCACTTCTTTGATCTTGGTGCGTTGTTTAACCGAAACGTGGAAGACATCCGTATCCAGGAATTCAAGAACCAAGACTCGCGTCTCTTCGTAGCTCCGCTTGCCAACTCGGGCTACGCGGTGAATCCACTTTTCGTCTTCAAGCTCTTGTTTCGCCACTCGTTTTGCCACATCGAGAAGCTTTTGGGTGATGAAGCGTTCGAACTCGCCGAACGGCTCCCGCTCGAAGATGTTGGTGATCTGTTTCTTCTTCCTGGCTACGCATTTCCGGAGAATGAGCTGGCGGAATTCCTGAAAGAGAGGCCGCGGCGGATCTAGAACCTTCCGCTTGAGTTCTTCCCGCCGCTGAGTGTCGGCCAATCTTGCTAGCTCTTTGCTGGGAAGCTTCAGAACCTTGGCGATCTTGTCGTAGATGTCGGTTCGATCCGGGGCGGGCGGCGTTTTCTTCTTGGCCAGCAACTGCGAGATGTAAGACTCTGTCACCTCGGCAGCCACCGCCAGCTCGCGCTGGCCGATGTCCAGTTCATCCAGGCGGTGTCGAATTACAGAGGCAATGTCCATGTGGCGTCTTTTTGGGACTTAACCGCCTGCGATTAAGCACAGCCCCAGTCTAGCGCAAACTCAGCTTGACAAACCAACTTACTTGACCTATTATAGTTAACGACTGAGCAATCCCGCCCACTCTTCTGATTTCTGAACTAGGTCAGTCATCAGGACGCCTCTCTTAGCCAACGCGACAACCCAGGAGATTGCCATGTTCAACCTTGTAAACCGCCATCTTCAACGTGGTTTCGGCCGAGGGCAATATTTCAAGCAGCCCGGTGCGAAGGCACGATTTGCTTGTGCTCGAGGGCCTGAGAGCTTTTGTTTCTCGTGGCACAGCCGACATGTTAGGGCAAGTCACTCTTTTCTGCAGGCGAAAACGTTTTATACCCAATTGGAGGCTTCCGTATGAATATTCGACCGCTTCATGACCGGATCGTTGTGAAACGTCTTGATGGGAGTGATAGCACTCTGGGGGGACTCTTCATCCCTGACAGCGCAAAAGAGAAGCCGCAAGAAGGAAAAGTTGTCGCGGTGTCCCGCGGTAAGCGCCTGGAAGACGGGAGCCTACGTCCACTGGAGGTGGCATTGGGCGATCACATTCTCTACGGCAAATATACCGGCAGCGAGATCAAGCTGGCCGGCGAGGAATACCTGATCGTGCGCGAAGACGAGGTGCTCGGCGTATTGGAAGGCGCTGAAGAGCCTGCAACGAAGGTTGCATAAGCAAAAGAGAAACAATATGGCAGCCAAAAAGATTATCTACAGTGAAAATTCCCGTCAGGCCATTCTGCGGGGGGTGAATCAGCTCGCCGATGCGGTGAAGGTGACCCTAGGGCCGAAGGGACGTAACGTAGTCATCGAAAAGAAGTTCGGTGGCCCGGCGATTACAAAAGATGGGGTCACGGTCGCTAAAGAGATCGAATTGAGAGATCCGCTCGAGAACATGGGCGCGCAGCTCGTTCGTGAAGTGGCTTCGAAGACAAGCGATATCGCAGGCGATGGCACGACGACCGCCACGATCCTGGCTCAGACGATCTTCCGTGAGGGCGTGAAATCGGTCGCGGCCGGTGCGAATCCGATGGCACTGAAGCGCGGGATTGAGAGCGCGGTGGACGCTGTTGTCGAAGAGTTGAAGAAGATTTCATTCACTGTCGAAAACAGCGACAAAATTGCGCAGGTCGGAACTATTTCGTCCAACGGCGATGCCACCATTGGAAACACGATTGCGGAAGCGATGCAAAAAGTGGGCAAGAACGGCGTCATCACAGTTGAAGAATCGAAGACGATGTCGACTGAGCTGAGCACTGTCGATGGCATGCAGTTCGACCGAGGTTATCTGTCGCCCTACTTCATAACCGACGCAGACCGGATGGAAGCTGTTCTCGAAGATCCTTACATCCTGATTCATGAGAAAAAGATCTCCAGCATGAAGGATCTGCTGCCGGTACTCGAGTTAGTCGCCCGGGCGGGGAAACCGCTATTGGTGGTTTCAGAAGACGTGGATGGCGAGGCGCTGGCCACGCTGGTGGTGAACAAGTTGCGTGGAACGTTGAACGTTTGCGCCGTCAAAGCTCCTGGTTTCGGTGACCGCCGGAAGGCCATGCTGGAGGACATCGCGATTCTCACGGGCGGTAAGGCCATAGCGGAAGAGACTGGCATCAAGCTTGAAAAGCTGGGACTCGATGATCTTGGCCAGGCGAAGCATGTAACGGTAGATAAGGACAATACGACCATTATTGATGGCGCCGGTAGCCAGAACGCTATTCAGGGACGTATCAAGCAGTTGCGCACTCAAATCGACGAGACCACGTCGGATTACGATCGCGAGAAGCTGCAAGAGCGCCTGGCTAAGTTGGCAGGCGGAGTGGCAGTGATTAAGGTCGGCGCGGCGACCGAAATGGAGATGAAGGAGAAGAAGGCCCGGGTCGAAGA
>JBAUZG010000220.1:0-7646 GCA_049585195.1 Bryobacteraceae bacterium | reverse complement strand
ACTCTGGGTGGACACAGCGATTCTTTTGGCGAGCAGTTTCACATACGAAAAGGGGCATCGGAAACTGCGCGCCAACGATCAGCGCGGGTTTTTCGAATGGACACGCTACACCACAATCCTGGGCGTGCTGTTCTTGATTGGACAGCTTGTGGTGTGGTGGCGGATTTTAGCCGCGGGCCAATTTGTCCGCAATAATCCGCACTCGTCCTTTTTTTTCCTGTTTTCAGGGTTGCATGGCGCGCACATTCTGGCCGGCCTGACAGGGCTGAGCGTACTGCTCTACCGGACGCACGAACCTGCAAGCGGCCCTAACTGGCAGATGCACACGCGTGTCCTGGCGAATGCAGTTGCCATTTTCTGGCACTACCTTGACGTGCTTTGGATTGTGCTCTTCACGCTGCTCCTTCTCGTGAAGAGATAGCCATAGCGCATCTCACCGGCGTAGCGCGGTTTCAGCCCATTTCTCGACGATTGAGACAAGCTGATGAGCTTGAAAGGGCTTCGAAAGATAGTCATCCATTCCGGCCTCGAGACATCGCTCCCGCTCCCCCACAAGGGCATTCGCCGTTACTGCGATAATGACCGGCTGCCGCGAATGAAGGGAGCGAATGCGGCGCGTCGCTTCGAACCCGTCCATGGTTGGCATTTGGCAGTCCATCAAAATCAAATCGTAGGGTGTGTTCCGATGCGCCTCGAGGGCTTCGCTGCCGTCGCCAACCAAGTCGATCGAATACCCTGCTCGCTGTAGAATCAGCTTACCCACACGCTGGTTGATGGAGTTGTCCTCAGCCATCAGGATCTTGACGGGAAATCTGGCATCGCCTAAGTTCGCCGGCGGCTCGGACCGTTGTGCTGCTTCCTGGCGCCGGTTCATTACGAGCTGGACGGGAACGCGGAACCAGATTACAGGCGCCGCGCCTTTTTGCGGATGGACGCCTAACTCGCCTCCCAACCATTCGAGAGGTTTCTTGAACAGGGCCACTGCCTGTTCCATATACGCAACGTCAAAGGCATCGCTACTCCTGCCGCCTGGCGACGCGGCTTGACCTCCGACAGGAGTGATCTCGAATGTGATGTCTAGTTCGGGTGTCCTTTCGCGTGCCGGATAAACCGCTAATCTGATCTGCTGCGCTCCGGTTGATTTGATAGCGGTCAAAAGCAGACCTTTCAGAACATCGCCCATTCGCCCGGGATCGCCTATAACGTGATCGGGAAGCGATGCGTCCACCAGGCAATGTAGTTGAATTCCGGCTGCGCGCGCGTCAGGCGAGACCTCTCCGCGAATGGTCTGGATCAAGCCGCCCAGCGGGAATTCGGCCGGCTCCGAACTGAGCTTCTCAGACTTCACGACCTTAAAAACTGCTTTCCTTCGCCGTGAAACCATACTAATCCCATAATGTTCCACTGGCGAGTTCTTGTAGAGGGCGCGGAAACCCGCGCTGCCAACGCTAGGAGGCTAGGATTCGACGGTTCTATTTGTGAATGGCTTCGTCCCGGTCCACTCTTCCGTCGCGTATATGAATGACCCGGTGAGCATGCATGGCTATATCGAGCTCGTGGGTCACGAGCACGATCGTGTTCGACTGCTGATACAGTTGCTCAAACAGCGCCATGATCTCAGTTCCCGTCGCTGAGTCCAAGGCACCGGTCGGCTCGTCGGCCAGTAGAATGGACGGCTTGTTCACAAGAGCCCGCGCGACGGCGACTCGCTGCCGCTGGCCGCCCGAGAGTTCGTTCGGTTTGTGAAACATTCTGGGTTCGAGATCGACTGCCTTCAGTGCCTCGCGTGCCCGCTGGGCTCTTTCAGCGGCGGGAATACCCGCATAGATGAGAGGAAGCTCGACATTATGAAGCGCCGTGGCCCTTGCGAGTAGATTAAACGTCTGAAAAACGAACCCAATCTCTTTGTTCCGGATTCGCGCCAGCTCGTCATCGTCCATTTCGCTAACCAGCTTGCCGCTCAAGAAATAATGACCTTTTGTGGGAGTGTCCAGGCATCCAATCAGGTTCATTAGGGTCGATTTTCCGGATCCGGAAGGCCCCATAATCGCGACGTATTCGCCCTTGCGAATCTCTATGTCCACGCCCGATACAGCGTGAATCTCCTGGTCGCCCATCGTGTACGTCTTCCACAGGTCATACGTACGAATGACGATTCCCTCGCGGCGAAGCTGTTCGCCTTTCTCAACCAGTCCCTCTACAACAGTGGCCATTCTGAGTCCTAGCTACTTTCCACTCCCTCGCGGTCGCGGCTCGGAAAATGTGCTTGGACTAAAAGGCTCTTACCGAGCCGCGCGCGCAAGGAAGCGGTCACTATGGGCATTTTGCACCCCTCAGGTCTGTGTGGGCGGCATGGCCGGCGGTTTGTTGTCAACCTTGATCTTGGCATTGTTGCGGATCGTGCGAATCACCTGGAAACTTCCCGTCACAATTTGATCGCCGGGTTTCAGCCCGGACAGGACCTCGACCTCGGTGGAACCCGTGATGCCGGTTGTGACAGGCTTGAACACCGCCTTTTCGGCCTGTACCACAAACACGCCCTGCACCTCTTCCTTCATGGCCTTCAACGTCGCCGGGTCAGTGGGTGGCGCCTGGCCCGGTTTGCGTTGCTGCAAGTCGCCCTTTTGCCGGATCGTCAGGGCCTGAATCGGTATGCTCAAAACGTCTTTGCGTGTTGCCGTAGTAATTTTGGCTGTACAGGAGAGACCTGGCCGGATGCGGTCTTCCGGCGCGTCCAACGCGACGACAACTTTGAAGTCCTTCGCTTCCTGAGTCGAGGTTTGACTTTGTGACGCGGCAACGCCAGTCGAGCGCACGAGCGCGGTGTCGCCAATTTCCGTTACATGTCCATGAAAGGTCTGGTTGGGAATGGCGTCAATCGTCACATCCGCCGGCTGTCCCAGGGCCACACTCACAATGTCGGTTTCATCCACGCGAACCTCGGCCGTAATCTCCGACATATCGGCGATGGTCATGATGGTTGAAGCAGTGGAGCTCTCGATGCCAGGCACCACGGTCTCTCCGACTCGTACCGGCAGATTGGTTACCATCCCGTCCAGCGGCGCGTAGGCATTGTACTTGTCGAACACGACCTTTTCCTGGTCCATCAAAGCCTGTTGCTGCGTGATTTTCACTTGCGACCCACTCAATTGAGCGGCATTCTGAGCGCGCTGCGCCTTCGCCTGCGACAAGCGGCTTTCAGCGCCCTTGACCGCTGCGACTGCGCCGTCATAGGCGGCTTTCTTCGAGTCGAAGTCCTGCCGGGCAAGCAGCTGTTCCTGAAAAAGCTGCTGAGCACGCTGGTAATCCGCGAGCTTCTGTTCAAGGTCGGCCTTATCTTTGTTGAGGTCGAACTCGAGCGCGTCGACCAGATCGTCCTGCGCCTTTACAGCCGCTTCGCTCGCTGTTGAATCGTCCACGGACGATCTGAGCGCGGCTTGTTGCGCCCGGACCATTGCGCTCGCGTCTTCGGCTTGTATCCGGGCCAAAAGCTGTCCCTTCTTGACGCGATCGCCCTCTTTTACGTAAAGCGCGGCGATGGGACCCTGCTGGTTGGCACCGATATTGATGTAGTTTCTGGGCTTGATTTCACCCGACGCAGTGACAATGGAAGTCAGATCCTCGCGAAATGCCTTGCCGGTCTGGACCACGACGATGCCGCGCTGGCTGATTTTGATGCTCGCGAAGACACCGCCGCTAATTAAGATCAGCAGTCCGAGCAGGACGACAAGCTTCCACTTACGTTTCAATCGGCGACGCTCCCGCCCCGTTCAGACGAAAATACTCGCTCTTTTGTTCCCAACTTCTTCGGGTTTCATACCGAATGTAACACGCTGGAGCCTGGCCGCCCTACATAGGGCGCTGTTCGCCACGAATTATGGCCCCTTGCTGGCGCGCGCGGCTCGGTAAGATGCCTTAGCGCCAACGCGCATTTTCCGAGCCACGACCGCGAGGGAGTGGTCCTTGGGTATTGCGTACTGGCGCCTAGCTGAGCGTAGTTGCAAGTTCGCGTGAACGGCGGCGACTTGAAAGCAGATTTGCAATCGCGTTGCACTCCGAGACGAGTTCTTCGAACTGGTCCGGATAGAGCGATTGATATCCGTCCGAAAGCGCGCGTTCAGGCGTTGGATGCACTTCAACAATCAATCCGGACGCGCCCGCGGCGATTGCGGCCAATCCCATGGGTAATACCTTGTCGCGTTTCCCGGTTCCATGGCTGGGGTCGACGATGATCGGCAAGTGGCTTGCACTTTGCACTGCCGGCACTACGCTTAAGTCCAGTGTATTTCTGGTGTGGTCGGCGAACGTGCGGACGCCGCGCTCGCATAGAATCACGTTGTAATTGCCCTCGGCGAGAATGTACTCGGCAGCCATCAGAAATTCCTCGAGCGTCGAAGACATGCCCCGTTTCAGCAGAACGGGTTTGCGAGATCGCCCGGCTCGCCGCAGAAGCGAAAAATTCTGCATGTTACGGGCACCGATTTGGATACAGTCGGCATACTGCTCGACGAGATCGAAGGTTTCGACATCGATTGCTTCGGTGACAACGCCTAATCCCGTTGCAGCCCGGGCCTCGGCGAGATACTCGAGACCCTGTTCGCCTAGTCCTTGGAAACTGTAGGGCGATGTCCTCGGCTTATATGCTCCGCCCCTTAGCAGCTGTCCCCCTGCCGCCTTCACCTTGCGCGCCGATTCGAGAATCTGTTCCCGGCTTTCCACCGAACACGGGCCACCACAAAACACCACCTCGTCACCGCCCACGGCGATTCCATAGATTTCCACCACAGTGTTTTCAGGTTTAGTTTCGCGGCTGACGAGTTTGTACGGCTTAGAAACCCGTATCGCGTCCGCTACGCCCGGAAGATCTATAAAGTCCGCTGGATCGAGAGCGCCTTGATTCCCGGTGATGCCAATTGCCGTGCGCTGCTCACCGGGAATGATGTGGGCGCGATAACCGAAATCCTCAATCTTGCGCCGAACGCGGAGAATGTCTTCCTGGTCGGCTTGGGCCGTCATCACGATGAGCATATGGAGTCACTTCTAAGGGTAACGCCGACCGGCGCTCTCCGGGAGGGATGAGCTCTCTAGGAAAAGCCTTACCTTCTTAGCGAGCTTTTCGTATTACCGCCGGGCAACGGCGCACCTCAATCACAAGTGGGCGGTGATTCGTGAAGCTGTGAAAAAATCGTAGACCGCTCCCTGGCGGTCGCGGCTCAGTTAGTCGCATCAGCCGGTGGCAGCATGTCGCGTTCAGAACGCGGGATTTTTTTCATAGATTCCCACGCTCGCGGCTCGGTTCAGGACGCGGTTCCGAGCCGCGACCGCCAGGGAGCGGATGCGCATTATTCAGGAGACGCTGTTTACCTATTGCCTTCCCATAGGCAGTATGGTAAGCTTCCTATGGCAAAGCAAGAGGAGGAAGATGGGCGATAAAGCAGAGGTATGGCAAGGGACTCTCGCCTTGATGGTGTTGAAGACCATCGAGACAATGGGGCCGCTCCATGGTTACGGGATTGCTCGCCGCATTGAGCAAACCAGTGGAAATCTCCTGTCGCTGAACTACGGAACCCTATATCCCGCGCTGCTCAAACTGGAGCAGGAAGGGTCGATCGCTTCCGAGTGGGGCGTGTCGGAGAACAATCGCAAGGCGAAGTTCTACCGGCTCACGCGCGCAGGCCGCAAACAACTGGAGAGAGAGGCGCGCGACTGGGAGCAGACCACCGCGATCCTCGCGCGCTTCCTCTCTCCGAGCGGAGGGCCGGCATGAAGCGGCTGCGCGCTTGGGTGTTGCGCTTGGCCAGCATGTTCGCCAAAGACCGCCGGGAGCGAGAGCTTGCCGCCGAGATCGACAGCCATCTGCAGTTGCACATGGACGATAACTTACGCGCCGGCATGACTCCCGAGCAGGCGCGCCGGGACGCTGTTCTGAAGTTGGGCGGCGTCGAAGCGGCTAAGGAAGCGTGCCGCGAAAGGAGCACGATTCCGCTCCTCGAGCATCTGTTTCAAGATGTTCGTTTCGCAATCCGGCAGTTGCGAAAGAATCCGGGATTCACCACTACGGCGATCGTCATGATTGCGCTCGGCATGGGGGCAAGTCTTGCCATCTTCGGCTTTGTGGATGCGGCCTTGATTAAGCCTTTGCCATATCCAAAGCCGAACCGGCTTGTTGCTGTGACTGAAAGTATCCCGCTGATTCCGCGCGCCGCCCTCTCCTATTTGGACTATCTCGACTGGAAGCGCCTCAACAAAGTGTTTCGCTCGCTCGATGTTTACACAGGTAGCGGCTACCTGCTTAAAACTTCGGCCGGTTCGGAACCGGTCCGGGCGGTGCGCGTCAGTGACGGGTTCTTCCGCACGCTGGGCGTTGCTCCCGTGCTCGGCCGTGACTTCTATGCCGGGGAAGATCTTCCGGGCAAGCCAAACACGGTGATCTTGAGTTATGGCGCGTGGCAGAAGCGATTCGGCGGAAGAAGGGATGTGATCGGTAAGAGCATCCTGCTGAGCGAGGTTCCGAATACGGTGGTTGGGGTGTTGCCGCGCGGTTTCGAATTCGCTCCGCAAGGAGGAGCGGAGATATGGGCTCCTTTGCAGGCTTCCCGCTCGTGCGAAACACGAAGAAGCTGTCACAACTTGGAAGGAATAGCGCGATTGAAAGACGGCGTATCAGACGAAGCAGCCTTAGCCGAAATGAAAGTGACTGCGCAACAACTGGAGCGGCAATATCCGGATTCAAACCGCGGACAGGGAGCCAGTGTCGATCCTCTATCCGAAGTGGTTGTGGGAGACATCCGGCCCATTTTGCTGGTGTTGCTCGGCGGAGCGGGGCTGCTGCTGGTGATTGCGAGCGTCAACGTGGCGAGCCTATTGCTTGTTCGGGGGGAGAGCCGCAGGCGGGAAATGGCTGTTCGTAGCGCGCTGGGCGGATCGCGGGTCCGCCTTTTCAGCCAGTTCGCGACAGAAGGCACGGTTCTGGTGGTAGCAGGCAGCTTGCTCGGATTGGCCTTTGCCCATTGGGCCATGCAACTGCTTACGAAGCTGGTCCCTGAAGATATGAAGAACGGTATGCCGTTTCTCGAGGGACTCGGCTTGAACTGGCATTTGGTGCTTGCTGCCGCCGTGCTCGCGCTGCTGGCGGCCGCGCTGTTCTCCATCACTCCTGCCTTGCGGCTGCCGGCGGCGGAACTCCGGCAAGAGCTGGCGGAAGGTAGCCGTGGCTCGGCGCCTGTTACTTGGCGGCGTCTTGGCTCGAATCTGGTGGTCTTGGAGCTGTCAATTGCCGTGGTGCTATTGGTCGGCTCCGGATTACTTGCGAAGAGTCTGTACCGGTTGCTGGACGTGGAACTGGGGTTTCAACCCGATCACCTGGCCACGCTGTATATGCATGCTCCGCCCAGCCGCTATTCCAAAGACGACGTAATGATTGCACTGGGCCGGCAGACCATTCGCCGCATTTCGAGTTTGCCTGGCGTAAAGTCTGCCGCCATCGCGAGCGTGCTGCCGGTGAGTTTTAACGGCAATACGGATTGGATACGATTCGTGGGCCGTCCATACTCCGGGGAACATAACGAAGTGAACGAGCGCGATGTGACTTCCGCCTATTTCACAGCCCTCGGTGCAAAGCTGTTGCGCGGCCGTTTCTTTACCGA
>JBAUZG010000219.1:0-15792 GCA_049585195.1 Bryobacteraceae bacterium | reverse complement strand
CATCGTCCCACTGCAGGCGCGGCACCACCCAGTCGTTCATCCCGATATCGAGGTCCGACATCAGAAATACCGGCGTCTGGAAGCGCTCGGCCAGATCGAAGGCCACCGGCGCGAATTCAAAGCACTCCGCCGGGTCCGACGGAAACAGCAGGATATGTTTCGTGTCGCCGTGCGAAGCGTAAGCGCATTCCATCAGATCGCCCTGTTGCGTCCGAGTTGGCATTCCGGTTGAAGGACCGACGCGCTGGACGTCGATCACAACCGCCGGAATCTCAGAGTAGTAAGCCAGACCCAGCAACTCGTTCATCAACGAAATACCTGGCCCGGAGGTCGATGTGAACGCTCGCGCGCCGTTCCAGCACGCTCCAATCACCATGCCAATAGCCGCAAGCTCGTCCTCGGCCTGCAAAACAAGATAGTTGTTGCGGCCTGTCTCCGGCTCACGCCGATATTTTTCGCAAAATCCTCGGAATGTGTCCATTAAAGATGTTGAAGGAGTGATGGGATACCAGGCGGCGACTGTTGCGCCCGCATAGAGGCAGCCTAGCGCGGCGGCTGTATTCCCATCGATTAAAATCTTGTCTTTGTTTCTGTCCATGCTTTGCAAATGAAACGGCAGTGGACAGGCGAAATGCTCCTTCGCGTATTCATATCCAATGTGCAACGCTCGACGGTTCGATTCCCGCAGCGTTTTCTTACCGGCGAAACGTTCCGCGAGTAGGTTCTCGACGATGGTAATATCGATGGCGAGAAACGCGACGAGCGCGCCCGCGTAGGCGACGTTTTTCATGAGCGTGCGTTCGCGCGGATCGGCGAAACGCTCGTTGCAGATCGCCGCAAGGGGCACCGGCAGGAAGTTAACGTCGTCGCGCCACAGCGAACGATCGAGCGGCCAGCTCGAATCGTATAGAACATAGCCGCCGCTTCGTACTTCCTCGATGTCCCGCGCATAGCTCTGCGCGTTCATTGCAACCACCAGATCGTAGTCAAGGGCGCGAGCTGTGTAACCGTCCTTGTTTACGCGAATTTCATACCACGTCGGCAGGCCCTGAATGTTAGAGGGAAACAGATTCTTGCCTGAAACCGGAATCCCCATGCGGAAGATGGCCTGCATGACAAGGCCATTCGCGCTTGCGGATCCGGTGCCATTTACATTCGCCAGTTTGATGGCGAAATTGTTTACGCCAGTACGGGACTGTTGCTGCACGCCTTTACGCCTGCATATGAAATAAGGAGCTCGAATTTTTGCATGTCCCATGCCGCGGTGGGACATCGTTCGGCGCACAAACCGCAGTGCACGCAAACGTCCTCATCTTTAGCCATGATCCGGCCAGTCTGCGGTAGGGCATCCGACACATAGAGAGCCTGGTCGAGATTCAATGCCGGGGCCGAGAGCCGGGTTCGGAGATCCATTTCGTCTCCATTACGTGTAATTGTCAGACACTGCACGGGGCAGACGTCGATACATGCATCGCACTCGATGCAGCGTTTCGGCGCAAACACCGTTTCAACGTCGCAGTTCATGCAGCGCTCGACTTCGCGAGCGGTCTGCTCGGCTGTGAAGCCAAGCTCAACTTCGATGTTCAACTTTTGGAAACGCTCGACAAGATTGACGTGCTGCATTTTCTGTCGCGGCGCCGGATTGTAGTCGTTGTGATAGCTCCATTCACTAATGCCCATTTTTTGCGTCATCAGGTTCATCCCGTATGGGGGACGTTCTGTGACGGGAATTCCCTCGCAATAGTTATGAATCGAGATCGCCGCCTGGTGCGCGTGTTCGACGGCCCAAATGATGTTCTTCGGACCGAACGCCGAGTCGCCTCCGAAGAAGACGCCCTCTCGCGTGGACTGCATGGTCGTCTGATCCACGACCGGCATCTCCCACTTATCGAAGTCAATTCCGAGATCGCGCTCGATCCACGGAAACGCGTTTTCCTGGCCAATGGCCAAAATGACGTCGTCGGCCGGTAAAAATATCTCCTCTATCGTCCGCGATCGTTTGGCTTCCGCGTCCCATTCGACGCGCTCGAAGAGCATCCCTTTAAGCGTGCCGTGCTCGACGACAAAACTCTTTGGGGCATAATTGACCAGAATCTCAACGTTCTCTTCCTCAGCATCCTCGAGCTCCCACGGCGATGCCTTGAAAAAACGGCGCGGCCGCCGCGCCATCACTTTGATGTCTTTGCCGCCCAGCCGGCGTGAGGACCGGCAACAATCCATTGCCGTGTTTCCGACTCCGATGATGAGAACTCTCTCTCCGATGGAATCGACGTGGCCGAAGGCGATGGATTCCAGCCAGTCGATGCCGATATGAATGCGGTCCGTGTCATGGCGTCCAGGGATGTCGAGGTCCTTTCCTCGAGGCGCGCCGCTGCCCACGAACACGGCGTGGAACTCGTCGCGTAGCAATGTCCTCAAACTTTCGATGGGCGAGTTGAAGCGGATATCGACGCCCATGTTCAGAATCTGATCGATCTCTTCGGTTAGAACCCGTTCCGGCAGCCGGAAGGCCGGGATATTCGAGCGCATCAATCCGCCCGGCTTGCCCTGCTTTTCAAAAATAGTGACGTTGTAGCCAAGCGGCATCAGATCGTTTGCAATAGTGAGCGACGCGGGACCGGCCCCAATGCACGCGATGTGCTTGCCATTTTTCGTGGCGGGAATCTTGGGGAGCCGGTCGTCGATCTCGCCGCGCAAATCGGACGCCACGCGTTTTAAGCGGCAAATTGCCACCGGCTTGCCATCGACCCTGGTCCTGCGGCAGGCGGGCTCGCAAGGCCGATCGCAGGTGCGGCCGAGAATGCCCGGAAACACGTTCGATTCGCGGTTTATCAGGTAGGCGTCGGTGTACCGACCCTGTGCGATCAGGCGAATATATTCGGGCACGTTCGTGTGCGCCGGACATGCCCACTGGCAATCCACGACACGGTGGAAGTACTGCGCATTTTGAACGTCAGTCGGTGTCACGCGATTCAGCGGCTCGCGAGCAGTCGCTTGCTCGATTTGGTTAACTATTATACACCTTCGGCCACGTAACTAGAGCTTGCCATCTATCGTCGAGTACATAATGATCTAGGGACGGAGGCTGTTGTGCCCGCCATACTTGGAGCGCCGCGCGAGACATTCCCGGGTGAACGGCGAATCGCTATCACGCCCCGGCATTGCGAACTGTTACGAAAGTCGGACGTCGAGGTGATTGTCGAAACCTTCGCGGGTGCGGAAGCGGGCTTTCCCGATGAGGCGTTTCTCTCTCGCGGCGCGCGCATTGGTAGTCGCGACGACGTTTTCCGAGAAGCAGACCTGGTAGCTCAAGTTCGGTGCCTGGGCGCGAATCCCGATGCCGGCCTTGAAGACATTCCGCGCCTGCGCCCTGGACAGGCACTCATCGGGTTCGGGGAGCCGCTGACGGCTATTCACGAATGCTCCGAGATTGCAGCGACTGGCGCATCGTTTTTTGCCCTCGAGTTGGTGCCTCGCATCACTCGAGCGCAAAGCATGGACGCATTGTCGTCGATGGCGACCATTTCCGGTTACAGGGCTGTGCTCATCGGGGCTAGTCGTCTGCCGAAGATGTTTCCTCTGCTGATGACCGCGGCCGGCACGATTACCCCGGCGAAGGTATTTGTGCTGGGAGCGGGCGTTGCCGGTCTGCAAGCCATAGCGACAGCGAAACGGTTAGGGGCGGTGGTTTGCGCCTACGACGTACGCCCCGCTGTGAAGGAACAGGTTGAGAGTGTCGGCGCCAAATTTATCATGCTGGATGTCGAAGCACAGTCGTCCGAGGATAGAAGCGGCTACGCGAAGGCCATGGACGAAATGTTCTACCGCCGGCAGAGAAAACTCCTCACGGATGTGCTTCGCGAGCAGGATGTGGTGATTACGACAGCGGCTGTTCCAGGTCGAAGGTCTCCAATTCTAATCACTGAAGAGATGGTTTCGTCCATGCTTCCCGGATCGGTAATCGTGGATATTGCGGCGGAGCGGGGCGGTAATTGCGAATTGACGCGGCCTGGAGAGGAAGTACTCCATCATGGGGTGACGGTGCTCGGACCATTGAATCTGCCCTCGATGGTTCCTTATCACGCGAGCCAGTTGTTTGCGACAAACATAACGGCGTTTACCCGCATGCTGGTGCGCGGCGGACGCATCTCGATTGATTTGGACGATGAAATCGTTCGCGAGACCCTGGTGACGCATGATGGAAAAGTTGTTCATCCACGGGTGCTGGAGCTGCTTGGAGAGCCGCGGGCATCAAAGGTGAACGCATGAAGTCTTACGAAATCGCCATTTGGGTGTTCATGCTTGCGGCGTTTCTAGGGTTCGAGCTGATTCGCCGCGTGTCGCCGTTGCTCCACACGCCGCTGATGTCGTTAACCAACGCCATTTCGGCAATCGCAGTGGTTGGCGCGATCCTCATCACGGGAGAAAAGGATGCGTCGACACTGACCCGCACGCTAGGCTTCATTGCGGTCGTGGCGTCCACCACGAATGTGGTCAGTGGATATCTGATTACCGACCGCATGCTGAAGATGTTCAAAAAACGAGGCGGCGAGAAGAAATGATTGAGAACATCTTCCCGGCCCTTTATATACTTGCAGCGGCTGGGTTCATCCTCGCTATTAAGTGGATGAACTCGCCTTCGACAGCCCGCCGAGGCGTCGTCGTGGGCGAGATTGGCATGCTTTTAGCCGTGGTTGGCACTTTGCTGCGCCATGAAGTTGTGAGCTATGAATGGATCTTTGTAGCGTTCTTCATTGGGTCCGCCATCGGCGTTCCTATCGCCTATTACATGCCTATGACTGCCGTACCACAGCGGACAGCCTTTTCGCATGCCTGTGGCGCACTGGCCTCGGCGCTGATCGGAACGGCCGAGTACTACCGCCATTTGCCTCACGGCGTGGTGATGGTCGCGCTGGTATTAGAGACCTTGCTCGGATTTCTAACTTTCACTGCGAGTTTGATGGCGTTTGGCAAATTGCAAGAGGTTTTGCCCACGCGGCCCATCACGTATCCGGGACAGAACGTCGTGAATCTGGGAGTTTTTGTCTTGGCCGCGTTGGTGGGTGTCGCGCTTATCGTTTCGCCGGAGCAGACGTGGCTATTTCCGATTTTCACGGTGCTGTCGCTCGTATTTGGAGTGTTGCTCATTGTTCCTATCGGCGGCGCCGACATGCCGACTGTGATCGCGTTGCTCAATTCCTATGCGGGTTTGTCGGCAAGCGCCATGGGATTCGCTCTCGACAATAAACTTCTGATTATCGCCGGGGCTCTGGACGGCTCGTCTGGATTCATTCTGGCGGTGATCATGTGCCGCGCGATGAACCGGTCGTTCAGCAACGTTTTGTTTGGCGCGTTTGGCCAAATTCAAACCAGCTCGAATCAAACGGTCGAACGGACAGTCCGTTCGGCGTCGCCTGAAGAAGCGGCGGAGATCCTGGATGCCGCGCGGAGTGTCGTCATTGTTCCGGGCTACGGCATGGCCGTGGCGCAAGCGCAGCACAAGTTGCGCGAGTTGCACGACGTGCTCATGAAGCGAGGAATTGACGTCCGGTTTGCAATTCATCCCGTCGCCGGACGCATGCCTGGGCACATGAACGTCCTGCTTGCGGAAGCCGATGTCCCCTATGACCGGCTGTTCGAGATGGATGACATCAATTCAGAATTTCCAAGAACCGACGTCGCTCTCGTCATCGGAGCGAATGACGTGGTTAACCCCGCCGCCCGGCTCGATAAAAACAGCCCGATTGCCGGGATGCCGATCCTCAATGCGCATGAAGCCCGCACGGTAATGGTGATCAAGCGCAGTATGAATCCCGGGTTTGCGGGTATCGATAACGACCTGTACTACATGGATAGAACGCTGATGCTGTTCGGAGATGCTAAGGCATTCGTCTCGAACATTGTCAAGGAATTGAATGCCGCCGTTCCAGCTACCGCGTAAGTCTTACAGTCAACGGGTGTCCGTCTTCGTCCGCCCGATTCTCAAAACCGGACACTTATAAATCGTTATCGGGCCGGCAACTCGCTGTTTGCTCGCGGACGCCCACCGTTCGCAATGGCCGGAGAAATGCGTGATGATATTAAGCTATGCGCCAGAATCTGATTTACGCATTCCGCAGCCTGCTGAAAACTCCGACTTTTGCGCTCGCGGCTGTGCTTTGCCTTGCGTTGGGAATTGGGGCGACGGCCGCGATCTTCAGCATTGTGAATGCTGTCGTGCTGCGGCCACTGCCGTACAAAGATCCCGGCCGCCTGGTGCGCCTTTATACCGAGTTCCCGAATGAGGCCGGCGGTCTCCACAAGTTCTGGTTCTCGGAGCCGGAAGTTTTTGACATTCAAAGTCTACAATCGTTCGACGCCATAGGCGCCTGGGCGATTCAAGGGGCCAACATCTCGGGAACCGAGCAGCCGTTTCGCGTGACTACAGCGTTCGTCAATGCTCCCGCTCTTCAAATGCTGAAAGTGAAGCCGGAACTGGGGCGCCTTTTCGCGCGAGACGAAGACAAACCCGGCGCTCCCAAAGTGCTCGTGATTTCTCACTCGCTGTGGCAGAGCGCGTTCGCGGGCGATAGGAATATCGTCGGCCGTCAAATGTATCTCGACAGCGCGAAATGCACCATTGTCGGCGTGATGCCCGAAGGATTTATGTTTCCGCCCGGAGAAACGGACCCGCCGCAGGCGTGGTCTCCGCTTCAGTTGAATCCTCTAAGCACAAGCTATGGCAGCCACAATTATTCGGTCTTCGGACGCTTGCGCGATGGCATTAGTATCGAGCAGGCGCGGGACGAAATAGCGCGGCTGGTGGCACGGCTGGGCGAGGCCGAATCTCTCAAACATCACGTATTGAACCCGAAAGATCATCCCATCTCGCTATATCCGTTCCGTGAAGAAGTCATCGGATCAGTGCGCAAAGCAATGATGATGCTTTTTGCTGCCGTTGGACTGGTGCTGCTGATCGCTTGTGTGAATGTGGCGAATCTTTTGCTCGCGCGCAGCGAAGCTCGACACCGCGAAATTGCGGTACGCCGCGCTATCGGCGCTACTGGGCGCCATTTGGTACGGCAGTTCATCGTCGAGGGAATTCTGCTCTCCCTTCTGGGCGCGATCCTCGGGGTGGGCCTGGCTTATGGCGCGATACATCTTATCGCGCTGACGAACGCCGGAAGCATTCCGCGCGCGGACGAAGTCAACATCGACTGGCGGGTATTCGTGTTCACGTTAAGCACCGCTTGCTTTACAGGTATTTTGTTCGGGCTCGCGCCGCTCGTTCATACTTCAGCCATCCGCGTCTACGACACGCTGAAGAACGCGAGCGGACGCGCTTCCGGCACCGCGTCGTCCAACCGGTTCCGGCGTGGGCTGGTCGTTGCCGAAATTGCCATGGCTTTCGTACTGCTTAGCGGCGCCGGGCTTATGATCCAAGGTTTCTGGAATTTGCAGCAAGTGAACCCAGGGTTTGACGCTAATGGGCTGCTGACGATGAGCGTTTCTCTGCCTGAGAAAACGTATCGGGACGCCGCGGCGCGCGTGAATTTTTGGACGCGTCTCGAAGCCGACCTCGCTCAGATTCCGGGTGTCCGGGCGGTAACGATGATGGAGGGGCTCCCGCCTATCCTTACTTTAAACGACGATACTACCGATTTTGAAGGCTACACTAATGTTCACAATGAACAGTACGACGAGATCGCTTACTACCAAACGGTAGGAAACGAGTTCTTTCAAACCATGGGCATCCGACTACTCGAAGGCCGATTTCTCGAGCCGGAAGATGGGGACTGGGCCCATCCCGGCGTGGTAATCAACGAAGTGACCGCTCGCAAATTCTGGCCTCACGTATCGCCTGTTGGGCATCGCTTACGACCGAACGGTAACAAGCCCTGGCATACAGTGGTCGGCGTGGTGGCGGACGTGAAAAATCGCGGTCTCGATAAGCCCGCCGATACCGAAGTCTTCTTTCCTTATCGGGTTTCGCCGTGGAACGGGTCTCTTCTGCAGGCTCCCAACATTGTCTTAAGAACATCAGGCGATCCTCTGGCCTTTGCCGCTGCGGCGCGGCGCGTTATCACGAATATCGATGCGAGCCTTCCTGTCGCGAAAGTGAGAACCATGGAAGCTGTGGTATCGGAGGCCAATTCCCGGCCGCGCTTCCTGACCCTTGTCATCGGTTTGTTTTCCGCCATCGCACTCGGCCTCGCAGTCATCGGTGTCTATGGTGTTATCTCGTATTCCGTCGAGCAACGGACCGCCGAGTTTGGCATCAAGATGGCGCTTGGCGCGGCTCCTGTCAACCTGGTATTTCAAGTGTTACGTCAGGGGCTCCTGCTTACATCGGCTGGCATTCTTGTCGGAGCCTTCGCGGCGTCGCTTGCAGTCAACACTCTTCAGGGTCTGGTGTTCGGAATTGGCTCCGAAGACTACCGCTCACTCGTGTTGACGGCATTTGTACTGGGAGCGGCAACGATCGTGGCCTGTCTCGTTCCGGCCGCCAGAGCCATGCGGCTCGACCCCTTGATTGCCTTGCGCTACGAGTAGTTCATGGCCCCAGTGGATCATTTGGAAACTTCCTAACTCGCTTTTCATCAAACTACGGTGGCTGACTTCGGCTTTCGCCCCCCGCGCCGGCACAGCGAAGAGCGTATACTGTCCTTCCAGGCAGACGGGAAGGGGGCGTAGGCGCGGCCAGGCATGGCGGAACAGGAAGTACAGGAAGTCAGCGCCTCTCCGCAAGCGCAATCAGGCGGAACGTCCGGACAAATTCTCGCGCCCGGCATCAATCCCTGGTTGATTGCCGCAGCCGTTGTTCTGCCGGCATTCATGGAAGTGATCGATACTTCCATCGCCTCCGTTTGCATCCCCTACATTGCTGGCAGCGTCTCAGCTTCGAACGATGAAGCAACTTGGGTATTGACCTTCTATCTGCTGTCGAACGCTGTCGTCCTGCCAGCGAGTGGCTGGTTCTCCCTACGTTTTGGCCGCAAGCGCTTTCTGATGGCGTCCATCGTTATTTTTACGATTTCGTCATTTTTCTGTGGTGCCGCCACAAGCCTCCTTGCAATTTTGATAGCACGGCTGGTGCAAGGCGCTGGCGGTGGAGCCCTGCAGCCTCTCTCGCAGGCTATTCTCACAGAAAGCTTCCCGCCCGAAAAGCGCGGCATGGCGATGGGTCTTTTCGGCTTAGGCGTAGTTGTCGCTCCTGTCCTCGGTCCGACACTCGGTGGTTACTTGACAGACAATCTGTCTTGGCGATGGGCCTTCTACATCAACATTCCTGTCGGAATTCTCGCGCTGGTGATGATCTCCCGATTCATCAAAGATCCACCCTACATCGAGCACGCGAAACCGGGAAAGCTCGACACAATCGGCTTTGGGCTTCTTGCGATCTGGCTCGGCGCTATGCAGATTATCCTCGATCGCGGGCAGGAGGACGACTGGTTCGGAGCAATTTGGGTCCGGTGGGCGTTTGCCATCATGGTTGTCTGCTTCGCCGCGTTTATTATCTGGCAGTTGAAGAAAGACAAGCCGCTGGTTGATCTCACCGTGTTCAAGAATCGTAACTTTACCATTGGATGTCTCCTGATTTTTCTCTTCGGCGCGGTTATCTATGGAGCGGTCACGATCTTGCCGCTTTATTTCCAGACGATGATGTACTACTCGGCCCTATGGGCTGGGCTGGCGGTTTCTCCCCGCGGGTTAGGCTCAATCGTCGCGATGCCGCTTGTAGGCTTACTGGTCAGCAAGGTCGACACACGGATACTTGTCTCGCTTGGCTTCGGCATCTTCGGAATCTGCAGTCTGACTTGGGGCACCATCACGCTCCAGATTTCGCCGTGGTCGATGCTTATCCCGATCATTATCAGCGGCTTCTCCTTGGGTCTGGTTTTTGTGCCGCTTTCGACAGTCACGCTGGGAAGCTTGGCCCCTCAAAGCATTGGCAATGGAAGCGGCCTGTTCAACCTGCTGCGGAACGTTGGCGGCAGCGTTGGAATTTCGATCGTCAACACGGTGCTCGCGCGTCACGAGCAACTCCATCAGACGGAGTTGTCGCGTCACATGGCTCCGATGCTCCCCACCGTGCAGCAGGCGCTTTCCTCATTCACCCAGGTATTAGCGCCCCAATCAGGTCCGGCGAACGCCTCGATCCAGGCTTATGGAATGTTGCAGAATACGCTCTCGCAACAGGCCACGCTTTGGTCTTACGTAGACGATTTCCGCTACATGGCCCTGGCATGCTTTTGCTGTGTTCCGGTGGTGTGGCTTTTGAAGCGGGTAAGAACGAGGAGAGCGATCGCCGGCCATTAGAGTACCTTGATCATCAGGGCGGTGCCGTCGGCTCGGACTGTGCTGTAATAACCTTAGACGAGTTCCGGCTGATGGTTGCTGCACTTGGGCAGGGCCGGACTCATATGCTCCTCAGTAGCTCAACGGTAGAGCATTCGGCTGTTAACCGAAGGGTTGTAGGTTCGAATCCTACCTGAGGAGCCAAATCTAAGTTACTGGATTAACAGCACTTCCGTCGTCTCGTCCTCCTCGTCGACATCATTCGTTGTGCGAACTTTTGTGCGAACTTTTTCCACCTGCACTCGCTCCGCTTCGATCTTTTGCCGTTCTTCTGCCAGCCGTGCCTTCTCCTCGAGGTAGCGGGCCATCTTCTCGCCTGCCGTGTGCGCATCCCGCTCGTCGACGATGTTGTACCGGTCGAGCATGGCGCGCGTCTTCCAGCCCACGATGTCCAACACCTGCCTTTCCGGCACGCCGGCGCGGATCATGTTACGCGCCGCCGTCCGCCGCAGGTCGTGCACCAGAAGCTCGGGAACCCCGGCCCGAACGCGAGCTTTTTGCCAGGCAGTCTTCACTTCGCTGATCCCGTGCCCTTTCCAGGCAACAATAAACGGGCATCCTTCTACGCGGGCTGAGTAGGCCATTTCGAGCCAGGCCCGCAATTCGCCATACAGCGGCGCCACACGCGCCTTCTTCCCTTTGGTCTGCTTCTTCTCGAGCCGGATGACGTTGCCATCCCAGTCGACCTGGTCCCAGCGCAGAGTCAGGATCTCACCGCGGCGCATGCCGAAGTGGTAGCCAATCACGAGAATCAGCTTCTGATGATCCGGTAGCTCGTCGCGGAGACGAACGTACTGCTCGTGCTCCAGAAAGCCCTCGCGCACGTTATTTTCTTCGAGTAGAAGCCCTTCGATGTCGGGTGCTACGTACACAAGCGGTGGAAGCTCCTTGAGTCCAAGGGTGTACGCGCGCCGCAACGCTTCGAGCCAACGGTTGATCGATGCGCTCGCATAATTGGCGATCTGTTTTTGATCAATGAAGGCCTTTATCATCTTCGTGGTAAGGGCCGAAGCTCTGATTTTTCCAAAAGCTGGATCAAGGTGCAGCCGGACATAGCCATCCGCCTGCTGGTAGCTGTTCCGTTTTTGCCGTTTTTGATCCTCGAGGTAAAGGCGCAGAAGATCGCGGATGGTCGCATCCGTCGAGGTCACTTGCCGATCATCGATCTCCTTGCGGCGCTTGTTCAGAAGCCGCACCGCATCCTGTTTATTCTTTGAACCAGATGATTCGCGACGCTCCTTCTCCTCCCCGGGCACCTTATATCGAATCCACCAGATGTCGCCCCGTAGATACGCCCGCGACGTACCGCGCTCGCCTCTAGGCATTAGCGTTCACTCCTTTGCTCGTTCTTGTTCGCCCGCATCTCGCGGACCCCGAGTCTGATCTTATAGTGCGGCTTCCGGAGGACCTGCGGACGGCTGCTATTGGGTCCTTTAAACCGGATATCGCGCGCCCGATCTCCGTTCTTGCCACACCGGTTTTACGCAATTACATTAGGCGGCAGTGTAGTACCAACGGCAACGTTCGACTGAGAGGCCCAGCGGGCCTTCTAGACGCCTTCGCGCTTAGCCTCGTCGATGCAGCGGTCGAGGTCGCGACGGTCGAAGCGGAGCTTATTGTCAATGCGGACGACGGGGATGTCGCCAACGGCTGCCTTATGGCGCAAGGCCGGCACGGTCATGCCCAAATACTTCGCGGCTTCCTCGATCTCCATCAGCCGCTGGCTCGTTGCGCTGATGCGTTCGATCTTAAGCGCGACTGCTTCGGCAATGGCTTCGATCATCGCGTCGCCTGGGCTCGACATAACCTATCCTTTCCGCTCATCGACCTGCTCACGCACCCCGTCATTGGCGTGGAACCACACCATGGACGCGAAATTTGGCGCGTCTCCTCCCGCCATCATCAAGACACCTAAGGTTCGAACTTGGCGGAATGGACTGCTTTCACCAGTGAGTCCAAAGCCGCCCGCGCCTTGTTCTGTGTCCGTGGGCTTTCGGCACGCTGTAGTCTTCCCATTGCCATCAAAAACGCCGAGGCGTATTCGAATTGCCCCTCGCCGAAGGTCAACAGCATCAAGCCGAAATTTTGACCTCCTGTCTCGTCTTCCTGTAGGAAAGAGATTCGATGCCCCGCCGTCGCGTTCGAAATTTGTTCGTAAAATGCCCATTCAAAAACTCCCGCGAGGTTCTCCTTGCCAGCCTCGCGGGCCACCGCGGATAGCCTCAGCAATAACGCCAGCGGCGGTTCGCGGTCCTTTTCGTAGTTCACCAGGGCTCGGATCGAGATCCCTAATCTGGTTGCGAATGCCTGCTGGGATTCGCTCAAGCTCAATCTCAAAGCCTTCACGGCTTCCGTAAGTTCCATGCGCTACTGCACATTGTAAAAGAACAATTGACATGCACAACGTACCAATGGCAGTATTATGTCATTACTAGGCACGTTGTGCAAGCACATGGTGCTAATAACGAGGATTCAATGAAGCACACCAAGAAGCGCAATCGAAAACCAGAAACATATGCGCGCGAAACCTATACGTTGGATAAGGCCGCACAAATTCTGGGGATCAGCCTTTCAGGAGCTTATCAGGCTGTTCGCCGGGGCGAGATTCCGACGATTCGATTCGGGAAGAGGATTCTGGTGCCGCGCAAGGCATTACAAAGACTGCTGGAGGGCTCAAACAATAACGCTGGTTAATCAAGCGCATTGCGGTTCTCCATGCGATCCGAACCGACCAGGCGGTCAACAAGGCGTTAAGGAAACGCAAATTTCTTCACGATTTCGACCGCCGTTCGAAAGCGCTCGAAGACTACCAGACGGCTTGTAACGAAATCCTGCACTTACTGGCGCACCAAGATGAGCAAAGTCAAGCGATTGCGGCCCGTTGAGGACTACCAGGCACGATGGGATAAGGACGACGACATTTTTGAACTGATGTTCGACATGTTCGGGCATCGTTCCAGCCAGGAGCCCGCTACGCCTGTCACTTTCGAACCCCCTCACCCACTGGAGGTGACAGGCCCTGTCACCTTGGAGGTATCAGGGCGTCGCGGTATATCGCGAGCCGGCGACTACTTGTCCGAGCTTCTGGACAAAAAATTGGGCATTTCTCCCTCGCCCTCAACGGAGATGCCCTACCCTATCACCTCCGAACCTGTCACCTCCAAGAGGACAGGGCCTGCCGCGCAGAAAGTACGGAGAGCACGGACCGTGCAAGACGGCCACTCCATGGCCGAGCAGCAGGTCTATGACACGCTTTGGCGCGAAGCGCGCGCGTCGGCCACGGACGAATATCGCGAGATCACAATCGGATATCGAGCCCTCGCCGATCATGCTCGACTGCATCGAAACACTGTTGACCGGAATCTGGCTTCACTCCAGGAGAAGTTGGCGATCGAAATCACGAAGGCCGAGGATCGCGCCGGAAATATCGGTCGAACCTACAGAGTGTACGGATTCAGAAGCGTGCTCGAAAGAAGGGAAGCGGCGGGTTTGGTCTGGTTCATCAAAGACCGCGCCGGCGTCCGTCTACTGCGCGATACCGACTTTGCCCCTCACACCTCGGAGGTGATAGGGCCTATCACACCGGAGAAGACACCCCCTGTCCCTTTAGAGGTGACAGGACCTGTCACAACGGAAGTCACACCCCCTGTCACAACGGAAGTGACGACTATTAGGAAAGAAGAAGACAGTGTATTAGTCACGTCGACGTCAGCAGTGGCCGCCGTTTTGTTGCAGGAACTCGACTACGTGGATGACGACGCTGTCCGACGGATTATCGGCGAGTCCCGCAGGCGAATCGGCGATGCCACGATGGAAGAGATTGCAAATTTCACGCGCATCACGGCTCGGCGTATTCGCCGCATGCGAAATCTGCAAAACCCGACAGGATTGCTTATTGTCCAAGTACCGAAGTGTTTCGAAGGAGAATCGTTCAGAAACTATCGTGCGGCGGAATTCGCGCGGAAAGAAGCGGAAAAACAAGAGCTCATTCGGATAGCTAATGAAATTCTGCGCGATCCCACTATGTCCGAGCATAATCGGCGATGGGCCGCAGAAATCATAGGTGAACAAAGATGAAATTACAACGAGACAAGGCGTTTGAAACGCTCCCAGCTGGCTGGCGAGCTCCTCGGTCGGGTACCGTGCGCATCATCTTCGCCCACTTCTCCGCCATGCTGACTGCTCAAGGCGAACCGCTGTGAAGTGGCGCGGCATTCTCATGCATAATTCGTGTCGCCTGATCGGGGCTGAATGCGTGGTTGCACTAGAAGGCTTGTAAGTGAGGCGTACGGTTCTTCAGCCCAACGCGCACATGTGGCCCTTGCCTGACTGGTGTGACACGTCTTACAATAGCTGACGCAGGTTCAAAGCAAGACGGGCTAGGCTCTGATGGTCAACGAGGACCGTCGTGTCGAAGAATGCCTCCACACGACTCGTCAATGATAGAGGGCACACGTTCATCGGTTCATCGTGCACATCATCGGGACAAGACCCGCAGCGAAATCCCTCGAGAATTTCGATCGTGGTCGTCTTCCCCGCGCTGTGCGCCGCACTTCGAGACGCGCTGATAGACCCACAGGCCACCGATCTTGATCAGTGATGGGGCGTGCTCCTGTGGTCGTAAAGCCAACAAGAAAAAACTAGCCGTATCTTAACTTGGCTCGCCCTGACGCAGCATCAAAAGATAGAGTCGACCTATGGGTTTGAGACAAGAAGCGCTATCGGATGAACTTCGAGATAGAGCCCTCCATCCCACTTCCCGATCACGTCTCCCAACACCAGAAGGTTCTGATGGTCGGCTAATAGCCTTAAGGCATCCTTATCCCGCAAGGCGAATCGGAAGTAAATGGCACGCGGATTGTCCTTAAACTCTTCCTCGAACTCTCCAACGTCGCCACGTCTTACCGTTCTCCTGAACTCCCCCTGTACGATCACGAGTCCGGAGAGTTGTCGAAGCTGCGCTCTAATCCCATTTTCGATTACCTCTGGTGGTGTTTTCTTTCTGGCTTCGGTCATTTGCTTGAGAGTGGCAACGGCGGCGGGATCGACTGGATTTCGGACAAATAGCGATTGCGGAGCCAATCCCCGATGAACTGAATTCACTAATTTCTTAGCTTGTTTAACGAGTTCAAAGGTGCCGAGTTGACCAAAGCTTGCATAATATGGGGGCGACTCGCGAGCCAGAAGATTATTGATCAGATCCAGGCACTCCCTGGCAGTGGAAGCATCAACGTTCTTAAAGTGGCGCGTCTCTGTGGTTGACTTTGATCCGCCAGCCTTCAACTCAAGCGGTTGTCTCTCAAGATCAAGGCTCCCGTCCTTCTTTTTTTCTATGGTAACGGTGCGGTCATTTTCTATGAACGCAGGCTGAAGCTGGTCATAGAGCGAACTAATTCGCGTCGTGTCAACATACAGAAAATCAACCGGCGAAACGATACGAGAAGGAGGTAGTGC
>JBAUZG010000218.1:0-6184 GCA_049585195.1 Bryobacteraceae bacterium | reverse complement strand
GGACGCGACTTGTCGATAGTATATTTAAGCGGTTCCGGAAAGATGAGATTTCCTACGCTTGGCAGCTAAGCGGTCCATATGCCTTGACCGCATTTCTCAGGAGTCACAATCAATATCGGGAGATCGTCACAATCCTGCCGCGTAACCTAGTGTATCCGAACCGAACGAAATTTTATCTGCCCGGCGCCCGCGACCTGGAGACTATCGGAGTTCATTTAATGTGGGGATCTTGGCGCGATATGTCGCTTCTACACAAACTCAAAAATCGGACACGACGGGTCCTGTCGGCGGCGCTCGCGTAAGCTGAAGCGGACTGGTGAGGGCCGCTCGCGCCGTCCCGTGCGTCAGACTAGCGGGTGCTTACACCATCTGAGAGAGGCATGAAGCTTTCGGTGATCATCGCCAACTATAACTACCGCGACTATGTAGGGGCCGCGATCGAAAGCGCGCTCGCGGTTGACTGGCCGGATAAGGAGGTGATCGTCGTGGATGACGCTTCGACCGATGACTCGAGAAGCGTCATTGATGGTTTCCAAGGCAAAGTGGCGCCCTATTTCAGGCCGAAATCGAACCAGTTGGGCGCCCACATGTTCGGATTCGAGCAGAGCACCGGCGATATCATCATCTTTCTCGATGCTGACGATTTGCTCGAACCGGAGGTCATGCAGGAAGTTGCTAAGGTGTGGCGGCCCGGGGTCTCCAAAGTTCAATATCGCATGAACTTGATCAACGCCACCGGGACCCAATTGGGAACGGCAATCCCGCAATTTCCGTCGAAGGACGATCCCGCGAAGCTTCGCCGCACATATCTCCACACCATGGCATATACAACTCCACCGGGATCGGGCAATGCCTATTCTCGGGATTTCCTGCGTGATGTCTTTGCGTTGGGGCCGACTATCCCGCAGTCGGACGCTGTGTTTCTGACGCTCGCGCCAATCTTAGGCGACGTCTTGACGATCCGAAAGCCGCTCGCCCGTTACCGGATTCATGGCGCGAGCTGGGGCGCAATGATCGACTCACTGAATACGTCAAAATTGCGACAGCTCCTGCGTCAGGATGTTGATAGGGCGAAGTTGTTTGCAACTGCTTCTCGCTCGCTGGGAGCACCGATATCACGCGATCCCTTAAAGCACAGCTTTCACCATTTGCAATATCGGCTCGCCTCATATTTGGTTGAGCCCGCTGCCCATCCTTTTCCCGAGGACGCGAAGTCGAGCCTCGTCTTTAGTCTGATGTCTTCAGTGGCGAAATCTTCGCAGATACGGCTGCGCGATCGAGCGATATTGCTCGTTTGGGCGATCGCCTGCGTGCTGACCCCGCGGTATTATTGTCGAAAACTTGTCCTGTGGCGTTTTTCCGCGGTATCGCGACCGGCGGTGGTCAGGACGCTACTGAGTGTGTTGAGTTCGCTTCGATCACCTCGGCTCCCGGACCGGGCTGAGATCAAGTTGTCTTCAAGTGGAGAAGAGTGATTCAAGACAATGCATTTATGATTTGAATTTTCCATGGCGGCGCAGCCGCTCGAGGGTACCGATGGTAGAACGCGGCGACGGTCACCTGGCCATCTCCTGCGGACAGAAGCAGCCGGTTATTGAGTAGCCAACACCGCCTTAATGTCGTCGTGCGACCATAGCCCGAGATATCCTGGCGGATTCGGGACCATGAAATCCCAGATTCGGATTCGCGGCCTTCCCAACCGGAATGGCGGGCGACGCAGGTTGACGTAGCGAAATCCTCCTGGCCGCGCGTCTGAATTCACAGCCACGAAGTCGTATGTCTTCATCAGCAGGTACGGAATGTCTGAGGCGACAAAGTTACGTATCACGCCGAGCCCGTCCGCATGCCGCAAGTGAGCCAGAAGGTCACGACACAGCCAGAGATCCGCTGATGGAAGCGGTTCGTGTGCGACGTCAATCACGCGGAAGTCGTGATTCGGTTTGTTGCCGTATTTCGCCGTCAGCGCGGCGATCAGGTCGGGAACAATATCGGCGCCGATGTAATGCATCCCCTTCGGAAACGGAACATGCGACATCCAATTGAAATCACCGCACGGCGCATCGAGCAATGTTTTGACATCCAGGCCCACCAGGAGCTTGGTAAGATGCCTTCGCAGCGTTGTGGTGTAGGCTAGTGTACTCCCCCAGCCGCTGCGGGACTCGGGATTTCCCCACAGATTTTTGGTATAGATTTGCGCGAATGCCGTCAAGTTTTCGTCGTATTCGGAAGCGATCTCGCCGCCACTCCGCCGGATCACCGGATACACTATAGGCCATATCGGATTGAAAAGCCGTGGGTTTCGCTGCACAAATCTTTTGAAATGCTGACGCATACTTTGTCCGGGCTCTCGTTGTCATAACGCGAGAATATCTGGAGTTGTCTTGGCGGTCGAGTTCGCGTACGCGCACGGTCTAATTGTGCACCGCGCGAATACCGGCCCGTTGCTGCGGTCGGTTTTCTGCACGGAAGCGCTTCGCCCCGGCTTCGATCATTCAAGAGCCTTTTTGTACGGTCTCGAGCCAGAAACTGGATATCACCCTTATCGATATCGGCTGCGGTGGAGGGCCGTGGAGAATTGGCTGAGGACCCGTTGCTGGGGGAGGCTTAACGGGTCCGTTTCTCAACCACGCCGATTGCGAGGCGCGAATGTGTTCCAGTTGGGATGATCTCCAACCAATAACCGAGAGACCATGCAAGTTGCATTACGATCGCAGCATATCCGGACGCCGCAGCGCAGATATCCTTATTTTTTATCCCGAGAATCAACCCGTATGAGAGGCAAGCGAACAACCATGCCGAGGCGGGAACGATCAGCGGCCAGTAGAGCGGCGCGAAAAATCCGACCGCTATCATCGGTACTATTGCCGCTAGGATAAAGTGCCTGAGGTGCTTTCTACCGCCATGTCGAGCAAATGTACGGGCTCGCCCGAGACCGTGCGTTACATATTGCCTAAACAATGAAATAGTGTTACGCCGGGGGAAATAAGTAATTACCAAGTCATCTGCCAGCCAAATTTTGCCACCGCTTTTGGTTAGTCGCTGGTCGAACTCTGCGTCCTCATTGAACTGTACCTCTTCATAACCGCCAACTTTGCGAAACCATACCAAATCGATCAGAGCGTGATGGCCGTGTTCCACCCAGCCGCCGCGGTTGAGAAGCCGGTGGCCTGAGCCCCCCGTACCAAGGAATGAGTTCTGCGCTGCGGCGGCCGCGCGCTGGAAGCAGGTATGGCCATGGGTGAACATCGTCGTTACCACCGAGTTCGCACCAGTTTCGATCGCCTTCGCTACCAAGCGCGAGGCGTAGTTCTTTGGGTATTCCGAATGCGCGTCAAGCCTTACGAGCCACGTCCGCCCATCTCCGAAGCGTTCAACGGCGCGATTGACCGAAGCACCTGTCCTCAGACGCTCGGCCGGCGCCAGCACGCGGACGCGAGGATCGGTACGCGCTATACGTTCGACAATGGCTACCGTCTGGTCCGAGCTGCCTCCGTCGCTGACCACGATGAGGGCCTCGCTACAGCAGCGGTCCTTCTGTAGGTTGGCAATCACACCCTCGATGTGCGCCTCCTCGTTCAGGCTCGGAATGACGATCAAAACGTCAGCGCCTGTTATCGGCTCGGATCGAATGATCGACGAGAGTTCACCGGTCTGGGCTTCCACACTCATTCAGGGGTCACCTTCGAAGGGCGGTATGACTGTCAATGTAAATTATAATTTAACTAGCTAAGCTAGGGCCGTGCACAACAGCCGGTTGGTTTCGGCAAGGCCTTCGAAGGAGCCGATTTCGTAGAATCTGCGGGTCATCTCGTAACCCGCGAGGCAGCCTGAAATCGACAACTCTTCGTAAAGTTCAGCCAGATCCCAAGGCTTTCCCATCGGCCGAGTCGCAAGTGCGCTCGCTCTCAGTATGCTGAGCCCCCAATCAATATGATGCATTTCCGGGCGGCGGAACTTCTTCGAATAGCACCGAATGACGCCATTCTCGAAATGGACATTGCTCGCATCCCAGCGGTTCTCGTTGCCGAACACACACATGAGTGCGGGCCGGCCGCTGGCGTGAAAGGCCTCGACGACCGGCGCATACGGTGCATCCAGCCAGCTGTCGCAATAGGTCACGAGAAATTCCGGCCCAAGACAGTCGATAGCGCGGCGAATCGCACCACCGGTACCCAGCAGCGTTGGCCCGTCGACAATGTAATCGACCTTGACTCCAAATCTGCTACCGTCGCCAACGAAGCGTTCTATCTGCTCCCAGCAATAGCCGACCAGTAGCTTGACGTCCCTGATGCCTTCTCGAGCAAAGAGCCGCAGCTGATGCGCGATAAACGGTTGGCCAGCGATTTCGAGGAGCGCCTTCGGCAACTGCTCGGTTAGCGGTCGCATCCGCTTGGCGAGGCCGCCGGCGAGGACGGCGATTGGTGGCATCCTCGTCATTGGATCATCGTTTTCGAGCCCTCGAAATCGAAGCGAAAGCGCACTTCTTCGAGCCCCTGCTCAAGCATCGCGTGCAACAGGCGTCGCTTGTTCTCTGTGTAAAACATGAGAAAACCACCGCCTCCGGCACCAATCAACTTACCACCGAGCGCACCGTTGCGCATCGCCGTTTCGTACCACTCGTCGATCCGCCTGTTCGACATTTCGGCTGAACGCTTTTTCTTCTGCTGCCAGTGCTCGTCCATGAGTTCGGCAAAGCGCGGTAAGTCGCCCTGCAAGAGTGCAGCGTGGCTTCGCCGACCAAGGTCCTTGATGTAGTTCAGGTTGTCGATCACTGATCCATCTCTTGCCCTCGACCTGTCATCCTGGTCCTTCAGGATCGCCGAAGCTGACCGCGAGTAGCCGGTGAAAAAAAGACAGAGCCCATCCTCGAGGCTATCGAGCACCTCGTGGGTAATGGCTGCAGGAGCGACCACAACGCTGTCGTCCTTATTGAATTCGAAACAGGTAACCCCTCCATATGCGGCGATAAACTGATCCTGTTTGCCGACCGGCTCGCGAAGCAAGTCGATCTCGATGTGGCAGGCTTGCTCGGCAAGAGTGTGCGGGCTGATGACATTGCGCTGACGGGTGTGCAGGGCGCGAAGCAATGCAGTCGTAAAACTGCCCGAGGATCCGAGCCCCGTGCCGGCCGGTATATCAGCCATACTGGCGATCTCGACGCGGTCGTCCGCGCCGACGAGCTCTATGGCGGCGCGCACGATCGGATGTCTGATGTCGCTAGCCCGTTCGACCCGTTCCAGCTCGGAATACATGATGATATAACCGGGCCGAAAGGTTTTGTGCAGTGTAATGTAGACATATTTGTCGATTGCCGCGGCGACGAGAAACCCGCCATGGTCGCGGTAGTAGGAGGGGAGGTCGGTGCCGCCACCACCCAATGTGATGCGCAACGGACTGCGGACGATGATCATCCCCAACCTCCCTGGTAGAGACGCTCGATGACCGACATGCTGCCAAGCGCTTCGGCAACGTCGCCGATTGGTCGCCGCCGCTCGCGGATGGCCGCGATGAACTCAGCGATCTCGGTATCCCACGAACGATCTGCAAACGGATATTCCCAGCGCGTCGTCTCCGGCGGACCCATTCCAGGCAACATGCGGTAGAAGGTGAGGCTTTCTATCCCATAAGAACCCCCAAGCCCATTGATCTCGAGCTTCCCGTCGCGGCCATAGATCTCAAAAGAGAACAAGTTCTTCCACTCGGTACAAGTCGCGTGCAACCACGCGATCCGCCCTTCGGACGTCGACAAGGTGAGAAACGCGCTATCCTCGACCTCTGTGTTCCAGAAAAAGGTCCTAAGCGCGGCGTGCCCGTCGGTAAATTCGCCGAGAAACCATCGCGCGAGGTCGATGAGATGCGAGCCCTGATCAATCAGGTGTCCGCCGCCCGACTTACAACGTTGGAGGCGCCATTCCTTTTCATACCCCGGCCGCCCGCCGTGACCGTAGCGCCCGCGTATAAACATTAAGGGCCCGAGCTCTCCACGATCGACGATCTCACGTGCCTTGAGCACCGCCGGATGGAAGCGGTGATTGTAGCCCACCTTTGCGACCCGCTCAGTGGCATCGGCCGCCTCCCTCACGGCGGATAACTCCGCGAGGTTCCGTCCGCCCGGCTTTTCTACGAGCACATGCTTGCCGGAATAAAGGCACGCCGTGGCGATCTCCGACAGTTGCCTATGCGG
>JBAUZG010000217.1:0-4111 GCA_049585195.1 Bryobacteraceae bacterium | reverse complement strand
CCCTACATCCCGCTCCAGCTTAACTATCGGCTCAATCAGTGGCCGGAGGGCGCTACAGGCGAGATCCGCGTCAAGCTGAACGGCCAATTTGTAACGTCGCGGCCTATTGAACAAATTGCAGGCAACGGACGACAGGGAATACGGCTAGGATTGCCTGTTCAGGACCTTCAATCGGCCAACACCTTGACCGTCGAATTTGCACTGAACGCCGACCGCCCTGGCGGCGCCGGGCGATCGCCTGAAGAACAGGTGCTTCGCGATTCCGCGCTCGATCTTTCGCGCCTGACGCACTTTGTTCAACTGCCGCGGCTCGATCTGTTCGCAAATGCCGGATTCCCGTTCACTCAATACGCCGACCTTTCTCAGACCGCTGTTGTCCTGCCGGATGCTGCGTCAACGGAGGAAACGTCGCTTTATTTGGCGCTGCTAGGTCTGTGTGGCGCGCGGACCGGATATCCCGCGCTACGAGTCACCGTTGTTCGCCCCGATGAGGTAAACGCTGTCAAAGACAAGGACCTGTTGATTGTGGGCGGCGCCGATCGATCTTCCGGGGCCGCTTATGCCACAGGACCCGCGCAATTGCAGCAAGGCGCCGTAAAGCTCAATCTCGAACCTTCTCTCTGGCCGGAATTCGCAACACCCACTTGGCTGCGGCCGAAATGGTCGCGCTTCACATGGAACGACCAGCAGCAGCGCGCCCGCGCAATCATCTCTGCCGACCCGAGTCCCAATGGCTTCGTCTCCGAATTTGTCTCCCCGTTGAACAGCGGACGCGCTGCGCTCTCGTTTCAGGGTCTGAATGCGAGCGCGTTGGCAGCACTCGAAGAGACGTTCGCCGAGAGCTCGAGCCTGCCGTCCATCTATGGAAATCTGAGCGTTCTCGAGGGCGGCCAGCTACATTCATTTACCCTGCAGTCGCCAACCTATGCGACGGGCCATCTTCGCTGGGATGAACGCAGCCGTGTTTGGGCCAAGGATCATTACTGGTATATACCGCTCTTTTTGTTCAGCGTGGCCCTGCTGCTGGCGATGCCTGTGAACGGATGGCTCGAACGAAGAGCGGCCCTGCGATTACAAGCTCAACTCTAGAACTCGACCGATGCGGACTCCGTTAGTGACCGTGCTTACGGCCTTGCTCTTGGCCTGTTCGGTACACGCGAAAACGACATGGCCTCTCTGGGAGAGCTATACAAGCTATTTTCTCGAAGCGGACGGCCGCATCGTCGATCATGATGCCAACGATCGAACGACGTCTGAAGCGCAGGCCTACGCGCTCTTCTTTTCGCTCGTTGCGAACGATCGCGCGCGATTCGACAGCGTTCTCTCCTGGACCAATCAAAACCTGGCCCAAGGGAACCTATCGTTGCATCTGCCCGCGTGGCAATGGGAGAAAGGCCGAGGCGCCTGGCGCGAGAGCGATAAGAACTCAGCCGCCGACGCCGACCTTTGGCTCGCCTACACATTGCTCCAGGCGGGACGTTTGTGGCATGACAGCCGGCTCGTCCAAAGCGGGCATGTCTTAGCGGACAGAATTCTCGCCGAAGAAGCCGCCGACATTCCACGTTTCGGACCAATGCTTATGCCTGGTTCGTTTGGTTTCACCAATGCGGACGGCTCGTTCGAGTTGAATCCGAGTTACGTTCCGGTGCAGCTCCTGCTCGGCATAGGCGATGCGCTCCGCGATCAGGCCTGGCGAAATATTGCGGCGAATGTTCCGAAATTGCTGCGCGGCAGTTCGCCATCGGGTTTCATTCTCGATTGGATCGCGTTCCGGGCTAAGGACGGTTTTTCGGTTTATCCGCTGCCGGCTCCCGAACCTCTTTCGAGCTACGACGCCATCCGGGTCTATCTGTGGGCGGGCATGCTGGACTCGGCTTCTCCCTTCAGGCCGGAAGTTTTGAGCGCCCTATCTGGAATGGCTCGTTACATGGCCGATCATCGGATTCCGCCGGCCGAGGTACAGCCGGACGGGCGAGTAAGGAACGCCAACGGAAGCGTCGGCTTCTCGGCGGCGCTGCTCCCATTTTTGTCAGCGAACAATCTGAAATCCGCAGCCGACCAACAAATGAAACGAATGCAACTCGAGAGGAGCGGGAAGACCGGCCTATTCGGATCGCCGCCCCGCTACTACGACCAAAACCTGGCCCTGTTCGGCACCGGATGGTGCGAAGGGCGATTCAAATTTGAGGCTACTGGAACGCTGAAAGTGAGTTGGAACTAATGATTTGGAAGAGAATGCCTGTTTTTGCGATGGCCGCGGGTCTTGCGCTCCAGCCGGGAGTGAGCATCTACGGTTCTGAAGCAACCGATCAATTATTGATGAAGGCCCGTTCGCTCGAGGGACGCGGCTTATTGGAGCTTGCCTCGCGAAGCTGGGACCAGGTTCTTCTCGCCGATCCCAACAATCTGGAAGCCTTGGCAGGTCTTGCACGATACGCGCAGAGTAGCGGCCGCCAGGCTGACGCAGCGCGCTATCTCGACCGCCTACGCCGAATCAATCCGAACAACCCTGAAATCGCGCGCATCGAGAGAATGCGTCCACTGACCGGGCAGCGCGAATTACTCGAGGAGGCTCAGCGGCTTGCCCGCAAACAGGATTTTGAAGGCGCGCTGCGAGCCTACCGGCAGGTGTTCGGGGACGAGCCGCCGCCCGGCGGATGGGCCATTTCGTATTTCGAGACCGAGGCCGCGGCTCCAGGAGGATTCGACGACGCAATTGCCGGACTGCGGAAGTACATCAAGAAGTATCCTGAGGCGCCCGAGTATTCGCTCGCACTCGGCAAGCTGCTGACGTACCGGCAGAAGACCAGGCTACAAGGACTCGAGGCGCTCGAAGCCGTGAAGGGCGATTCCACGATTTTGGAGAAAGCGCGGCTCGCGTGGCGGCAAGCGCTCCTGTGGGACGCAGGCAACCCAGCTTCAATGCCTTCCTTGCGCGCCTATCTCGCTCGCTATCCAGATCCTGAACTATCCAAGTTGATGACCCACGGCGCGCCCGTGGCGACTGGAACGGAACCACACCAAGTTGCCCAGAGCGCTCGCGAAGGCCAAGGTTATCAGGCTCTGCATGCGAATCAATTGAAGGAAGCCGAGGACGATTTCTCGACCGCGCTGCGGACTACTCCGCGCAGCGCCAGCGCTCTTGCCGGTCTTGGTTTCGTACATCTGAAGCAACAAGATTTCGCAGGCGCCATTCCGCTGTTTGAACGATCGCTCGCGCTACAGCCGAACAACAAATCGGTCGTGGACGGACTCCAATCGGCGAGATTTTGGAGTCACATGAAACAGGGCGGCGAAGATCTGAATGCTTTCCATACTTCGGACGCGATTCAGGAGTTTAAGCTCGCTCTCGAGCTTCGCCCGCAAAGCACGGATGCGGCTCGGGCACTGGCGGGGAGTTATGAGCAAAACCAGCAGGCCCAACTTGCCGTTCCGCTTTACCGCCGTTTGGTCGAGGTCAAACCGGAAGACTCCGGGAATTGGTCAGCGTTGATGAGATCGCTTGATGAAGCGAAGGATTTCGCAAGTGCGGCTGCTCTCGTAAAACAGATGCCGGCCGAAGTGAGAACCGAATGGTTATCGCATGCGGACCACCTGGTTATGCTTGCCGCCGTTTATGCGGAAACGGGCGACGTGGCGGAAGCGCGGCGGCTCCAAAATCTAGCTGAGCGTTCTGTTGAAGCCGATGGCAGCAAACCTTCGCCCGAGGTGGAGCGCCAGCTCGCCGATCTATACCTGCGATTGAACGAACCCCGCCGAGCGGCGGAGATGTTTGAGCAAATTACCAGCGCGCATCCGCGAAATGTCGAAGCCTGGGAAGGGCTGGTGAACGCGTTGGTTCTCTTCGGCGACCTGGACAAGGCGAACGCTGCCATCCAGCGAATGCCCGCCGATAGCTACAAGCTTGCCCTGACGCATCCAGGCTTCTTGCGAGCCGCCGCCAACCTGGAATCGAACAGGCAAAACTTCGAAGTTGCTGAGCGCCTGCTTCAACGGGCGGCCATCTTCGAGAAGAAGAGCGGCAGAGAGCCGGACGCCGGAAACGACCTGCAGCTTGCCGACGTTCTCGTGCATGAAGGCAAATCAAAAGACGCTGAACCGGTTTTGAGAC